>CAYZYE010000019.1:0-35624 GCA_964481205.1 uncultured Anaerolineae bacterium | reverse complement strand
CGAAATTGGCCCCATGCCACCCAACAACGCATTATACTTGCAGCCCGACATCAGGTCAAACGAGTATGCACGGCCAGCAACAACCCCTCTTGTACGCGCACGCCGGGGCGAGGATCGATAAACACATTGCTCACCCCGCGCGCCGGACCAAAGTGCAGCGTCTCATCGTCGAGCGGATATTCCAGCCCGCTGGTCGTCACCCCGCGCGCATCGCCGCCGATGGGCAGCAGCGACAGCAGATCACCGACCGCGCCGTCAAACACACGCCTTTGCCGGATCAGCCAAATTTCCTGATCTCCGGCCATAATGCACACATCCACACCCGCCAGACACGGATGCGCGAGCAGCAGCAAATTGCCCAACTCGTGATCGATGCGCCGCCCCAACGCGCCCAAGATCGTGATCCGCGTCGCGCCATGCTCTACAGCATAAAGCAGCGCCAACTCGAGGTCTGTTTCATCCTTGTTTGCCGGATGGACGATCGATTCAACGCCCTGCGACTCTAATTTTACGCGCAGCGCCGGCGACACCGAATCCATATCGCCGATCAACACATCGGGATGAACCCCCATCGCGCTGGCGTGATCGGCGCCGCCGTCGGCGCACACCACCCAATCGGCCGCCGCCGCGCCGCGCCGGACGACCTCCGTCGGCGACAACTCGCCATTGGCAAAAACCACAACATGCATCTCGCGCCTTTACAAAACAAAAACCCCCGCGTTGGACGGCGAGAGTTTTTGAACCGGCCTTTGGAAAAAGCCTTTAATGATTGCCCCCTCAAGCGGCTTGCGACATTTGCTCGCCTGCTTTTTCTGCCAGATAACAAGCCAACTCTTGCTGCGCTTCCTGGTAGCGACGCATCAACAACTTGTCCGAACCCTTGAACGCATTGATCGTCCGCTTGGCGCACGTGCAGCACCCCAACGACGCCTTGTAACTATCCAGGTCGCAATCCAAACATCCCGACAATTTGATCATCATCAACGCAAAAGCCAAACTATCAGGATGCATGTCGGGCAATTTGAAAATCCGCTCAACCAACGCCTGCCACAACGGCCCGCGCACATCCCGCAGCGCGCGCACACAGCGATGAGGAAACAAAATCTCACTTCGAGGATACATCATCCCAGAACGCCTCCAATACAGATTTTTCCAACTCGGAACAACACCCCAAGCATATCACGATGAAAATCGTTTGTCAAGACCCAATAGAGGCAATTTTATGATAACCCTGCACGTCTGGCGTGCGCACAAACACCCCTCTGGAAAAATACCCCGGCGCATAACAAGCCGCCCCATCACGGTCCCAGCCGGGGCAGCGCCTCGTACCCCGTTTTGCAAGCCGTCACCCTCGCCAACCGCGCCTGCTCTGTGTTCAGCTCGATGCGTACCCGCGCCGTCCGCACCGTTGGAAAAACATGGATGCGCTTGTGCCCCACCGTGACACCCTCGGCGACGCATATTTCCGGGGCAAAAACGCGATGCCCGTCGATCTGCTGCCCATCGACCAAATCTTCGCTCAAAATCAAATGATCGAACGCCACCTCGGCGCCAAAATCGGCCCACACCACCGCCCCCTGCTGCGACAGCCGGGCCGGGATCGGCGCGGCAAAACGGCGTCGCCGCGCGGCAGTCATTTCCAACAAGCGCGTTCGATCCTCCGTCGAGATCAGCCCCTCACGGTTGGGCGGCACGTTGAGCAGCAAATTGCCGCCCAACCCCACCGAGCGATAATAAATACCCAACAAATGCTCCACACTCTTGAGCGTGTGCAAATCATCCGGCTGCCAAAACCAATTGCGCCGGATCGCCACGTCGCATTCTGGCGGCAAATAACGCCCCTCCGTCCCCTCCCCGGCCACAACATAATAATTGGGATCTGCAGCCAGACCATCCTCGTTGCCCACCCACCGGATCGTCCGGCGCCCCATGTTAAAGACCATCGCCTGTGCTTGATAGCGATCGACGACGGCCATAATCATCTCCCAATTGTAAACCCGTCCCTCCGACCCCGCGCCGTCGAACCAGATTTCAAACAGCGGGCCATAGCGCGTACACAACTCGGTGAGCTGGCGAACGTAAAAACGGTCGTATGCCTCGGCGTCGGCATAGCACGGCTCGTGCCGGTCCCACGGCGAAAGATACAACCCGAGCGGCAACCCCGCCTCGCGGCAAGCCTGGGCCACCTCGCCAACCACATCGCCCCGGCCGCCCTTGTACGGCGACCAGGCCACCGAATAATCGGTCGTCTCGGTCGGCCAGAGGCAAAAGCCATCGTGATGCTTGGCCGTGAAAATCAGATAACGCGCCCCCGCCGCCTGCGCCGTCTCGACCCACTGCCGCGCGTCGAGCCGCGTGGGGTTGAACCCCGCCGGATCGAGCGATCCGTCGCTCCACTCTTGACCGTAAAAAGTATTGATCCCAAAGTGGCAAAAAATGCCCAACTCGGCCTCTTGCCAGGCCAACTGGCCCGGCGTTGGCTTAATCATACCCGCCTCCACTCTTGTACCGCAACGACAAAAACGCCGGCTGCGCCCACCCGCCGACCTCGATCTCGCCAAGCACACCACTTTGCCGCAACGCCGCAAACGTCTGCTCCCACTCGGCCGCCGTCCAGCCGAAAACGTGGAACACACGGCGAACCATCCCCCGCTCCACGGCAACCACATCATCGACATACTGCCCAACCAGGATTTGACGCGCCTGACGCCGTTCGATCCGCCGCGCCTGCTCCGGCAGATCGGGCAAATACCGGGGCACAATATCGTACACAAACGCATACCGCCACGCGCCAACCCGAGCGACCCCAACCGGCAAGACCTTGAGTCCAACCTGAAGCTCGGTCAACGCGCGATCAAAGCGCGCCTTGGCGCCGTCGGCGCTCATCCGCGACTCTTTGCGCAGCCGTACCGTGTCCAACGCACCATGTTCCAACAACGCCTCGTAAACCTGTCTGGCCTCGACGGTCAGCAGCCCATCCCGATACTCTTGCAGATAATCATCCAGCCCGCCGAAATTCCGGCTACTCGCGTAAAAAGCGGCAAGCAAGTCCCAAGACACCAACGTCGCCCTCTGGCGCAAAAGTTTGCCATAGTACCACCATTTTTTGCCCAACGCCCCGTCTTTCCATGCCCAACACCGGCTGCCATCTGGATCGTCGTGCTTGACCGGCGCCGGCCTCACCCGCCCGGCAATGGCATGCAGCAAATTGGGCATTTCGATGTCCTTGATCGGCCAAAAGAAACAAAACCCCACCGCATCGACAAACGAACGAGCGTCCTGCTCGCTTTGAAGCGCCAGCGCCGGCGTGCGACGATAACGCATGTCACGCTGCGTCAAAACCCACTCTGCTGTCACCCGATCCACATCCACTCCTCTGCCGGTCACGGCGCGACGGGCACACGGATAAAATCGCCCGCTGGCGCGCCGTCCTGCGCCACCGGCAACCGCTGCATCGTCGCCCGATCATAGACCCCCACGGCCAGCCACGCACCGTCGAGGTCGGCGTCGGCGGGGACGTTGAGCGGGTAATCGTCCCGCTGATCGGTGCGCAACGGCCAGGCGCGCATCGGGTAGAAATCGCTCAACGGCAACGTGTCAAACTGGGTGAGCATATTCCCCTCGGCGTCGAGCAGATGGACAAACGTGCTGTAATTCTCATCTGGACGGCGCAAAGTCTGCCACCACAAAAAGACGTGCGCCTGCACACCGGGCGACAGGCGGATCACCCGGTACGCGCTCAACGCCACCTGCCCGTCCCACACGGCGTCGATCTCTTGCCGTGGCTCGACCGCAAAAGGCGCACAGCCCTCAAAATTCAAAATCTTGATCGGGCGCTGCCCGGTTTCGCGCTGCCAATGTTCGCCCTGCAACCGGCACTGCGCGCGCAACAAACCCTCGATCAAGCCCTGCGGATCGACCGTCGGCCAACTGTGCATCACCAGGCGCACCTGACTGCCGGCCGAGATCGCGCGGTTCAGCGCCGACACCGCTTCGGCTTCGCTTTGCACGCTGTCTCCCTGCTGCGGAAAGCGCAGCACGGTAGCCGCCCCGCGATAATATTGCATCATTGGCTGGTAACAACCCACCATCACCACCGCATCGCCTGCCCCCGTCGTCTCCATCACATACTGCGCCGCGCGTCGAAAATCTTCGCGCCAATACGCAGGTTGGTGATAATAACCGTTCAAATGGGGCCAAGGCGCGACAATGGTCGCCGCCAGCAGCGCCGATCCCGCCGCCGGCCCCAACCACGCCCAGCCCTTCATTTGCCCCGGCAGCGCATGCCAGCACGCCGCAACGCCCAAACCGATCATCAGCGCCACACCCGGCGCCGCGATCAACGTATAACGGTCGGTATAAATGGGCCAACGACTGCCCGCCCATACCACCACCGCGACGGGCAAGGCCAGGAGCAGCAGCGCCCAAGCCCATCGACCGGGCCGTCTTGGCCAACCCAGCAGCACGGCAACGAGCAGCGCCAGCGCCGCTGCCGCCGTCAATGGCCCCAGCCTGGCCACCCAATGCGGGCGATGAGGCCCCAAGACAAAAAAGAGCCAAATATCGTTCAAAATCATACGCGGCGGAAGCGGGATACGCCACCAGGTGCCTTGTCCAATCTGCACCTGCCGGAACGCCGTCGGCAGCCAGGGCGCATAGAGCGCGACGACGCTCAACTGGGTCCACAACCACTGCCCGGCGATCGCCGCCGGCCGGCGTTGCGCAAAATGCGCGGACGCCCTTGCCCCGCGCCACAAAAGCCACGCCGCCACTGCGATATTTTGCGCAAATAAAAGCAGCGCCGAAAAATATTGCGTGTACAATGCACCGGTCGCGGCCAAAACATAACCCACCCGCCAGCGAACGTCCTGCTGCTCATCGACCCACCGCAACAGACAATACGACGAGGCCACCCCCCAGGCCATCATCAAACTGTACATCCGCGCCTCTTGCGCATAATAGATCAACAATGGCGAGCAAGCCGCAAACAAGGCCGCGGCCAACCCGGCGACCTGTCCGCCCAGCCGGCGACCCAACACCCCCACCAAAGCGACCAACGCCATACCGCAGAACGCGGAAAAAAAACGCACCGGAAAATCGCCATAGCCGGCCCAATCGGCCCAGGCCTTGACCAGCACATAATACAGCGGCGGGTGATTGTCGGGGGCCAGCACGCCCCACAAATCGCCCCAGGAATGGTGAATGGCGTAACTTGTCCAGCCCTCGTCAAAGGCAAAAGACTGGTTATCGAGGAGATAGATTCGCAGGGACCAGGCAAGCAACAAAACAGCCCAGATTGCCCATCGCCACAGCGCCCCAGATCGTCGCATGATCAGCTCGTCTCAAACCTGAATGCTGGACAAGAACCAACATAAATAAAAAATCCCGAGCCGCCAATCAAACAGGCCCAGGATTCACACAACTCGATGCCGAAGGTGGGATTTGAACCCACATGAGGGTAAACCTCACCACGCCCTGAACGTGGCGCGTCTGCCAGTTCCGCCACTTCGGCTCATTGACGGGCGGAATCATACCATAGATTGCCTTGCCTGTCAAGTTTGTCGCCCACCTGATCGTTGCGGTCGCGGAGCAACACGGTCTTTTCCAACGGCGACCACTGCCAGATGTTCCTAAAGCGATCGCTGGGATCGAACAACGGCGCGATTTGGACATTGCGCACTTTTTTGTCAACCCCATAGGTATAAATCGGCTGATAAAGCAAAATCGCCGGTACCTCTTGGGCAAAAATATCCTGAAATTGATCGTACAACCGCTTCCGCTCGCCCCGATCGGTCAGCTGGCGCGCCACCTCGATCGCTTCCGAGGCATCGCGGTTGACAAACCCGCTGAAATTCTGCCCCTCGCCTTTGATCTGCGTTTCGTGCCACATGGGATAGGGGTCGGGGTCCAACTGTGACGGCCATTCCAGCAACACCGCGTCGAACTGGCGCGGGCGCAAGTGGTTCAACACCAACTCGGACAATTCGACAGCGCGCACATCCACCTGCACGCCGACCTCCGCCCACTGCGCCGCCACGGCCTGCGCCAGAGCCACGCGACTCGGCTCCGTATCGGTCAATAGGGTCAAAGCCAACCGCTGCCCGTTCTTGTCCCTGATCTTGGCCTGCTGGGCGTCCAGTTTCTCCAGCGCGATCTTGTGCGGGTCGGGCAGTTTATAGCCGGCCTGTTCGAGCAACGTCACCGCCATCCCCAGGTCTTGCTCATACCTGGGCGTCTCGGGATTGTACGCCCAAGACTGCGGCATAATCGGGCTGTGGATGACCACCCCCTGCCCGGCGAGCGCCTCGTCGATCAATGCGCGGCGATCCAGGGCATACAACAAGGCCTGACGCACTCGCCGATCCTGCAAAAACGGCTTGTCGTCTGCCTGCAAATTTAGAAAAACAAGCCCGTACCCCGACAGCCGCGCCGACAAAATCTGCAAATCTGGATTGGCGCGGGCGCGGGCCAAATCCAGAGTCGAAATATGAGCCACGCCCATCACCTTGCCCGACTCGTATGCGGCCAAAACATGCCGGTCACTGTCAAAAAACTTGAACTCGACATAATCCAGCATCGTTTTACCCCACAACGGATGGTAAGGATTGGTTTCCAAAACAATGTGGCTCGTCGGATCCAACTCTTGCACCTTGAACAGCCCCGTGCCCACCGGCGCATAGTTGAACGGGTGTTGAACCAACTCGGAAACCGGCGTATCGCCCAAAATATGTTCTGGCACAATGCCGACGGTGGTAAAATCCAAAAACGGCGCATATTTGACGGCCAGGACAAACTTGACCGCGTGCGCCCCCACCTTTTCCACCGTCACCGAACGCCACAGACCGGCGTGCGGGTGCAGCGCCGGAAAATCCGGCGACTGCAAGAGTTTGATCGTAAACACGACATCGTCAGCGGTAAACGGCTCGCCATCCTGCCAATAAACATCGTCGCGCAGATAAAACGTATAGCTCAGGCCGTCCTCCGAGCGCTCCCAACGCTGCGCCAGCGCGGGCGCGATCTGGTTGTGCTCGTCCACCGTGGTCAGCCCTTCAAAAATCAAAGCGCACAGGTCGCGATCGACGTCGTTGAACGGGCTGAACAATGGATTGATCAACTGCGGGTACCCGGCCATCCCCTCGATATACGTGCCACCGCGCGTTTGCACCGTCGTCGTCTCCGCCGACGGCGTGATCGTGGGCACGGGCGTCGCCATCGACGCCTGCCCCTGCGAGATATAAAACAAGAGCAGCGCCACCAAAATGATGCCCAGCAATGTCAACAAGGCCTGCCATCGAACGTACTTGGTCACCGGAAATCTCTACCTCGTATCAAAAAAAAAGCAGCCGCGCATCCCTATGCGCGGCGGACGGCATAGGGATGCCATCCTACTTGGCGGATAGGCTCTTGGTCCTTGCGTTCTTGTCGGATTGCGCCACTCGACAGAATCCTGGCTCGATTATACAACAAAGCGCACCTGGTGACAACAAGAGCACCTCAACCCCCAACCCAGGACCGCACAACGTCAACCGCCCGGCTGAAACGCGGTCTGGTTGAGCGATGGGTCAGGCAACCAACCCTGGCTTGCAATCTCTGGTTGATACCGGCCTCGCACGCGGTAATCAATGAATGACCTTCTCAACAGATAACAGGCATAAAAGTAGGTCTCTCGCAAAAGAAAACCGAGTTTGCTTTTCCAGGTTCGATACCGGCTCGTGGGTGTCGGAGACGGATAGGCATCAAGCCCCAAATCTCTGGCAATGATCACTGCCCTCTTTATATGCAAAGGGTCACTGACAACCAAAACTCGCCTGAACCCTTGTTGGTCAACAATGCCTTTCGCTTCTCGGAGATTCTCGCAAGTGGTTTTGGAGACTGCCTCACAATAAATGTGCTCAACAGAGACCCCACGTGTTATGGCGTACTCTTTCGCCGCCTCCGACTCGGCAACCTGGTCACTCTCACCCAGCCCTCCAGTAAAAATGATCGCCTGGACATCGCCGGCGTGGTAAAGACTTATCGCATGCTTGATGCGTTCCTCAAACACAGGAGAAGGATATGAACCCCAAACAGCAGCCCCCAGAACAATGGCTGCGTCTGCCGGCGACGAATCGCTCACAAAAGAACCAATGCAGACTTGGACCAGCAGAAATGAATACCAAACGAGGACAAGCACAAGCAATCCCCAAGCCGCCCTTGACCAACGAAATCTCATAACTGCACCAACTAGAACCATTTTCAGGCTCTGCGAGTGAATGAATTGCGGGACTTGAGCGGTTCGCTCAAGAATCCAAGTACACCAAAGCAGTGGACACCTTGACCAGCAACAAAGTCACCATCTCTTTGCCTGGTTCTCATACCCAAAGTGCTCTCCCTGACAAACCAGACAAAAATCGCCTGTTGTCAATCCTATTCAGTTCCTTCCAGCATAAACCGAATCTGCCCATCCACGACATAATACTCTCGGTTCGCTCATTTTAGTGATATATAGAAACTTTTTAATTATAAAGACGGTTGTATTTGTAACCAAGTGTCCGGTAGTGAAACGCCAAGCGGGTCACGTCAAACAACCCTCGTGCTTGAGCAGCCATTCTTTGCGCCACAGACCGCCGCCATAACCGATCAACCGTCTGTCGCTGCCGATCACCCGGTGACAGGGCACAATGATCGCGATGGGGTTTTGCCTGTTTGCCGCGCCGACGGCGCGCGCCGCCCGTGGGCGACCGATGGCGTTGGCGACCTGGCCGTATGACGCCGTTTGCCCGTAGGGAATGTCGAGCAGCTGCGCCCAAACGCGACGTTGAAACTCGGTGCCGCGCAGGTCGATGGGCACGTCAAACGCGCGTCGAACGCCGGCCAGGTATTCGCCCAACTGCCCGGCGACATCCTCCAACAGCGGCGTCGAGACGGTGCCGCGCCGCCGTTCGACAAAAGCAAGCGACGTCAACGCCCCGGCCGTGCCGCCCAACTCGATCAAACCGATCGGCGACACGCAATATGCGTAAAACTGTTCACCGGTAATCATCACATACCTTTGGTGCGAATGATCGACCACAGCAGCCATGCGCCGGTGAGACCGGCCAAAATAAAACTGACCTGCGCCACCGGAATAGCCATATCGAGTCCCGGTATCTGGAACAAGGTCATAATATCGGCCCCGCCCATCAAAATCAGCGCCGACCCCACAATCAGCGCCGCGACGATCAGCGAAAACGCCACGCGGTTGGCAATGCGGTCGATGCGCTGGATGATCATGGTCAGGTCGCGCACCGAGATGCCCACGGTCAGCTCGCCGTCATCCAATTGATCCCACAAATCGTCGAGACGGTTTGGAAAACGCTGCACAAACATGTTCAGCGAGTCGAGGGTGCGAATGGCGTTGCTGCCCAATCGCTGGATACTCAACTTTTTGGAGACCAGTTTGCGCACAAACGGCTCCAACGAGTCAACCAGCTTGTAATCGGGGTCCAGTCTGCTGCCCACGCCGTTGAGGATCAAGATGGTTCTGATCAGCATGGCAAAGTCGGAGGGCAAACGCACGTGGTGCATAAAGGCGATCGTAAAGACCTCGCTCAAAATTTGTGCCACATCCATCTGGTTGAGAGGCAGACCCAGGTAATGCACCAACATGCGCTGAATGTCGCGCTCCAATTCGCGCAAATTGGTGGCGCGCGTGATCACCCCCATGCGCACCAACACGGTCGTGACGCGCTCCGAGTCCTGGGTAATAATGCTGACCAACAGATCGCCCAATTGATCGCGCAAATGGTGCGAGATAAAGGCCACCATGCCAAAATCGAGAATGGCGACTTTGTCATCGACGACCATAATATTGGCCGGGTGCGGGTCAGCGTGGAAAAAGCCATCCTCGAAAATTTGCTTCAGGTAAAAGTCGGTGCCCACCTGGGCAATCGCCGACAGGTCATATTTTTCCTGCTTGAGCCGCTCGGTGTCGAGCAACTTGATCCCGACCAGCTCTTCCATCACGATCACCCGCTGCGTGGTGTATTCCCAATATACTTTGGGGATGCGAATGGTTGGATGATCGACATAGGCCTGGTAAAAACGGTCGATGTTTTGAGCCTCACAAGTATAATCCAGCTCGTTCATCAGAGAATAACCCAGTTCTTCGACCACTTCGACCGGATTGTAACTGCGAGCGATCTCGGATCGCTTTTCCCAAAAATGCGCCTGACGCATCAACAAATCCAGGTCCGATTTGACCATTTGCTTGATGTTGGGGCGCTGCACTTTGACCACCACGCGGTCGCCGTTGGGCAGCACGGCGCGGTGTACCTGTCCAATCGACGCGGCGGCGATCGGCGTTTGTTCAAACATGCTAAAAACCGCTTCCGGCGGCTTGCCAAATTCCAACTCGATTTGCTTGACCACCTGCTCGTAAGGAAAGGCCGGCGCCGAGTCCAGCAACTTGGACAATTCTTCGGTAAAGCCGGGCGGCAAGAGGTCGCCGCGCCCGCTGAGAAGCTGCCCCAATTTGATATAAGTTGGCCCCAGGTCCTCAAGCGTGTGCCGCACACGTTCGCCCAGCGACAAACGCGCCAGTTCTTCCTCAGACTTGGGCGCCCGCTTGCGCCAGCCACGCGGCAAAAAACGCCCCAACTCGGTTTGATCGAGCAGCATCCCCAGACCATTGCGCGCCAATATCTCGGCGATGTTGCGCAGGCGGTTCAGCTCTTGAATTTGTTGTCCCAATGGCCAGTTCCAAATGTTCATAGCTCCTCCTCAAAATGGGCCGACGAGGCCGGGCCGCCCCCGACGCGAGTAGGGGTTTAGGCAATTCCAAAAAAACGATTGTCCCAAATTAGCATAGGCCATAGAATAATGTTGGCATAAAATAAGCAAATTTATGGAATTGCTCAAGCTTTTCCAGTCCGTTCCAAAGGCGACTTGTCAACAGGCGTCAGTGCTTGCAAGTTTTGAGACATTCTAAAAACTGGAAAAGCCTTATCAGGTGGTTATCTTGAACTTGACGCTATTGCATCATTATACTACAATTCAAACGGCTTGTCAGATAGAATATATCTAGTTCGGGCAAAAGACTTGCGCGGCTCGGTTTATGCCGATGGTCTCTTCAAGCAGCATCATCATCCATACGGGTGTGTTTCAAATGGTTTGGGCGGCCGTAGCGTCGCCACTTGCGGACGACACGGCAGCGCCCCCACCCACCACAGAGAACACCGAGAGCGCCAAGGAATAAAATGCCGGTGAGTATCGTAGACATTCACAAACACAGGCTAGTCTCGGCAGATGCCAGGTCGGTTGACAAAAGCAGCCAAATAGTCGCGCATCTTGGAGCAGCGCATTGAAAAACCCAGGCTCATCGTCCATCGGCTATTTGTCTGCACTGGGTTCCGCGGCAGTGATTGCCACCGCGTTCATCATCCGCAAATGGGTGTCACACCAGATCAACCCGGCAACATTCGGCGTGTGGTGGTATGGATTTGCCGGGCTGTACGCCTGGATATTCACTTTACTTGGCGGCCAGGCCAGGCAGGCAAACCATATTCGCTTCAACTGGAAGCCGCTGCTGGGGCTGATCGTCTTTAATGCAATAGCCGCGCTGCTCTATTTTACCGAGATCGACCTGACCAACCCGGCGCTGGTCTCCTTTTTTGGTCGATTGCGTACCGTGTACACGGTTGTGCTGGGGATCATTGTCTTTCAGGAACGCTTTAACCGCCAGGAATGGATCGGGGCGGGCGTCGCCGTATTGGGCGCGGTGATCATTGCTTACAAGGGTGGCGCGACCCTGAATGTCGTGTTTTTGATCGCCCTGGTTGAAAACTTGATGATGGCGGCGACGACAATGATGGCCAAATTTGCGGTTCAAAACATGCCCCCGGTTGTCCTGGCCGCGTATCGAGGGAGCGGCATGTCGATGCTGCTGCTCATCTATACGCTGTTCGTCGGACAGTGGCAGCGGCTCGACGGGCGTTTGATCGCCCTGGTAGCAGCGGGCGCCTTTGTCAGCCCATTTCTGGGATATGTGTTGCGCTACAATGCGCTGGCGCGGATCGGCGCGGGGCAGGTAGCCGTGATCACAGCCTCGCAGCCGGTTTTTGTAACCTTGTACACGGCGATTTTGCTGGCCCAGCGCCCCACCATACAACAAAGCCTGGGCGGCGTCCTGACCATCGGCGGCGTCGTGTTGATCCTGAGAGCGCGGGAGCACATACGCCGGAAAGGAAAGAAATGAACCAAATACTCTATGGACGCAATCCGGTCTACGAATGCCTGCGCGCGGCGCGGCGCAACGTGTCCGGCATCCAAATCGCCCAGGGCAGCCGCGAAAAAGGCGTGTTGGCCCAACTGGTCAAATTGGCGCGTTCGCGGGGCATTGCCGTGCAGCGCGTCGATCGCCGCCGGCTCGACAAATTGAGCCGGGGCGCCGTCCATCAGGGCGTTATCGCCAAAGTGGGCGAATACCCCTATGCCGGCGTCGACGAGATATTTGCCCTCGCCCGGCAGCGCGACGAACCGCCCTGGCTGCTACTCCTCGACTGCCTGCAAGACCCGCAAAACCTGGGCACGCTGCTGCGCACCGCCGAGATCGTTGGCCTGCACGGCGTCATCATCCCCGATCGACGCGCCGCCGCAGTGACGCCGGCCGTGGTCAGCGCCTCGTCCGGGGCCAGCGAGCACCTCCTGGTGGCCCAAATCACCAATCTGGTGCGAACGATGCGCGACCTGAAAACGCGCGAGGTGTGGATCGTCGGGCTGGAAAACGCGCCCGGCGCCCAGCCGCTTTGGCGCGCCGACCTGTCCGCTGCGCTGGGATTGGTTGTGGGCAACGAGGGCAGCGGCATACGCCGCCTGGTCAAAGAAACATGCGACTTTGTGATTCGCCTGCCGATGGTGGGACGGATCGGCTCGCTGAACGCCTCGGTGGCCGGCTCGGTCGCCCTATACGAAATAGCCCGCCAAAGAGGCATCGGACACATTGACAAAGATGTGAGGCTAACATATAATGTTAAACAGTCCTGATCGGTAGGGGAAATGCGCTATGAGAACCAAGTTGTCGGCGGAAAAACTATACAGCGATTTCGTGCGCCGGGTGACGACGATCAGCGGGCAAGACCTGTTGGCCTGCAACCAGTGCGGCAAATGCTCGGCCGGCTGCCCGGTGGCCTTTGCGATGGACCTGCTGCCCAGCCAGGTGATCAGGCTGGCCCAATTGGGTTCAGAAGACGCTCTGGCCGCGAACACGATCTGGTACTGCGCCTCTTGCCAAACCTGCCTCTCCCGCTGCCCGCGTGGGGTCGATCTCCCCAGAGTGATGGAAGCCCTGCGCCAAATCGTGCTGCGGGATCAAGGGGATCGTCTGTCGCCCGCCGACATTCCCGACGACCTCCTGGATCAAGCGCCCCAGTTGGCAATGATCGGCCTATTTAGAAAACACGCGACCTGAATCAGGAGCGACACGTGAACATTCCCTATTTCCCCGGTTGTACATTACGAACCAAAGCCAAGGGATTCGATGCGTCCGGCCGGGCATCGGCCCAGGCATTGGGTTTCGAGTTGCGCGAACTGCCGCAGTGGAACTGCTGCGGCGCGACCTTTCCCCTGGCAACCGACAACGAACTGGCCCTGGTCGGCCCCACACGCATCTTGATCGACGCCCAAAAACAAGGCACGCGGCTGGTCACACTGTGCTCGATCTGCTACAACGTCCTGAAACGCACCGCCCGCTTTTTAGAGGAAAACGAGGAAAAGCGAGAGCGGATCGGCCTGTTCATCGAAGAGGAATACCGGGGTCAGGTCCAAGTCACCCATTTGCTGGAACTATTGAGGGACGACTTGGGCTTTGCGACCCTGCGCGAGCGCGTCGTCAGGCCGTTGAGCGGGCTGCGAGTCGCCCCCTACTATGGCTGCCTGCTCTTGCGCCCCCAGACCGAGATCGAACTGGACGACCCGGACGAACCGACCATCCTCCACGATTTGCTGTCCAGCCTCGGCTGCGAGGTCGTGGATTTTTCACACAAGACCGAGTGCTGCGGCGCGTACCTCACGATCAGCGCCGCCGGCGCCGCCGCCGAGCTTGCCTGCGACATCCTCGATTCGGCATTGATCGAAGGGGCCGAAATGATCGTCACCAGTTGTCCCTTGTGCCAGTTCAACCTGGATTATCGGCAAAAAGAGTTGCGCCGGACGCACTCGAATTTGACGCCCATCCCCGTGCTCTATTTCACCCAGCTATTGGGCATCGCCCTGGGGCTGGACAGCGCGGATTACGATTTTGAGCAGCATGCCGTCGATCCGCGCCCTCTTTTGAAAGACAAAAAGCTGATCACATCGCTGCCCACTCGGGAGGTATCGAAATGACCGAAAACGCGATCCCAATCTATATTATGGGTAAACGATACGAGGTGCCCGAATCGCTGACGATCATGAAAGCCATCGAATACGCCGGCTATAAATTAACCCGAGGCTGCGGCTGTCGCGGCGGGTTTTGCGGCGCCTGCGCCACAGTCTACCGCGTGGAAGGCGATCCCAGCCTGCACTGGGCGCTGGCTTGCCAACAAGTGGCGCAGCCGGGCATGCACCTCGTTCAACTCCCCTTTTTCCCTGCCGAAAGAGCCGCCTACAAATTGGACGAATTATCGCCCACGCCGGCGGCATTGTTCAAAACCTACCCCAAACTGCTCAAATGCCTGGGCTGCGGCGCATGCACCAAAGTCTGCCCCCAAGATTTGGATGTCAAGGATTATATGGCCTCGGCGATGAAAGGCGATATTGCCGCCGTGGCCCGCGCGTCCTTTGACTGCATCAACTGCGGGCTGTGCGCCGCACGCTGCCCCACCGAGCAGGCGCAGTACCGCATCGCCATCCTCTGCCAGCGGATCTATGGCAAATACATGGCCCCAAAATCGCGGCACCTGGAACAGCGCGTGCAAGAGATCGAGGCCGGCCGGTTCGACGCGGCGCTGACAGAACTGGCCGCTCTGAGCATCCCGGAACTGCGCAAGCGGTACAACGAGCGTGAAATAGAGGACTGAGATGAGTTATCCACCACAAATGCGCGAATCGATCAAACGAGTAGAAGCGACGCGGGCGCGACGGTTGCAAGAAACCTTTCCGCTGATGACCCCCGACGAAAAACAGCGCCTGTTGGAACAATTCCACCCCGATTATCGCACCGACGGCTTTCGTGAAATACGAGTCGGTCCAAACAGGGGCAAAAAAGCAATGAACGCGCTGGCCGACATCCTGGAAGGTCGCAGCCATCTGACCTCGGATGCGCTGGACCTGACCCAGGTCGACGCCGAGACCGACGTGCTGATCATCGGCGGCGGCGGCGCCGGAGCATCGGCGGCGCTGCTGGCCCGCGAACAAGGAGCCAGGGTCATTCTGGCGACCAAACTGCGCTTTGGCGACGCCAACACAATGATGGCCCAGGGCGGCATCCAGGCCGCCGACAAACCCAACGATTCCCCGGCGATCCACTTTCTGGACGCGATCGGCGGCGGCGGCTTTACCAACGACCCCAAACTGGTCGCCGCCCTGACTCGAGACGCCCCCATCGCCGTCCATTGGCTGGAAGGGCTGGGCGTGATGTTTGACAAAGAGCCGGACGGCAGCATGACCACCATCCACGGCGGCGGCACCTCTAGAAAACGGATGCACTCGGCAGGCGACTATTCTGGGGCCTCGATCATGCGCGCCCTGCGCGACGAAGTGCTTTCCTGGCCCGACGAAATTACCGTGATCGAATTTTCGCCGGCGCTCGAACTGATCATGGATCATCGGGGACAGGCCGCCGGCGCCGTGCTCCAAAACCTGGAGACGAGCGAGCATTTGGTGATTCGCGCCAAATGCACGATCATTGCCACCGGCGACAGCGGCCGCCTGCACTACCAGGACTTTGCCACCACCAACCATTATGGAGCCACCGGCGACGGCCTGGTCCTGGCCTACCGGGCGGGGGCCAGGCTGATCGACCAGGACACCTACCAGTACCACCCCACCGGCGCCGCCTACCCGGAGCAGATCGTCGGCCAGCTGGTGACAGAAAAAGTGCGTGGGCTGGGCGCCCAGGTAGCCAACACCGATGGCGAACAATTTGTCTATCCCCGCGAGACCAGAGACGCAGAAGCAGCGGCGATCATCCGCGAATGCATGGCGCGGGGCCGGGGCGTCAGAACACCCTCCGGCCGGCTGGGCGTGTGGCTGGATTCGCCAATGATCGAGATCATTGCCGGCGCGGGGACAATCGAACGGCGGCTGCCGGCGATGGTGCGTCAATTCAAGCGTTTCGACATCGACATCACCCGCGAGCCGATGCTCGTCTATCCGACGGCGCACTATCAAAACGGCGGCATCGCCATCGACGCGGACGGCGCGGTCCAGGACATCC
This sequence comes from uncultured Anaerolineae bacterium, assembly GCA_964481205.1. GTDB lineage: Bacteria > Chloroflexota > Anaerolineae > JAFGEY01 > JAFGEY01 > CAYRXM01. The sequence goes on along the minus strand of CAYZYE010000019.1, from coordinate 19,252 downwards.
CCAACCTGTACGCGATCGGCGCCGTCACCGGCGGCGTGCATGGCCGCAACCGCCTGATGGGCAACTCGCTGCTCGAAATCGGCGTTTTTGGCCGCCGTGCGGGGCGATCCGCCGCGCTAAAGGCCAAAACAGTCAAACCCGGCCGGCTGACGCTGGCCCACGTCGAGGCCTGGCAGCGCGAACTCGACCGCGCCGGCATCGAAACCGGGGCCGTGACCCCCATCCTCCTGCCCGACTATACGCGGCGAGTGCGCTAGAATGAACCGGGAGACATATCTGTTGAATCCAAATTGCAGCCCATCGGCCGGCCATGGCATAATAAGCAGCGCAAAATGACTTCTATTGGTGTATTTGTCTGTCACTGCGGCCTCAACATCGCCAGCACCATCGACGTGCAGCGCGTCGCCGGGGCGCTGCGCGACCATCCCGGCGTGGCCTGGACGACCGATTACAAATACATGTGCTCTGATCCCGGCCAGACACTCGTCCGGCAGGCCATCCGCGAACGCAAACTGGACGGCGTGGTGATCGCCGCCTGCTCGCCGTCAATGCACGAGGTCACGTTTCGCAAGGCCGCCCAGGCCGCCGGGCTGAACCCATACCGCGTCGAGATCGCCAACATCCGGGAGCAAATCTCTTGGCCGCACCGCGACGCGCCAGAGGCGGCCACCGAAAAAGCAATCGCCATCGTCAGCGCCATGGTGGACAAAGTACGCGGCAACGAACCGCTGACCCCGCTCACCCTGCCGATCACCCGGCGGGCGCTGGTCGTCGGCGGCGGCATCGCCGGGCTGACCGCCGCCCTGGACATCGCCGAGGCCGGCTATCCCGTGCTGTTGGTCGAACGGGAGGCCCGGCTGGGCGGCAAGATGGCCCGGCTCGGCACCCTGTACACCGATCTCGATGACGGTCGACGACCATTGCAGCAGCGCATCGACGCCGTGACCGCGCACCCCCGGATCGAGGTGCGCACCCACACCCAAGTGACGGCCTTTGACGGGTACGTGGGCAATTTCACCGTCGAAACCCGCCCGGCCAAAGAGAGCGACTTGCACACCGATCACGAGATCGGCGCGGTGGTACTGGCCACCGGCTTTGATCTGTACCCCAAGGAAAACCTGGGCGAATACGGCGGCGGGCGGTACGTTGACGTGATCGACAGCCTGCAATTCGAGGATATGCTGACCACAGGCCGTATTCGCCGCCCTTCTGATGGCCGCGTACCCAGGCAGGTGGTGTGGGTACAATGCGCCGGTTCCCGCGCCCCCGAACGCCACCGCCCCTACTGCTCTAAAATCTGCTGCATGTACACGGCCAAACAAGCCAGCGCCTATCGCCGCGCCGTGCCCGACGGTCAGGCATACGTCTTTTACATCGACATCCGTTCCCAGGGACTTGGTTACGACGAATTTGTGCAGCAGGCGATAGAAGAACAGCGCGTGATCTATTTGCGCGGCAAGGTCTCCAAAATCATCCGCCAGCAGGGGCAGTTGGAGGTATGGGGCGCCGACACGCTGGCCGGAAAATCGCTGCGCGTACACGCCGACCTGGTCGTGCTGGCGCTGGCCGCGACACCCAGCGCCGGAAGCGACGAGCTGGCCCGCCTGGTGCGCGTCTCGACCGACGAAAACGGCTTTTTGGCCGAGGCCCACCCCAAACTGCGCCCCGTGGAAAGCCTGACCGCGGGCATCTATGTCGCCGGCGCGGCCCAATTTCCCAAAGACATCCGCGAAACGATCGCCCAGGCTTCCGGCGCGGCGGCCAAAGTGCTGGAACTGTTTGCCCAGCCGGAAATGATCGCCGAGCCAACCGTGGCCGTGGTCAACGAACGGCTGTGCGTGGGCTGCGGGCTGTGCGTGCCGGCCTGCCCCTACGACGCCCGCGAACTGGCCCCCTGGAAAAAGCTGGCCACGGTCAACGCGGCCTTGTGCCAGTCTTGCGGCGCCTGCGCCGTCGTCTGCCGGAACAAGGCGACCACGGTGCGCAATTTGACCACCAAACAAGTGCTTGCCATGCTGGAGACGATACTGTGAGCCGTCAAAATCGCAGACACAAACCCGCCGTGCTCATTATCGGCGCCGGGCTGGCCGGAATGACGGCGGCGCACCACCTGGCCGAGTGGGGAGCGCAGGTTTACCTCGCGGACCGCGCGCCGCACCTGGGCGGCGCTTTTTTGCTGCTCGATCACACCTTTACCACCGATTCCTGCGGCCTCTGCCTCGCGCTGCCCCGCCAGCCCTCCTATTGTCCCACCATCGCCAGCGAACTGGACCCGCGGATCACCTGTTTGCCCGGTACCACACTGGCCGCGTTGACGGGTCAGGCCGGCGATTTCGTCGCCCGGCTCGCTCACGCGCCCCGTTACATCGACCCCGATCGCTGCGATCACTGCGGCGACTGCCTCACAGTCTGCCCGGTTTCACGACCGTCCTGGTATGGGGAACAAAAAGCGATCTATGCACCGCCGCCCCGCGCCACGCCGTATGTCTATGCCATCGATCCCCAGGCCTGCACCCGCTGCGGCGCTTGCATAGACGCCTGCCCGGCGGGAGCAATCGACCTGACGGCGACCCCAACCAAAAGCCAGATCGAGATCGACGCGATCCTGCTGTCGCCGGGACTGGTTCCCTTTGACGCGGCCCGCGCCGTGGAATACGGATGGGGCCGCTACGCCAACGTGATCACCAGCCTCGAATTCGAGTACATGCTCAATCTCTCTGGGCCGACCGGGGGGCAGCTCTTGCGTCCCTCCGATCATCTCCCGCCTCAGAACATCGCCTTTATTCACTGTGTTGGCTCACGCAGCGAAAAACTGGGGCGCCCCCTTTGCTCGACCTCTTGCTGCATGATCACCGCCAAGCAGGTTGGTCTGGCCAAAAAAGTCGCGCCGGAAACAGAGATCGCCGTCTTTACCATCGACATACGGACGGCGGGCAAGGGATACGAGCGCTATTTCCAGCGCGTGGCGGCGCAGCCAGGCGTGACCTACCGCCGAGGGCTGCCGGCAGCGGTACACAAGCCGACCGGCGAGCGAAATCTGCGCCTGCTGACCCCCGACGGCGAACAGCGTTTTGACCTGGTGGTGCTTGCCGTCGGCATGGGGCCGCCGGACGGCATACGCGATCTGGCCGCCCGGGCCGGCGCGCCCCTCGATGAACACGGTTTTATCCTGCCCGGCGACGACGGCCCCGGCAGCACAATGCGCGCGGGTGTGTTTGCCGCCGGGGGCGCGCTGTCGCCCGCCGACGTGCCCGAAACCGTGACCCAGGCCGCGGCCGCCGCCGCGCTGATCGCCCAGACGCTGCGCCCGGACTCGCCCCCTGCTTCCCGGCACGAGGCCGAGAACAAGGACCAGCGGGTGGAAAAGCAGGCGCTCGACCGGCCGCCCCGCATCGGCCTCTTTTTCTGCGACTGTCAAGGCGCGCTGCCAAAGCGGTTCGATCTGCCCGCACTGGCCGCCTGGAGCCGCAGCCTGCGCGCTGTAGTTCACGTCGAACAGGTACAAGCCGCCTGCGAGTCGCCGGGACAGGCGAGCATTGCGCAAGCAATGACGAAACACCAACTGAACCGGATCGTCGTCGCCGGCTGCTCGCCGCGCTTGTACGGCGAACGTTTCGACGAGTTGTTGGCCGGCCTGGGGCTGCCACCGCAACTGTTGGCCCGCGTGGACATTCGCACAGGCGCGGCGAGCGATTTTGTCCAGCGCAAGCGGCGCGAGTTGGCTATCGCCGTCGCCGGCTTGCGGGAAACGCCCTACACGCCCTTGAACGTCCGGGCACAGGCGCATCCGGCCGACCGTGTGCTGGTCTTGGGCGGCGGCCTGGCCGGAATGACCGCCGCGCTCACTCTGGCCGACCTGGGCGTGGCCTGCGATCTGGTCGAGCGGGAAACGCGGTTGGGCGGAAATTTGCGCCACAGCGTGCGCACGCTGGAAGGGATCGACGCGCAGGCGTTGCTGGCCGACACGGTGACGCGCGTGCAGCAAAACGGGAAAATACGCACCCTGACCGGCGCCGAGCTGACCGGCTGGGACGGCGTGCGCGGCGATTTTGCCGCCGAGATGCAAATCGACGGCGAGACGCGCCAGGAGCGTTACGGGGCGCTCATTGTCGCCACCGGTGCGCGCCAGATCGAGCCGCAAATCTACATGTACGGCCAACATCCCAACGTGATCACCCAGCGCGAATTGTCCCTGCGTCTGGCGCAATCGCCGCCCATAGATCTGCACTCGGTGGTCATGATCCAGTGCGCCGGCTCGCGCGATCAAGACCATCCCTACTGCTCGCGCGTGTGCTGCGCCCAGGCGATCCAGAATGCGCTGACGTTAAAGGAACGCGACCCGGCGGTCCAGGTCAGCATCCTCTTTCGCGACATGCGTACGCTGGGCCAACACGAGTTGTCCTATCGACGGGCGCGGCAGCTGGGCGTGCTTTGTATCCGCTATGCCGAGGAGCGAAAACCACTGCTTTCGGCCCAACCGGAGCAAGTGCAAGTCACCGTCTGGGACGAATTGCTGGACAGCGAGATCGTCTTCCATCCCGACCTCGTCGTGCTCAGCGCCGGCATCGAGCCAGATCCGGGGAGCAACGCACTGGCGCAATTGATCGGCGCGCCGCTGGACGAGGACGGTTTCTTGGCCTCGGCCCATCCCAAGCTGCGGCCAACCGATCTGCCCCAACCCGGTGTCTTTGTGTGCGGTCTGGCCTACGGGCCGCGCTTTATCGCCGAGAGTATGACTCAGGCGCGGGCGACGGCGCTGCGGGCCGCGCTGGTCGTCGCCCGCCGGCAAACGCCGCGCCGCGATGTCGCCGTCGTCATCGCCGAGTTGTGCAGTTTTTGCGGCCTGTGCGTGGCCCACTGCCCCTACGGCGCGCGCGTCCTGGATGAAAAAGAGCGTTTTGCCCGCGTGATCGACCACCTGTGCCAGGGCTGCGGCCTATGCGTGGCCGCCTGTCCCAACGGCGCCAGCCGCCAGCCGGCGCTCGAACCGGCGCAACTGTTGGCGATGGTCGACGCGGCGCTGATCGACTGAATGATCCGGAGGAATCTCGATGACCGACTTTGAACCGCGTATCGTGGCCTTTTTGTGTACCTGGTGTTCCAGCACCGCCGCCGACCTGGCCGGCACCGCGCGCATCCAGTATCCGCCCAACGTGCGCATCATCCGCCTGATGTGCAGCGGGCAGCTCGATCCCATCTATGTCGCCAAAGCCATCCTGGAGGGCGTTGACGGCGTGCTGATCGGCGGCTGCCATCCGGGCGATTGCCACTACCAGTCCGGCAATTTCAAGGCCCGCCGCCGGGTGGCGATCATTCACCAGGTGTTGGGGCAGCTGGGGCTTGAACCGGAGCGCGTCTGGCTGCGCTGGATCAGCGCGTCGGAGGGCAAATATTTTGCCGACACCGTGACCGACATGGTCGAGGCGATCAAAGCAATGGGGCCTTGCCCGTTGCGCAAACAGTGGAGTATTTGAGATGCACGGTTGGCTCACCGTACAGGAAAATGCACAAGAGACCATTCGCCGCTTGTTAGAGCGCCTGTTGACCGAGGGCATTGTGGATGCGCTGCTGGCGCCGCTGCGCACCCCCGACGGACGCAGCGTAGCGCCCGTGTTGGTCCGCGACCCCGCGCTGTTAGAGCAGGCCGCGCCGCTGGCGCCGATCATGGCGGTGAACGCGGGAACCGCGCTGGGGCAGATCACGGCCACCGGCGCGTCGGGGCGCGTGGGCGCGGTGCTGCGCAACTGCGAGCTGCGCACGGCGGTCGAACTGGCCAAAGTCAACCAGGTGCGGCTCGATGACGTTTTGTTGATCGGCATCGACTGTCTGGGAACGTACCGCGTGCCGGATTATGCCCACATGATCGAAAACGGGCTGGACCCGGTTGCCCCGGCGCTGGCAGCAGCGCGACAGGGGCAGGTCGCGCCGGCGGAAAGGTCAATGTTCCGCCCGGCCTGTACAATGTGCGAGCGTCCCATCCCCGGCGCAGGCGACAGCTATGCGCCGCACATTGCCCTGGGGCTGCTGGGCGTGGACAATGAGCGGCGCTTGTGGATATCGGTGCAAGACGCGCAGTTGGCCGGGCAGTTGGGCGTGGAAACGGCCAAAGAGCCGGAGACGCGGACGCGCGCCGTGCAGTCGCTTGTCGCGGCTCGCGCCGCCGAGCGAGATCGACGTTTTGCCGCGTTCGGCGAGCGGGTACACGATCCAATATCGTTGATGGCCGAGTTTTCCACCTGTATCCGCTGCCAAAATTGCATGGTCGTCTGCCCCATTTGTTATTGCAAAGAATGTATCTTTCGCACCGATATATTTGATCATTCATCGCCCCGTTACTGGGATTGGGCCGAGCGCAAAGGTGGCGTGCGCCTGCCGTCGGACACGCTGCTCTTTCACGTGACGCGCCTGCTGCATATGGCTCACGCCTGCGTGGGGTGCGGTATGTGCAGCGACGCCTGCCCGGTGGACATTCCCGTCGCCGATGTGTTTCGCGCCGTTGGGCAGCGCGTGCAGCAGAATTTTGACTATACGCCCGGCCGCGACCCCGGCGAAGAGATGATCATTGCCACTTTTCGAGAGGACGAGTTGGGCAGCCTGGGGCAGCCGGAATAGAGCGATTGGGAATCGAGAGATATGCAGAACGTTCAACGCGAGAAACTCGAAAATTGCACAGCGCGCGCATTGATCATCGGGGGCGGCATCGCGGGTATGCAGGCAGCACTGGATATCGCCGGCGCCGGTTACGAGGTGGTTTTGGTCGAGCAGCTGCCTTCGATCGGCGGGCGGATGGCGCAACTCTCGGAGACATTCCCCACACTCGACTGCGCGCAGTGCATCCTCACTCCGCGCACCGTCGAGGTGGGACACCATGAGCACATTCGCCTGTACACCTATTCGCAAGTCGAGTCCATCGAGGGCCAAGCCGGCGATTTCCGGGTGCGCATTCGTCGCCGCGCCGCTTATGTGGACTGGGCGGCGTGTACCGGCTGCGGTTCGTGCCAGGAAAAATGTCCCACCGTCGTAGACTCGGATTTCGAACGCGGCGTCGGCAAGCGCAAGGCGATCTATACCCTCTCGCCGCAGGCGGTGCCCAACAAACCGGTGATCGACCGCGAGCACTGCCTGTACTTGCAGCGAGGGCGGTGCGGAATCTGCCAACGGGTCTGCCCGGTGGATGCCATTGTCTATGACCAGGAGGATCAAATCGTCGAAGAGCAGGTGGGGGCGATCATTGTCGCGCCGGGTTACGAAATTTACGACCTGGCGCACCTGCCCGAATACGGCGCGGGGCGCGTGCCGGACGTGATCGACGCGCTCACTTTTGAGCGGTTGCTCTCCTCTTCCGGCCCAACGGCCGGCCAGGTTCGCCGCCCGTCGGACGGCGCTGTGCCCCACGAGGTGGTGTTCATTCAGTGCGCCGGGTCGCGCGACCCGGAAAAACATATGCCCTATTGTTCCAAGATTTGCTGTATGTATACGGCCAAACAGGCCATTCTTTACCGTCACCGGGTTCACAAAGGACAGGCTTTTGTCTTTTACATCGACATTCGCGCCGCCGGCAAGGGGTATGACGAGTTTACGCAGCGGGCGATCGAGGAAGAGCGGGTGATCTATTTGCGGGGCAAGGTCTCTCGCGTCTTCCGCCGGGGCAAGCAGGTGGTGGTCTGGGGCGTCGACACACTCAGCGGCCGCCAGGTGCAGATCGATGCCGACCTGGTGGTGATCGCTCCGGCGCTGTGTCCCCGCCCGGAAACGCGGTCGCTGGCCGCGATGCTGGGACTAGAGATCGATGCGCACGGCTGGCTCTTGCCCCTGGACGCGAACACGCGCCCGGTGGAGACGGTTCGCCGCGGCGTCTTTTTGGCCGGAACCGGCGCCGGCCCGATGGATATCCCAGAGACGGTCGCGCATGCCAGCGGCGCGGCGGCGCAGGCGCTCAAGTTGTTCTCGGACAAAAGTTGAGATGTGTTCAATTTTGCCCCGGTATATCGACACAACTGGACGTTCATCGAACGCACGTTTTCCTGGCAAAACCTCCGGGGGAACGAGCAGTAACCTCGGCTTACACATAAAGGATATTTTATGCTTGCTCAAGTAACCAGCTGCGCCGTCATTGGATTGGAAGGCGCGCCGATCAGGGTCGAGGTTGACATTTCGCGCGGTCTGCCCTCGTGGACGTTGGTCGGCCTGCCCGACGCGGCGGTGCGCGAGTCCGGCGAGCGGGTGCGTTCGGCGATCAAAAACTCGGGGCTGCAATTTCCTCAGGGACGGCTGACGATCAACCTCGCTCCGGCCGACTTGCGCAAGGAGGGGCCGGCCTATGACCTCCCGATTGCGTTGGGGGTGCTGATCGCCTCCGAACAGCTTTTTCCACTTGAGGACAAGGCAATGATCATCGGCGAGTTGTCGCTGGACGGCAGCGTGCGCCATGTCAAGGGCATCTTGCCGATGGCGGCCAAGGCGCGCGACGCCGGGATCACAACCTTGTACGTGCCCGCCGATGACGCGCCCGAAGCCGCGCTGATTCAAGAACTGGTCGTGTATCCCGTGTCCACGCTGGGGCGACTGGTCAGTCACTTGCTGGGCATCACCTTGATCGAGCCGTACACGCCGCAAGAGGCGTTCGACGCCGATGACACGCCCATCTATGCCACCGATTTCCAAGAGATCAAGGGCCAAGAGCACGTCAAACGCGCGCTAGAGGTGGCAGCGGCCGGCGGGCACAATTTGATTATGACCGGCCCGCCCGGCGCCGGCAAGACGCTGCTGGCGCGATCGATGCCCGGCATTTTGCCCCGTCTCGTCCTCGATGAGGCGCTCCAGGTGACGCGCATCTATTCGGTTGCCGACATGATTAGCGAAAACATGCCGCTGCTCCGCCATCGCCCGTTCCGCGCCCCACACCACACAATCAGCCATGCCGGCCTGGTCGGCGGTGGACGCTGGCCCCGTCCCGGCGAAGTTTCTTTGGCCCACCTGGGCGTGCTGTTCCTGGACGAGCTGCCCGAATTCGGCACGCGCAATCTGGAAACGCTGCGCCAGCCCATCGAAGACAAAGTCGTCACCATCAGCCGGGCGTCGGGGACGCTGACTTTTCCGGCCAATTTTATGCTCATTGCAGCGATGAACCCCTGCCCCTGCGGTTATTATGGCAGCCCGTCGCACGAATGTACTTGCTCGAGCGGTATGATTGCCCGTTACCAAAAGCGCATTTCTGGCCCGTTGATCGACCGCATCGACATTCACATCGACGTGCCGCCGGTAGATTATGACAAGCTGTCTGGAGATCGGTTGGGCGAACCCAGCGCCTCGGTGCGGGCGCGGGTCGAGGCGGCGCGTGAAATGCAGCGCACACGCTTTGCCGGCGCGTCGACGCGCCAACTGCACTGCAACAGCGACATGGGTCCCGCCCAGGTGCGCCAATATTGCCAGATCGATCAGGCCGGCAAGTCTTTGCTGCGCGCCGCGATGCAGCAATTGCACATGAGCGCGCGCGCCTACCACCGCATCCTCAAACTCTCGCGCACCATCGCCGATCTGGCCGGCAGCGAAAGCATCGACACCCCGCATATCGCCGAGGCGATTCAATATCGACCGCGAAAGCAGGCCTAGTTCACACAATGTTTCGGCGAATGATCGGTCTGCTCAAATCACGCTTTGATTTTATGCGGGGCAACATCCTCGTCTTTACGATCACCGGGTCACTGGGCATGTTTTGCCGCGCCATGGTCTTTCCTTACGCCTCGCTGTACATTTTGGCGCTGGGCGGCAGCTCGGCGCAAATCGGGATCGTCAATTCACTCAGCCCGCTGGCCGGCCTGATCATGTTTCCGCTCTCCGGCTATCTCACCGACCGGGTGGGGCGCGTCAAATTGATCGCCGCGGGCGGGTATCTCTCGGCGGCGCTGCTGCTATTGTACGTTTTCGCGCCGGATTGGCGTCTCGTTGCCCTGGCCCGATTCTTGCAGGGCTTTATGGTCTTTCAGTTTCCGCCAGCGTCGGCGATCATTGCCGATTCGCTGTCGCCGTCCAGGCGGGGCGTCGGCGCGGCGACGATGAACACGCTTTCCGGCCTGATCGCCATCGCTGCGCCATACGTGGCCGGTTCGCTGATCGAGGCGCAAGGCACGCTGCTGGGAATGCGCATTCTCTATGGCGTGATGCTGGCAGCCAATGTGATCAGCGCAACGCTCAATTTGCTGTGGCTAAAAGAAACAACAACCGTCCAGGCCGCGCCCAGTTTGCGGTTAGCCAACGTGTTTGGCGCCATCGCCGACGCTTACAGCGGCATCCCGGCGATGCTCAAACAACTGTCGCCTTCGCTCAAGGCGCTGACGGCGGTCATCGTTTTGGGGTTTATGTCCAACGCGGTGGCCGGATCGTTTTGGGTGGTTTATGCCAGAGAATACATCCGGTTGACGCCCACACAGTGGGGGCTGATCTTGCTCGTCGAAACCGCGCTGCGCATTGCGCTGTACATTCCGGCGGGGCTGATCGCCGATCGCTATGGCCGCACGCGGAGCATCGTCGGCGCAATCGCGCTCTCTGGCGTGTCGATACCGCTGTTTGTGTTCGCGTCCAATTTTGCCCAGGTGCTGTTGATCCGCCTGACGCTGGCCGTTGCCAACACGCTCTTTTTGCCGGCTTGCTCGGCGCTGGTTGCCGACGCGGTGCCCAAGACGATCCGTGGGCGCACGATGGCGGCCATTGGACGCGGTGGAGCGATGCTGGGCGCGGCTTCGGGCGGCACCGGCGGGCCGGGGGTGGGGTTTCTGATCACCATCCCCCTGATGTTGTCCTCGCTGTTGGGCGGGTATTTGTACGCTTTGAACCCCAGGTATCCGTGGGCGTTTGTCTCGATCGCGACGGTCGTCGCAATGGGGTTGGCGCTGGCGTTCATCCGCGACCCTCAAGTGGTGCAAACATGATCGCCAAAAAGCGGGGCGGTCACGGTGTGCGCACCTGGGGCGCGATCTCGTGCAGTTTGTCGAGGACAATGCGTTCGATCTCTTGCAATCGCGCCGGCGATTGAGCCTCAAAACGCATCACCAGCACCGGCTGCGTGTTCGATGCGCGCAATAGTCCCCAGCCATCGCCAAAAAGGATGCGCACCCCGTCGATGTCGATCACATCATAATGTTGTTTGAAATAGCTCGTTATCTCTTTGACAATGTCGAATTTTAGTTCTTCCGGGCACTCGACGCGCGTTTCAGGCGTCGAGTAATATTTGGGCAGCTCGTCGACCAACTCGATCAGCGATTTGGGCTGCGCGGCCAGCAGGCGCACAAAGCGGCACGAGGCATAGAGCGCGTCATCGTAGCCCAGGTACTCGTCGGCAAAGAACAGGTGGCCGCTCATCTCGCCGGCCAGCGGCGCGTGCAGTTCCTTCATCCTGCTTTTGATCAACGAGTGCCCGGTCCGGTACATGATCGGATCGCCGCCCAGTCGCTCGATCTCGTCGACCAGACCTTGCGAGCATTTTACCTCGAAAATGATCGGCGCGCCGGGGTGTTTGGCCAAGACCTCGCGGCTGAACAACATCATCAACTGATCGCCCCAAATCATGCGTCCCTGCGCGTCGACAACGCCGATCCGGTCGGCGTCGCCGTCCCAGCCAATGCCCAGATCGGCGTTCACCTCCCGAACCCGCGCCACCAGGTCGGCCAGCGCCTCCGGGATGGTGGGGTCGGGGTGATGGTTGGGAAAGTTGCCGTCTGGATCACAGTACAGCTCGATCACCTCGGCGCCAATGCGGCGCAATATCTCGGGACCATAAGGACCGCCCACGCCGTTGCCGGCATCGACGACCACTTTGATCGGACGCGCGATCGCCCCCACGCGGCGCACGATCTCGTCTGCATAGGCCTGGTTGACGTTGGCCTGAGTGATCTGCCCCGCCCCACGGGCAAATTGTCCCTGCTGGATCACGCGCAGCACCTGTTGAATTTCCTCGCCGTGGATGGTGGTCTTGCCGACGCCCAATTTGAACCCGTTGAACTCGGGCGGGTTGTGGCTGCCGGTGATCATTACGCCGCCGTCAACGTCGAGGTGGAACAGAGAAAAGTAGAGCATTGGCGTGGCCACCAGGCCAATTTGGACGACGTCGATGCCGGTGGCAGCAATCCCCTTGCTCAATGCCGCGCAAAACGCGGGAGAACTAAGCCGCGCATCGTACCCTACGCTCACCTTTTTCACCCCATGACGCGCGGCATACGTGCCATAGCCCAGCCCCAGGATTTCAACCGTCTCTGGCGTCAAATCGCGCCCGACAATGCCCCGAACGTCATATTGTCTAAAAATGTTTGGATTTATGTTTTGATCTGCCTGCACAACAGCCTCCTTTTCTTGTATCCCATGATGAAATAGACGCCCACAAGGGACTATGTCACGCCTATCTAAACCGTATTGCGTATGGGACTATTTTAGCACAAGAACCTTGCGCCGTCTAATTTTTCCGCTCGGCCTGGATTTGGCAATCCAGGCCATTGTTCAGCCGCCAGATCGCCAGATCCGGTGGGAGCGGCTGTTCCGCCCGCCCACAGTCGCCCGCAAAGGGCGACGCTACGGACGCCCAAACCATTTGAAACACACCAAATTGAAATGCCCTATTCCGGCGCGCCTGGGTTTGACAAGAATAGAAGACTGGGGTATGATGCACGATTGTGTGTCTATATGTTTGGATTAGGAGTTGGCTAGATATGCTGTCTATTGCTTTCAAACGTCTATGGAATCGGCCCTTGCTAACATTGCTCTCGATCTTGGGCGTCACATTGGCCGTGGGGCTTGTGGTCAGCATCCCCATTTTCGCCAAGGCGGTCAGCTTTGTGATGCTGCAAGAACAACTGGCCAAAATCGCCGCGTACACCAAACGCCCGCCCTTTTCACTGCGTTTTTATGTCTTGCCGTCCGGGCAATATGTATTGACGATGGATGACGCTCAAACCTGGCAAGATCACCTTTCGGAAACGCTGGTCTCCGAGGTTGGGCTGTCGCTGTTGAGCGTGAATCGACAGGCAGAGACGTTGGGCTTGCTGTTGCGCACCAGAGATCAAGAAACGCCCTATGGAGAGCCGCATACTTTGCTGCTCAAGGATACCAACTTGACGATCTTGCCGGGCATTGCGCCGTATCTGGACATCATTGAAGGCGATGGCATGGAAGCGGCGGCGTCGCAAAACGGCGAATTGAACGTGTGGATTCACAGAACGCTTGCCGATGAAATGGGCGTACATCCCGGAGAAGAGTTCGAGGTCCGCGACTTGCGCCAGGGGGTCGTCATCCCGGTGCGCATTGCCGGTACCTGGCGCGCCAAAGACCCCAAGGATCAGTTCTGGTTTTCAAATCCCGATATGAGTTTGCGCCGCGCCTTGTTGGTCACAGAACAAGATTATCAGGCCATCGCCGAACCGTTGTTCAACGGCCAACTGGGCTTTGTATCCTGGTATTTCATCATGGACGACAGCAAACTTTCGTCGGAGCGGATGCAAGAATACTCGGACGGGCTTAAAGAGGCGGGTAAAATCATCGACAAGTACCTGCCCGACCCGCATATGGACAGCTCGCCGCTGGAGGCGCTGGATACCTCGATCGATCGCGAAGCCGACCTGACCGTGCTCATGTTTGTCTTTAGCGTTCCGGTGATGGTGTTTTTGCTCTACTTTTTGAGTTTGCTTTCGACGATCACAATTCGCTGGCAACAACGCGAGACGGCGGTGATGGTCAGCCGTGGCATGCGCAGCGGGCAGCTGTTGATCGTCGGCATCGTCGAGGCCGCCGTGGTGATTGGGTTGGGCACGCCGCTGGGCATCCTGACCGGCATCCAACTGGCGCAAGCGATGGGCTATACCGAGAGTTTTATGCGCTTTACCTGGCGCGAGCCGCTTCCCGTCTCCGCGTCGACGTTCAACATCCCGATGCTGCTGGCCTGCATCAGCGCGTCGCTTTTGGCGCGGCTGTGGCCCGTGCTGCGCGCCACGCGGACCAGCGTGGTTGCGCACGAACGCCGCCGCGCGCGCACGCCGGACAAACCGTTCTGGCAGCGCTTTTACCTGGATTTTTTGCTGCTGATCCCGGTGGCCTATGCCTACCGCCAGCTATCGCTCAAGGGAACGCTGGTTCCGCAGGCGTTGACCGGCAAAGAGGGGGCCAGCCAGGACCCGCTCATGTTTTTGGTTCCGGCGCTCTTTACCCTGACCATCTCGTTGCTTTTGGTGCGCGTCTTTCCGCTACTGATGCGTCTGGGCGACTGGTTGAGCGCACTCGGGCGCCAGGCAACGCTCTATTTGGCGTTTCGACAACTGTCGCGCCAGAGCAGCCAATACACCAGCGCGCTGCTCCTGGTGGTCACTTCTTTGAGCCTGGGCGCGTTCATGGCCTCGATGGCCTTGAGCCTGGACCAGTGGCTCATCGATCAGGTTCGCTATGCCGTCGGCGCCGACGTGTTGATCAAACAGACGACGGCCGATGAAGAAGACGCGACCGGAATGGGCGGCGGCGGAGGCGGCGCGGCAAGCTCAACCGAAGGGGCCTGGATCCTGCCGGCCGACAGTTATGAGGAAATTCCCGGCGTGATCAGCGCGGCGCGCGTGGGCATGTACGAAGCGTCGATCTCGACGGGCGGACGGCGTTCGATTCGCGGGACGTTTTTGGGGATCGATCGCCTTGACTTGCCCAGGGTGCTCTTTTTCCGTCCCGATTTTGGCGAGGCGTCGTTGGGCGAGATGATGAACTGGCTCGCTGCGCGCGAAGACGCCGTGCTGGTCTCGAAAAAAACCCTGGAACGCGCCAAGTTGGAAGTTGGCGACAAGATCCACATGCGCGTCGTCGCCGCCGATATTCCACTGGAAACCGACTTTGTGATCGCCGGCACATACGAATATTTTCCCACCGTGTACGAGTCGGAAAGAACCGCGGTCATTGGCAACCTCAATTTCCTGTTCGATCAGGTCGGCGGCACACTGCTGCACAACGTCTGGCTGCGCACCACAGAGGACGCGGATCGCGACGACCTGATCGCCCAGGTCGAAGAAATGGGAGTCTTTATTGCCAAGTGGGTTGACACAAGAGAAGAAGTCGAGCTGGAACAGGCCAAGATCGAGCGCGTGGGCATTTTTGGTACGTTGACGATTGGGTTTTTGGCGGCAGCGATCCTGTCGGGAATCGGCTTGCTGATCTACAACTATGCGTCGCTCCAGGAGCGGCTGTTTCGCTTTACCATCTTGCGCGCGGTGGGGCTTTCTTTGCTGCAAGTGGTCTCACAGGTGTCGATCGAATATATGGTTTTGATGGTGTACAGCGTCCTCGGCGGCGCGTTCATTGGCATTTGGGCCTCGCACCTCTTTATCCCCTTTTTCCAGGCCGCCGATATGGACGTGATGAGACCGCCGACCATCATCCCATTGATCGCCTGGAACGACATCGGCCAGATTTCAGCGGCGTTTACCATTGTCCTCGTCGCGGCTCAGGTGGCCGTCATCTCGGCGGCGTTGAGCGGCGGCGTGTTCCAGGCGCTCCGGCTGGGCGATCAAGAATAAGCGTTCGGGTCAAAGCACATGCAGCGCGTCTGACCCCAGGATGGATTGCAGCGCGCTCGCCAGGACGGGCGTATACGCGGCGCGCGTGGGGTATTCCACCTCGACCCGGTAACGTCCATTGACGACGATAAACGTAAAACGATCCCGGCCGGGGTGTTGTTGCAACTGGCTGCAAACGCGCTGCACCAACCCCACATCGGCCTGAACATCGGGGGTGCGCCGGATGGTCACGGTGAGGCGTTTGCCCGGCCGGTCTTGGGCCGGCGTCGACCGCGCGGGCGTCTGCTCGGATGATTTATAGATGACAAAGTTGGTCGTGATCGAATCGCAAAGTATCTTGGGATTGCCCCGTTCGGCATCGACTTTGCCCCTGACAATGATGATCTTGCCCTCTTGCAGCAAATCGCGATAGTTGGCATACGAACGCGGAAAAACGACGATCTCGATGCCGCCTTGAATGTCTTCGATGTGGACAAAGGCCATCGGATCGCCTCTTTTTGTCGTGTGGGGACGAATCCAGCCAATGACCCCGGCGACGGTGACGACTTGACCGTTCATATCCTCATTGACCTCGCCGCACAATGCGGTCACAGCCTTTTGCCAATCGGCGTTCGCTTGCAGCAGCGGATGCTCGGAAACGTAAAAGCCGACCAGTTCTTTTTCCCAACCCAGTTTTTCCTTGTTCGAGACCGGTTCGACATCTTGGGGTAGCACAATATCGGCGCGCACCGCTTGCCCGCCGCCGCTGCCCAGCAAGTCAAACATGGTCATCTGACCAATCTCTTGGGCATGATGGACCTGGGCGCTGACGGACAACATTTGATCGACGACGGCCAGCAGTTGGGCGCGCGCGCCAAACTGGTCCAACGTGCCCACTTTGATCAGACACTCTAGCACGCGACGGTTCAGTTTGCGCAAATCCACGCGCTCGCAAAAATCGTCCAGGCTGGTAAATGGGCCGCCCTCCTCGCGCGCGCGAATGATCTCCCCCACCGCAGTCGAACTGACATTCTTGATCCCACCCAGGCCAAAACGGATCGCCCCGTTGCTCAACGCGCAAGCGGTGTCGATCTGCGCCTGAAGCGCGGTCTGCTCCGGCGTCGCCTCCTCGATCGTGAAATCGACGACGCTAAAGTTGACGTTGGGCGGCAAGACCGGAATGCCCAGACGACGACATTCACCCAACAGGACCGAAACCTTGTCGGTGTTGTTCTTTTCGACCGTGAGCAAGGCGGTCATGTACTCGACCGGGTATTTGGCTTTGAGGTAGGCGGTCTGGCAGGTGATCACTGCATAGTCGGCGGCATGCGCTTTGTTAAAGCCATAGTTGGCAAAATATTCGATCGCCTCGTAAATCTCGTCGGCCTTTTCACCAGAAATGTTGTTGGCCTCGCACCCTCTGCGGAACTTTACTTTGTGCTCGGCGATCAGGGCATCGATCTTTTTCGAGATCGCGCGGCGAATGATGTCGGCCTCGCCGCCGGAATACCCGGCCAGGTCGCGCAGAATGCGCAAGATTTGTTCCTGATAAACAATGATGCCATACGTCTCATTGAGGATCGGTTCCAACGCCGGGTGGAGGTATTCGGTTTTTTCCTCGCCGTTCTTGCGCCGGCAATAGGTCTCGATGAACTGCATCGGGCCGGGGCGATAGAGCGCCACCACTGCGATAATGTCCTCCAGGCAAGTCGGGCGCATTTGCGCCAGCGTCTTTTTCATCCCCTCACTTTCAACCTGAAAAACGCCAACCACCTCGCCGCGCGTCAGCAAGGCAAAGATGCAAGGATCGTCGGTGGGAATGTTGGTAAAGTGCAGCGAAACGTCGCGCCGAGCCTGGATCAGCTCGGCGGCTTTGCGCATCTGGGTCAACGTGGCCAGCCCCAAAAAGTCGAGTTTGAGCAGGCCAATGCTCTCGACGATCTTCATCGGGAACTGGGTCACGGCCATATCCGACTCGCCCTTGGGCGCGCGCGCCAGGGGAATGTACTCGACCATTGGCTTGTCGGTGACGACGACGCCCGCCGCGTGGACGCTGGCATGCCGCGACACGCCCTCGACCTTGAGCGCGGTATCGATCAATTCTCTGACATATTCTTGCGAATTGTAAAGCTGCTTGAATTCGGGATTGTCAAAAGCGTCTTTTAGCTTGACTTTGGGCCCGCTGGGCACCATCTTGGCAATCACATCGACTTCGTTGAGCGGCACGTCGAGCGCGCGTCCCACGTCGCGCACGGCGGCGCGCGCGCCCAGCGTCCCAAAGGTGATGATATAGGCCACCTTGTCGGCGCCGTATTTTTCCTTGGTATATTCGATCAGCTCCATCCGCCGGTCGTCCGGGTAGTCGAGGTCGACATCGGGCATGGTCACGCGCTCCGGGTTGAGAAAGCGCTCGAAAATCAGGTGATTGGGCAGCGGGTCGAGATGGGTGATGCCCAGGCTATAGGCCACAATCGAACTGGCCCCGGAGCCGCGCACGTTCCACCAGATGTCCTTTTCGACCGCGTACTGGCACAGATCCCACAAGATGAGGAAATAGGTGTCAAACCCCATGTCGTGGATCACGCCCAACTCGTAATTGAGGCGATCCCATTTGCTTTGATCGGCGTCGGGATAGCGTTTCAAAAAACCGGCCTCGGTCAACTCGCGCAGATAGCTTGGCGGCGTATAGCCCGCCGGCACCGGAAAGATGGGCAGATGATACCCGTCGCTCTCTACATTGACCTGGCAGCGCTCGGCGATGCGCACCGTGTTTTCCAATGCCTCCGGCCATTGGGGAAACATTTGCGCCATCTCTTGAGCGGTCTTGATATAATAGCCATTGTCGGTCATGCGCATGCGGTCGGGATCGGTGCGCAGTTTGCCGGTCTGGATGCACAGCAAGATGTCTTGCGCATCGGCGTCCTCGGCGTGGACATAGTGGGCGTCGTTGCTGGCGACGATGGGAATGTCCAACTCGCGGGCCAGCGACACCAGTTTTTCGTTCAATTCGTCGTTTTCGGCAATGCCCTCGTGTTTTTGAATTTCGATAAAAAAGTTGTCTGCGCCAAACGTGTCGCGATACCACAGCGCGGCCTGGACTGCCTGCTCACGCTGCCCGCGCATCAACAATGTGGGCAATTCGCCGGCCATACAAGAAGAGAGGGCAATAAGCCCTGCGGCGTGTTCTTGCAAAAATGGCTTGTCGATGCGCGGCTTGTAGTAAAAGCCCTCCAACTGGGCCGCCGTGGCGATCTGGAGCAGGTTGTGATAACCACGCTGGTTCTCGGCCAGCAGCACGAGGTGGAAAGGGCTGCGATCCTTTTGCGGGTCCTTGTCCGTCATCCGGCGCGGGGCCAGGTACGCCTCCAGGCCGACGATCGGCCGGACGCCGGCGTCCTGACAGGCGCGCACAAAAGCGACGACGCCGTACATCACCCCATGATCGGTCAGGGCAATGGCGGGCATGTCGAGTTTTTTAGCGTATTTGGCCAGGTCTTTGACCCGGCTCAAGCCGTCGAGCAACGAGTACTCGCTGTGGACGTGGAGGTGAACGAACTGGGGCATGGCAACTCCTAAAATGTGGGCTGAAACGGTGGGAATAGATCGGGGGGATTATACCATCAAAAGCGGGGAAAAACCAGCTTTTTGGCCGCCGCTGCCACGTTACCCCAGAACGCTGCCCCCACCTATCTGGGGCAATTTGACAACCTAAAAATTTTCAGGTATAATCTGAAATGTTC
>CAYZYE010000018.1:0-36090 GCA_964481205.1 uncultured Anaerolineae bacterium | reverse complement strand
ATGCGCGGCGGACGGCATAGAGATGCCATCCTACTTTTCGGATAGGCTCCTAGAGATCACCTGCCGTAAACTGAGGTCAAATGGCGGGTAGGCGATCCCCTTTTCAGTGATGATGCCGCTCAAGTAGCGATGGGGGGTCACATCGAAGGCAATGTTGGCTACCGGCACACCTTCCGGGGCGATGCGCTGCCCGCGCACCACGGTCACTTCTTGTGGATCGCGCTCCTCGATCGGGATCAAGTCGCCGTGCGCCAGGTTCATGTCGATCGTCGAGGTGGGCGAAACGCAAAAACAAGGGATGCCGTTTTCCCTGGCCACCACGGCCAACTTGTACGAGCCGACCTTGTTGGCTACGTCGCCGTTGGCAGCCACGCGATCCGCGCCATAGAGCACCACATCCACTTTGCCGGTACGCATCAACTGCCCGGCGGCATTGTCGGCGATGAGGGTGCAGGGAATACCGTCGCGCATCAACTCCCAGGCCGTCAGCCGCGCGCCCTGCAAACGCGGCCGCGTCTCATCGACCCACACATGCACATTTTTGCCATGCTCGACCGCCGCCCGCACCACGCCGAGCACGGTGCCGTAATCGACGGTAGCCAGCGCGCCGGCGTTGCAGTGAGTCAGAATGTGATCGCCGTCGTGGATCACCTCTTGCCCCAGGCGCCCCATCGCGCGGTTGACCCGCACATCCTCGTCGGCGATGGCCTGCGCCTCGGCGCGCAGCGCGGCGCGAACGGCGTCAACGCTGCGCAACCTGGAATCGCGCGCCGCGCCGAGCATCCGCTCGATGGCCCAAAAGAGGTTGACCGCCGTGGGGCGAGTGACACGCAACGCCTCGGCCGCCGTCTCGACATCGGCGAGCAGCGATTTGACATCCGTCGCCGGGCTGGTGTGCGCCGCCAGCGCCATCCCAAAAGCCGCCGTCGCCCCGATGGCCGGCGCGCCGCGCACATACATCTCGCGGATCGACGTGGCGACGCCGGTCACGTCCTTGAAAGCGACAATTTTATACTCGGCCGGCAGCAACCGCTGATCGACCATCTTGACCGTACCATCATCCCACTCGACTGTGCGCATATCTACCCCCAACAAAAAAGCCTCTCGCAAGGAGAGGTCTCGGTAAAACCAGCCTCTCATCTTTCAGCAAGCGATCACCCGATCACAAATCGCCTCTGCCGGATTTGGCACCTGAGTTGGGGAAACGAGACAGCATGTCTACCCGTCTATGGCCGGACAGCAAATACCTGGCCGCTAGCCATATCTTTGCCAACCTGGTTGCCGGGGGGTCATCGGGCCGGTCCCTCACCCCCTCTGGATAAGAGTTCCAGAATGTAATCATTCAATTGAACGAGCGGTATAGTAGCACAAGAGAGAACTTTTGTCAAACAGTGCCAGAATAATATTGCCTTCCAAACCCAAATATGCTATAATCCAGCCAACTCGAAAGGTTGACTATGCCGATTCACATTTGCATCTGTACCTGTCATATCGTCTACAAGACCTCGCCGCCCGGCTGGTGATCGGGCCGAATCGTTGGCCCGGCAGGTACATTGTGTGCTGCCCCCTCGCCTCTGCGGTGACGGGGGCTTTTTGTTTGCCTCTAGCCGAAACCAGACCATTTGACGTTCAGGAGGAAGCAATGCCATTGCAACTTTACAATTATATGACCAGAAAAAAAGAAATATTTGAAACTCTGCATGAGGGATTTGTGGGGATGTATGTCTGCGGCCCCACCGTGTACGGCCACGCCCACATCGGCCACGCCAAAGCCTACATCTCGTTCGACGTGCTGCACCGCTACCTGGAATACCTCGGCTACCGGGTGCGCTATGTGCAAAATATCACCGATGTCGGACACCTCACCGACAACGCCGACGAAGGCGAGGACAAGATCGGCCAACAGGCGCGTCAAGAGCGCGTCGAACCGATGCAAGTGGTCGAGTTTTACACCCGCTCCTACTTTGAAGACATGGACACACTCAACGTGCTCCGCCCCGACATTTCGCCGCGCGCCAGCGGCCACGTGCCGGAGCAGATCGACCTGGCCGAGACGTTGATCGAAAAGGGCCATGCTTACGAAAGCAACGGCTCGGTCTTTTTCTCGGTTCCCAGTTGGACAAGCTATGGCAAACTCTCTGGGCGCAAAATCGACGATTTGGCCGAAGGCGCGCGCGTCGTGGTGAACCCCGACAAACGCGACGGGCGCGACTTTGCCGTGTGGCGCGCGGCCACGCCAGAGCACATTATGCAGTGGTCAAGCCCGTGGGGGCGTGGCTACCCCGGCTGGCACGCCGAATGCACGGTAATGTCGCGCAAATACCTGGGGCTGCCCTTTGACATCCACGGCGGCGGGCTGGAAAACATTTTTCCACACAACGAAAGCGAGATCGCCCAGTGCGAGGCGGCGTATGGCGTCGAGTTTGCGCGTTACTGGGTTTTGAACAACATGGTCACCGTCAACGGCGTCAAGATGGGCAAAAGTTTGGGTAATTTTACAACGATCAAAGATGCTTTGAAAAAACACGCGCCGATGACGATCCGCTTTTTCATCCTCAGCAGCCACTATCGTTCCAACACCGACTTTTCCGACCAGGCGCTGTCGGCGGCGGGTCGAGGTTACGAGCGGTTGATCGGCGCAGTGAGCCTGGTGCGGCGCAAATTGGCGAACACGGCCACGGACCAGGCGGCAGACGAAACATTCTTGCAGGTCATCGCGACGCACAAAGCGCGCTTTTTGGCGGCGATGGACGATGATTTGAACACAGCACAGGCTATCGCTACGCTATTCGACTTGAACAAAGCGGTCAATACCCTGCTCAACAGCGGCCGGCCAATCGGCGGCGGCACACTCGGGGCCATCGACGACGTATACCGCGAGTTGGGCGGCGGCATCCTCGGCCTGATCCCCGATCAGCTGCCGCAACAGGCCGGCGCCGGGCTTGACGACACGCTGATGCAAATCCTGATCGACCTGCGCGCTCAAGCGCGTCAAAACAAGGATTGGGCCACCGCCGATATCATTCGCGATCGCCTGCTCGAGGCAGGTGTGGCGCTCGAGGACCGGCCGGAAGGCACAGTCTGGCGACTGGCCGGGTAAAGCGCAAAAAATGGGTGCATTCCCGGTGGTATGAAGCAACGGATAGGTATTGCCCAGGCTATGCTAAACGATCCACAGTTGCTCATTGTTGACGAGCCAACGACAGGGCTAGCCCCTGAAGAGCGCGTTCGTTTTCGTGGTTTACTCCCCGAGTTGAACAGAGAGCGCATCATCATCCTATCGCCCCACATTGTTTCTGATGTGGAAGCGACGGCTACCCTATTGCCATTATCAAGCAAGGACATCTACTGACACATGCTACGCCGGAAAGGTTACTCCAGGCTGTAGAGAGCAAGGTGTGAGAGTGGGTTGTTCCCAGCACCGAGTTGCCGGCATTAAAGCGGCGGTTTATTATAAAACGCGCTCAAATAAAACAACCTACCGTTCATAAACGGTAGGTTGTTTGAATTTTTGGCAGTATGTCGGTTTACAAAGGAACGACGTTGCTCGCTTGAAGTCCTTTCTCCCCCTGCTCAACCGCAAACTCGACCTGCTGTCCTTCTTTGAGGGTACGGAATCCATCGGTTTGAATGGCGCTAAAGTGGACAAACACGTCGTCCGCGTCCTCGCGCTCGATGAACCCATAGCCTTTGGCGGCATTGAACCACTTGACCGTTCCGATTTCTTTTTCGCTCATGTCTTTCTTGCTTCCTTTGCTAAAAAATGATACGTTTTGGCGTGCCAACAAAAATGCCCGGACAAAAAAGCCCAGGCCTATGTTTTGCACACAACTTGGAAACTTGGTTTGTCCTACGACGGCGACTATTATAGCGCATTTGACGTGGGTGTCAAATTCACGTCCCAAGAATCCCAGGGAGCACGCTGAAAAATTCGCCAGCGCACCCGCCAACTGTAGAGAATGCCGGGATCGCCAGGAAATAAAACGTTGGCGTCCTCCCAGGTCATTTGAAACGCGCCCAAATCAAGACGAGTGCGAGGGCGCACGCGAACCAGACCAACGTCGACCAGAGCAACGCGGGCAGCAGTTTGATCCGGTCGATGAGCAAATAGAGCGCCAGCAGATAGGCAAAATAGGGGAACACGGCAAACATGCCAAACACCACAGCTTGTTTGAGTTCGCCCGTCGAGCGCTCGCTGCCAATGATGTAATTTGAGATCAGGGTAAAGGTGGGGAACAGCGGCACCAGCCCGGCGATGTAGAAATTTTTCGAGCGCGCCAGCAGTTGGATGACGATGACGATCGCCGCGCCAAAAAGGGCCTTGAGCAGCAGAGTCATTACAGCACGCCTCCCAGACTCCACGGGCAAAAGGCAAGCTCGCCCACGTTTTGCGCCTCGCTTTTGGAGGGCTGCCCGGAGGCGACGGCGACAATCAGGTCGAGCAGATCGTCGGCCACCTGCTGCATCGGCGCACCGGCGAGGATTTGGCCGGCGTCGAGGTCCATATCGTCCCGCATTCGCTCGTACATTGGCGTGTTGGTGCTGATCTTGATCACCGGCGCCGGTTTGAACCCAAGCACCGAGCCGCGCCCGGTGGTAAAGACGGCCAGGTTGCAGCCGCCGGCCACCTGCCCGGTGAGTGCGATCCAATCGTTGCCCGGCGAGTTCATTACCCCGACGCCGCGTTTGTTGACTCGCGCGGCGTACTCGTACACGCCGGTCAGCGGCGTGTGCCCGGCCTTGGCGATTGCCCCCAACGACTTTTCGTAAATCGTGGTCAGGCCGCCCTTTTTGTTGCCGGGGCTGGGATTGTTGTCGATTTCAATGCCGTGCCGCGCCGCGTAATTTTCCCACCACCTGATTTGCCCCAGCAGTTTTTCGCCCACCGCGCGGTTGATCGCCCGCCGGGTGAGCAGCTGCTCGGCGCCGTAAATTTCGGGCACTTCGCCGAGCAGCGCCGCGCCGCCTTGCCGCACCAGTTCATCGACCGCCAGCCCCAATGCCGGGTTTGCCGTCACCCCCGACCAGCCGTCGCTGCCCCCGCATTGTAGGGCCAGGGTCAGCGCAGAGAGCGGCTGCGGTGTGCGCCGCGCCCGGTCGACCGCCGGCAACATCGCTTCGACCGCGGCCACGCCGGCCTCGACGGTCTGGCGCAGGCCGCCCAAGGCCTGGATCACCAGTCCCAGCGGCGGACCGGCGGGCATTCCCTGGAGGTGGTGTGCAGTCACCAGGTCGTCGATCTGGTTGGTCTCGCAGCCCAGGCCGACGAACAAACAGCCGCCGACGTTGGGATGAGCGGCCATTCCGGCCAGCGTGCGCTGGAGCAGCCGGTGGTCGTCGCCGCCGAGGCGAAAGCTGCACCCGTTTTGATGCACCAGGGCGATCACGCCGTCAATGTTGGGGTACGCTGCCAGGCGTTCGGGTGGAAAGCGGTGGGCTATTTTCCACGCCGCGTCGGCCGAGCAGTTGACGCTGGAAATGACGGCGATATAGTTGCGCACGCCCACGCGGCCGTCGGGGCGCGGGTAGCCCAAAAAGGTGCGGCGCTGCGCAGGGGGGACGAGATCGACCGGCCGCGCGTCGGCGCCAAAGGCATAGTCGCGCTCGAATTGGCCCGCGCTCAGGTTGTGCGTGTGGACGTGTTCGCCGGGGGCGATGGGCCGCGTGGCAAAGCCAATGATCTGCCCGTAGCGGTGGAGCGGTGCGCCCGCGTCGATGGCGCGCAAGGCGATCTTGTGCCCGCCGGGGATGGTCTGCCGGACGACGATCGCGCCGTCACGCCGGTCGTCGAGGCGGGCGCCGGCCTGGAGGTCGATTTTGGCGATTGCCACGTCGTCGATGGGGTGGAGGCGGACGGCAATGTTTTCCAAAGGTATATGTTCGTAGATCATTATTCTATTACACAGTTATTGGTCAATTGTCCTATTTTTTCGATCTCGATGGTGATTTTGTCGCCGCTTTTCATAAAGACCTTGGGGTCGCGAAAGACGCCGACGCCGTGCGGTGTGCCGGTGATCAATACGTCGCCGGGGAGCAGGGTAAAGGCCCGGCTGGCAAATTCGATCAAGGTGGCGATGTCAAAGATCATTTCGTTGGTGTTCGAGTCTTGCATCACCTGGTCGTTGAGGATGCTCTTGATCGCCAGACTTTGCGGGTTGGGAACTTTGTCTGGTGTGACCAGCCACGGGCCGAGCGGGCAGAACGTGTCCAGCGATTTGCCGCGTATCCACTGCCCGTCGCTGAATTGCAGGTCGCGCGCGCTGACATCGTTGCAGCAGGTATAGCCGGCGACAAAGTCGAGCGCCTGGCCGGCGGAAACGTGCCGCGCCGTCTTGCCGATGACGACGGCCAACTCGGCTTCATAGTCTACCTGGCGGGTCAGTTGAGGCGACCAGCGGATGGCGGCGTCGGGGCCAATGATCGCGGTGGTGAATTTGGCAAAGATGATGGGGCGTTCGGGGGGGGTGTGTCCTTGCTCGCGGCAGTGATCCATATAGTTCAGGCCGATGGCGATGATTTTGGATGGGTTGGGGATTGGCGCCAGCAGGGATACCCGGTCCAATAGATAGGGCGAGCGGGGGTTTTGGCAAGTCATTCGCGCCGTCTCAAAGGCATACGGGCCGCGGGTCAAAAAGGTGCGCATATCGGCGGGCAGTTGGCCGTTGCTGGCGGCGTTCAGGTCAATGACCAGCTCGCCATAGACTGCGCCCAGACGGGGTGCCTGGCCGCGCGGTTGAAAGGTGACCAGTCTCATACTTGTTCTCCATTATCAGTAGCTCGTTTTTGGCCGGTGTCACCCGCGTGGGGATGAATGCCCTGGTTTTTTTCAGCGGACTCGGCAAGCCGGCTAGCGTTCGACGATCTCGATGCTGACGATCGTGTCGCCCTGCCGGATGGCGTCGACCACGTCTTGCCCGCCGGTGACCTGGCCGTAAACGCTGTACCCGCCGTCGAGGTGCGGCGTGGCCTGGTGGGTGATGTAGAACTGGCTGCCGCTGGATTCGCGCTTGGGGTTGACCTGGTCGCCGAGACGGGCGGCGGCCAACGCGCCTTTTTTGTGGACCAGTCCGATTTCGGCGGGAATGCGATAGCCAGGGCCGCCCTGTCCGGTGCCTTCGGGGTCGCCGCCCTGGACGACAAAGTTGGGTACGACGCGGTGAAAGGTCAGTTGGTCGTAAAAACCTTGACGGGCCAAAAAGACAAAGTTGTTGACGTGAAGCGGCGCTTGTTTGGGGTAAAGTTCCAGTTCGATCACGCCCCTGGACGTTTCTAAAATCGCATAATAGCTTTTGTCGATGTCGATCTGCATAGCTGGCGGGGTATCCCACTGTGGTTTGTTCACTCCAAGTCCTTTCATGTTTGTGGTGGTTTATTTTTTGTTGGAACACGGGTTGCCTGACATGGTGGTTAGGATAACACATAAGAAAAAGAATGTCAATTGAGTCAATTGACTCGTTGGCAATCTGTGGTACACTGGGGCAATTTGTTATCAAGGTTCAGGGAGGCATAATGGAGATCAGGACAATAGACCAGGGTCGGCATCACAAGCGCGAGTTGTTGATCGATGATCAGGTTGCGAGTTGGCTGTGGGTGATCGATTATCAGATGTACATCGGCGCCGCCCAGGTGCGGATGGCGGGTATCGGCGGCGTCAAGACGCGCAAGGCGTATCGCAAAAAGGGTTATATGCGCGCCTTGTTTGATGACACGGTGCGCTATATGATCGAACGGGGCGATGATGTGTCGATGCTTTTTGGTATTCCAAACTTTTATACGAAATTCGGCTATGCGGTGTGTTTGCCTGTGTACCGGCAGGTGGTGCAAACGCGAGATGCCGAGGCGGCGGGCCAATTGTCTTGTCATACAACGACCGGGTTGCAAACTGCCGATATGGGGGCGGTGTGCGATTTGTATAACGCGCATAACGCCGGGCGAACGTGCGCGCTGCACCGTTTTCCGCAGGATTTCACGCGCTTTGCCAAAGGAACCCGGTGGGGGCATCCCGCCGAGGCGATGGCAATCAAAGACCCGGCTGGCAAGTTGTTGGCTTATGCCGCTTTCGATCGGGATGAGCGGGCGGTGAATGTGGTCGAAGTGGCCGCCGTCGATGACCGGTTGTTTCCGACGTTGCTTTATGCTTTTGCCGGGCAGGCGATCGCCAGGCGGTGCGGCGAGATAACTTTGTACCATCCCCCCGATCACCCGTTTGCCGAGTTTGTGCAGCGTTTCGGCTGCCGGTGGGAGGTGGATTGTCGCCGGTTTGGCGGCGGGATGATGCGTATCTTGAACCTGGGGACATTGTTTGAACGGGTGCAACCCGAGTTGGCGCGCCGGAGCGAGGCGTCGCCGCTGCGCGGGGAGGCGGATTTGTCGATAGTGACCGGCCTGGGCGCGGTGACACTGCACGTTGCGCGGGGGCGGGTCGAGGTGGGGCCAATGGGCCGGACGCCGGAACCGTTGGCGATCGAGCTGTCGCAGGACAAATTGATCCAGTTGATGGTTGGGTATCGACGGGCGCGCGACGTGTTGAACGAGGATGGGGTCAAGGTCACGGGCAATATCTTGCCCTGGCTCGACATGTTGTTTCCCCGGGGCCATCCTTATGTGTGGTTGGCCGATCATTTCTAAGAGCGTGCAAGTTCCCAACCGCAGATATTCGCAGACTTGATGATCTCGGTGTCCTTGGCGAGCCAGGACGGCCACAAGTTTTGGTGGACAACTCGTCTAAACCGGGTTATAATGAATACATTGCATTTGTTGGGGAGGAAATTGTAATGGTTGATGATAATAAAGATGTTTATCGTAAATTGGCGCAGCGATTGGATGCTATTCCAAATGGTTTTCCGCCGACGGAGAGCGGGGTCGAGCTAGAGTTGCTGGCTAAAATGTTTACGCCGCAAGAGGCGGCTGTGACCTCGGTGATGCGGTTGACCAGAGAGCCGGCGGCCAATATTGCCGCGCGCGCCAAGCTTGATAAAAAGGAGGCGCGGCGCCTGCTCAAGCAGATGGTCAGAAAAGGGTTGATTCGGGTTGGACGGGGCAAGGGGCAGTTGGTTTATGGGCTGATGCCTTTTGTTGTGGGGAGTTATGAGGCGCAGTTGCCTCGGATGGACGCCGAGTTTGCCGGGTTGTTCGAGCGGTATTTTCAGGAAAGCCGGGCCGGGTTGCTGCGCGACGCGCCTTCGGTTCACCGCGTGATTCCGGTACAGCAGTCGATCGCGGCCGATTTGGAGATTTTTCCCTACGAACGGGCGACCGAGTTGATCGAAAACGCCAAATCGTGGGGTGTGCGCGATTGCATTTGTCGCGTGCAGCAAAAGATGGTTGGCAAGGGTTGTGACGCGCCGATCGAAAACTGTCTCTCTTTTGCTCCGGTCGAGGGGGCGTTTGACCATACGCCGGTTGGCCGGGCGATCGGCAAGGCGGAGGCGCTGCAAATTCTTCAAGAGGCGGCGGACGCCGGGTTGGTGCATTCGGCGGGCAATTATCGTGATGGCAACAATTATATCTGTAATTGTTGCACGTGCTGCTGCGGCGTGCTGCGCGGCGTCGCCGAGTTTGGGATGCCCACGGCGGTGGCGCGCTCTGATTTTTACATGACCGTCGATGAGGAGCTTTGCGTTGGCTGTGAAGGCTGCGTCGAGGTCTGCCAGTTTGGGGCGTTGGCCGTGCCGGATGGTCTTTGTACGGTGGACTATGGGCGTTGCGTGGGGTGCGGGGTGTGTGTGGGCGCGTGTCCCGTCGATGCGCTATCGCTGCGCCGCCGGGATGAGGGCGAGCACGTTCCGCTGCCGGTCAGTCACCGCGCCTGGATGCAGGAACGCGCCGAAAAGCGAGGCATTTCGTTGGCGGATGTTTTATAGGGTGTCTTGGGAGAGAGGGCGATGGAACAGATTGCGCTTTTTTACCGTTTTGGCGCGGCGATGGCGATTGGGTTTTTGATTGGGCTGGAACGCGAGTACGCTCACGGTGGCCCGGACCGATCGGTGGTTGCGGGGGGGCGCACTTTGGCGCTGATGGGGCTGGTCGGTTGCGCTGCGGCGATGGGCGCCGATGTGTTGGCCTCGCCGTGGCCGTTCGTCGTCATTTTGGCGTTGGCGGGCGGATTGATCGCCGTGTCCTATTTTGTCACTGCCTGGCGCGGCGATGTGGGGTTGACATCGGAGGTGGCCGCGCTGTTGACGATCATTGCCGGCGCGCTGTGCTACTGGGATTATATGGCGTTGGCGGTGGCGCTGGCCGTGGGGATCACCGTTTTGCTTTCGCTCAAGCTAGAGATGCACAGCCTGGTGGTACACATCACGCGCGAAGATGTCTATGCCACGCTCAAGTTTGCCGTGATCACGGCGATCGTCTTGCCGGTGTTGCCCAATCGATCTTTTGGCCCGCCGCCGTTGGATGTGCTGAACCCATACAAGATTTGGTTGATGGTCGTTTTTATCTCGGCGATCAGTTTTTTGGGTTATGTGTTGGTCAAGGTGGTCGGCTCCAGGCAGGGGATCGGCTTGACCGGTTTGCTGGGCGGGTTGGTGTCCAGCACGGCGGTGACGCTCAGTTTTTCGGAGCGCAGTCAAAAAGAGACCGAGTTGGCCAGGCCTTTTGCTCTGGCGATTACGATGGCCTGGACGGTAATGTTTGCCCGCGTGGTGGTCGAGGTCGCCGCGTTGAATGTCGAGCTGCTCAGGGTGTTTTGGATACCGATGGCAGCGTCGGCGGCGGTGGGGTTGATTTATGTCGTTTATCTCTATTTTTCTCAACGCACCGACGAGGAGGGCGAGGTCAAGTTTTCCAATCCGTTCGAGTTGGGGCCGGCGGTCAAGTTTGGCTTGATTTATGCCGTCATTTTGTTGATCTCGAAAGCAGCGCAAATGTATCTGCCCACGGCGGGCGTCTACCTGGCCAGTATCGTCGCCGGGCTGACCGATGTGGACGCGATCACGCTTTCGATGGCCGAGTTGAGCAGTACGGGCGGGCTGGATCTGAGCACCGCGTCGCGGGCGATTGTGTTGGCGGCAATGTCGAATACCGTCGTCAAGGGCGGCATTGTGTTGACGGGCGGGGCGCCTGCTTTGCGCAAAGCGCTGCTGCCGGGGTTTGCGGCCATGTTGATCGTTGGCGTCGGCGCGACGTTTCTCATTTGAGGAATGTTATGAGAAAATAATTATCCCATGTCGGCCTGGATTTGGCAATCCAGGCCGAGTATGATCGAGGGAGGTACGATGAGGCGCAATCGTTTTCGTGAATTGCTCGATGCCGGTCAGCCGACGTTGAGCACGCGCGTGAACACGATCTGGCCCAGTGTCGTCGAGTTGATTGGGCACACGGGGTTGTATGATTATGTCGAGTTTTTGGCCGAGTATGGTTCTTTTGATCTGCACGACCTGGACAATTTTTGCCGCGCCGCCGAACTGTACGGTATGTCGTCGGTGATCAAGGTCGATCAGGAGCCGCGCGGCTTTTTGGCGCAGCGTGGTATTGGCGCGGGGTTTCAGGGCGTGCTGTTCACCGACTGCCGTTCGGTCGAGGATGTGCGGCGCTGCGTGCGCATTGTCAAGCCGGAGACGCCGGACGACGACGGCATTTACGGTGTTGGGGCGCGGCGTTTTGCCCTGCCGGGTTATGGCGGTACGCCGGAATACGTCCAATATCTGCGCGACGTGGTGGTCATGATTATGGTCGAGAAAAGGCCTTTGGTGGAACGGTTGGAAGAGGCATTGTCTGTGCCGGGCGTCGATATGATTCAATGGGGGCCGGCGGATTATTCGATGAGTGTGGGGATGGCCGGGCAAAAAAGTTCGCCCGAGATTTCTGCTGTGGCCGGGCGCGTTTTCGAGACTGCGCTCAAGTTGGGCGTGCAACCGCGCGCCGAGATCGGCAGCCCGGACCAGGCGCGGCGTTTTCTCGATCTAGGAGTGCGTCATTTTAGCCTGGGCACCGATACCTCGATCTTGTTTCAGTGGTGGCAAAAGAACGGCGATGATTTGCGCAAGGCGCTCGAGGGCGCATAGCAAGAGGGCAGAGGCGAGAGGATGATGCGTCGGTCGCGTGAAGGCGAACTCTGGCGGCGGTTTGAGGTGGGCGGCATTGTGGCTTTTGTCCTGGTGGTGGGATTGCTTCCCGTGTTCAACCCATCCTCAGGGGCGGCCCAAGTCGGCGGGGGGGCGTCGAGCGTGCGGATCGAGGCCTGTGCTATTGCCATGCCCAATCAGGGCTGGGCGCCGATGACGGTTTATTTCAGCGCCTTTGGCAGCGAATCGGAGGCCGGGCGCGTGCTCAGGTATGAATGGGACCTGGATGCGAATGGTCTGTATGACACCGACGCCACGGCGCAGGGCGGTTATGCCCGTTATCATTACGCCAAGCCCGGCTTGTACGTTGTGACCCTGCGCGTCACCGACGTGCAGGGCAACACGGCCACCGACAGTGTGTCGATCAATGTTCGCCATCCGGCATCGAGCAGCGTGGATTATGGGGCCGTGTTCGACGATCGCCGGGTGCGCCGGGTGGATGTGGCGCTGACCACGGCCAACTGGCAGCGGATGTGGGTCGATCCGCCGAGTAAAACCCAGGTGCCGGCCGATGTGACGCTGTTTGGCGAACGGTTGGCAAATGTCGGTTTTCGCATGCGCGGCCAGTTTTCTTTGCGCGAGTCGGGCGCGAAAAAACCGTGGAAGTTTGATCTAGACGCCTATGTCGAAGGGCAAGAGTATCATAATCTGCGACAGTTGATGTTGATCAACAATATTGGCGATCCGTCGATGCTTCAGGAAAAACTGGCTTATGATATGATGCACTTTGCCGGCGTTCCGTCCAGTCACACCTGCTTTGTCGAATTGTGGATCGACTTGACCGACGACGATCGGGGGGCGATTTTTTGGGGCGTGTACACAATGATCGAGCGGGTGGATAAAAAGTTTCTCGCCAGCCGTTTTGGTCGGGACAACAAGGCGGGCAATCTTTACAAGGCCAATCACGCTTTGCGCGGGCCGATGGATTTGATCTATTATGGCCCGAGCATCGAGAATTATCCCACCCAGGGCGGGTTGTATGCTTATGGCAAGGCGACCAACGAAGAGGCGGCTGATTACGACGACATTCTCGGTTTGATCTATATCATCGACGGTGTACAGTATGATACGCCAGATGATTTTGCCGCCGCGTTGGAACAGGTTTTCAATGTGGACGGTTTTTTGCGCTATATGGCGGTGGTGGTCGCGCTGGGCAATTGGGACAGCTATCCTTATACCGGCAACAATTATTATCTGTTTCACAATGCCGCGACGGCCAAGTTTGAGTGGATTCCGTGGGATTTGACCTGGGGCGGCGACCCGCGCCAACCGCTTTTCGAGCGGCAGGGGCCGGGGCTGGTCGAACGCGCGCCGTTGTATGACAATGTGTTCCAGGTGGCGCGGTATCGCAAGCGTTACGCCGGCTATCTCGACTTGTTGGCGCGGCAGTGGTTCAACGAGGCGCATGTTTCGGCGCTGGCGGAAAAATACCACCAAATGATCGCGCCTTATGTGCGTCAGGACACCGGCGACAAGATGTATTTTGGCGATACACCAATGTTTTCCGTCGAGGCGTTTGATCGCGCCTGGGGCGAGTTGGGCCGGTTCGCCGGGCAGCGAAACCGGTTTATTTTGAGTCAGGTGAACCAATAGAATCAGAGGTTGGTTATGAACAAGAGATCGTTTCTGTTAACCATCGTTTTGCTTTTTGCCCTTTTCTATTTGCCTCCAGGCCGGGTTTGGGCGCAAGAGGAAAGCGGCTACAAAGAGACGTTCGATGATCCGACGTTGCCCGAATGGGAACACTCGCGCGAGGCCGTCGTTGCCAACAGCGTGCTCAAAATGTCGCCCGGCAGTTTTGCTCTGCGCTTTGGCGATTGGTCCGAGATCACGCTGGCGACCAGGGTCAAATATTCGGGCGAGGGCGAGGTGGTGATCAGTTATTATGTGCGCGACGAGGGTCATTACGGGTTGATCTTGCGCACGGGGTCTGTAAGCCTGGAAAAAGAGGCCGATCGCGCAATCACGCCGCTGGGCAATGCGGTTGTCTCCGGCGTTCAGGCGGATGTCTGGCTGAACATCAAGATCGTCGTTTCCGGCGACCAGCACCAGGTTTACGTCGGTGACGAGCTGCAACTCTCGGCCATCGACGATACGCCGTTGGAGACCGGCGCGGTGATGCTGCATGTGCGGGGCGAGGCCACAGCCGAATTTGATGACCTGGAGGTCAGGGGCAAGCCGGGCGCGCCGCCGGCCGGGGAAGCGCCGCCTCCGCCTCAAGGGGACGCGCGCGAGCCGGCGGTGGACGATCAGCTTCCGGTCGCGCCCACGGTCGGCGCGCCGGCGCAGCCGCAGGGCAAGACGGGGTTGGTCGAAGAATTTTTTGCCGGTCAGGCCGCCAACCAGGACCTGGCAACGCTGGTGATCAATCTGGTTCTGGCGGCGATCTGCGCTTATATTCTCAGCCTGGTGTACATCCATTGGGGCGCTTCGTTGAGCAACCGGCGCAAGTTTGCCTCCAACTTTATGTTGATGACGATCACCACGACCTTTATCATCCTGGTGGTGCGATCTTCGGTGGCTCTGTCGCTGGGACTGGTGGGCGCGCTGTCGATCGTCCGCTTTCGCACGGCGGTCAAAGAGGCCGAAGAGTTGGCTTATCTGTTCTTTTCCGTTGGCCTGGGGATCGGCCTGGGCGACAATCAACGCCTGGTGACGCTGCTGGCGTTGGCGACGGGGGTGGTCATTATCGGTCTGCTCAAACTGTTTCGCCGCGCTCAAGCCGACGTCAATTTGCATCTCACCATCACCAGCCATCGCCCGCACAAGATCGAGTTAGAGGCGATCATGCAGGCACTTGAGGCGCACACGGCCAAGCTCAAGTTGCTGCGTTTCGATGAGACGGCCGAGACGTTGGAAACGGCCTTTTTGGTCGAGTTTACCCGATTGTCCAATCTCAACAACGCCCGCGCCGCGCTCAAGGCATTGTCCGAGTCGGTCGAGATCACCTTTTTGGACAACAAGGGGATTTGGTAGGCCCGGCGGGGGGCGAACTGTAGAGGCAAAATGAGTGAACGGCGAGACGAATTTCGCTACGAACGCAAATTTTTGGTTGAACAGTTGGATGTGCGCCAGATCGAGGCGCTGATCAAGCTGCATCCGGCCTTGTTCTATGAACCCTACCCGCCCCGCTATGTGAACAATTTGTACCTGGATACGCCAGATTTATCAAACTATTACGACAACATTGGCGGCGTGGAGCAGCGGCGCAAGGTGCGCGTTCGCTGGTACGGCGATTTGTTTGCCAGGGTCGCGCGGCCGGCGCTCGAATTCAAGATCAAAAGTGGTCTGGTGGGAAGCAAGCGCATTTATCCTTTTGCGCCGTTTATACTCGATGATGCTTTCGATCACCATTATTACCACGATCTGGTGCGCCGGACCGAGTTGGCCGGTCAGCTGCGCCCCTATATGCGGCAGTTGAGCGTGGTCTTGTGCAACCGCTATTACCGTCGCTATTTTGCCACCCGCGATCACCGTTTTCGGTTGACGGTCGATGTCGGGATGAGTTTTTTCCGGGTGACCAAGTCTCGCAATCGGTTCAGACCCAGGTATGTGGATCGTAAAACTGTGATCGTCGAGCTAAAATATCGCCAACCACTGGAAATGATCGCCGATCGCGTGTCGGGATTTTTTCCCTTTACCGTCGCCAAGAACTCGAAATACGTCACCGGCATCGACCGGGTGTGTCTGTAGGGCGTCGACGTTGGGCCGAGTTTTTCAACGCCCCCGGCTTTTTAACCCGGTCACCGCCCACACGCCGATTGGCGCGATTTTGCCTCGAATCTGGATCGGCCCCAGAGAAACCCATTCAAATTCTCGGCGGCGCGTGCCCAAGGCCTGATAGGTCTGTTCGCTGATCAGGATGTTGTGAGCAGGATGCTGCCGGTTCAGCGCCTCGATGCGCGAGGCCAGATTCACCGTGTCGCCGATGACGGTGTATTCTTGCCGCTCGGCCGGCCCGACTGCGCCGGCGAGCACGGCGCCGGTGTTGATGCCGACGCCGATCTTGAGCGGCGCTTTTCCGCGCGCGCGCAGCGTTGCGTTCAATTCTTGCAGGTCGTGCTGTATGCGCAGCGCGGTCAAGACGGCCTGATAGGCGCTTTCGCGCAGTTGGCGTGGCGCGCCATAAATGATCAGCGTGCTGTCGCCGCCAAATTTATTGACCGTCCCGTTGTGTTCTCGCGCGGCATTGACGACCAGCGGCAGGTATGCGTTGAGCAGGGCGACGATCTCTTGCGGCGTGCTCTGCGCCGACCGCGCCGAAAAGTCCTGGATGTCGCAAAAGAGAATGCTGACCACGCGGTTTTCGCCTTCCAACCGCACCTGACCGCTGCGGATCGCCTCGGCCACCTCGCGGCTGACAAAGCGGCCAAACATGTCGCGCAGCCATTCGCGTTCGCGCAACCCGACCATCATTTGATCAAAGGATTGTGCCAATTGTCCTAGCTCGTTGTTCTGCTGCGTTGCGCTGCCGAATGTCACCGCCAGGTTGCCGGCCGCAACCTGGCGCGCGCCGGCGGCCAGTTGACGTACCGGCGCGGTGATGGCCTTGCTCACGCCTTGGGCCAGCAGCACGCCGGTCAGCGCGGCGATGATCCCGGCCAACCAGATCAAGTTCTTGCTGGTCCTCAAAAACGCCTCGATGCCTTTGCGGCGCAGCCCCATGTGCAAGGTGGCGATGCGCTCGCCGTGTTGCCCCCGGCGAATGGGCGTAGAGACGGCCCAGATCGCTTCGCCGCGCCACCGGGTTTCCTGTAGCCCGGTTTGGCTCGACACCGGCATCGTTTCACCGATCAGCGCCAGTTGGTCGGAAAACATGACCACGCCGGCGTCGTCGACGATGGCCAGATAGGCCATGTCGCGGCTGCGCGCGCGTTCGCCCAGTTCTTGCAATTTGGCCCAATCCATTCCCCGCGCCAATTCGATCATTTGCTCCGGGGCGGGGTTGGCCGGGGCGCCTGTTTCCGGCTTGAACGGCGCCATGTCGATGCTTTGCGAAAGGGCTTGCCCCATCCATTCCACCGTGCCCAGCATCGTGTCCTGAATCCACTCTTCCAGGTAATGCCGTTCGGCGGGCAGCGTGGCCAACTGCAAGGCAGCGATCATGCAGATCAAGATCGCGATCCATGTTGCGGTCAATTTGAAACGCAGGGACAGCCTGTCGCTCAACGATTGCCGCCAGCCCGCTCCGGGGCGTTGGAACAGGACGTATTCGCCGCGTGCGACGCCGGCCGCGCGCGCGGTCAACTGCCGCGTCATGCGAACCAGCGGCGTGGTGAGCCACCAACTTGCCAGGCCGCCGATCGCGACCAGCGCACTGCCGATGGTCCACAATGCCGTTCTGACGC
Organism: uncultured Anaerolineae bacterium; assembly: GCA_964481205.1. Taxonomy (GTDB): domain Bacteria; phylum Chloroflexota; class Anaerolineae; order JAFGEY01; family JAFGEY01; genus CAYRXM01. The sequence continues at coordinate 18,674 of CAYZYE010000018.1, read as the reverse complement.
GCTTGAGAAATCGGAGCGCCGAGGCGAGGTTGATCGTGATTCGCACCGAGCCGATCGTCGTCTCCTCACCATTCTGGATCGGCGTCTGGGCCGTCATTTTCCACGCATCTTGCTCATGTTGTGACGTGATCGTCGTTTCATGCGGTGCAGCCATTTTGGGCGCGAGCGTTCCAATATCGCGCGCGTCGAGGCTGATCAGAATCACGTTGTCGCGATCGGCGATCACAAATTCCTCCATCCCATTGTCGGTCATTTCGTCGATCAGCGAGCGAAAGCGGAGCAGTGCGTTGGCGTCAAATTGCGCGTCGATTTGCAGCGTTTCCAGATCGAGCGTTTGCGCGTCGTCGGGCGCCAACAGTTCCACCATCGTCGCCTGGCCTTCGGCCATGGCTTGCAGCATGTCGTATGCTCGATCTCGGATATAGTTTCGCTCATGGGCCGTGACAACGGCAACGAGTCCAAGGACGGTCAGCGACATCACCAACATTGTCGCTACCACAAAGCGCGTTCGTATTCCGTGTTTGGCGTGGCGCGCCGGGCGTCTACGGGATGCGGAATGTGCAGTCGCGGTTTCGTTCATCGTCTCGATGGCCGAACCGCGCAAAATTGCCCGCACCGGCAGCCAGGCCGCCCCGGCGCACAGGAGCGGCGCGACGACCAGCCCGACCAGCCCGTTGAGCAGCGCCGGTTGCAGCGAGCGCCACGCCGCTGCCCACAAGTCCAGGTCGGGGACGCCCCAACTGTTGCCGCCAAACGACACGACAAAGATGACGCTGAGGCCGGCCCCGGCGACGAGGCCGAACAGTCCGCCGACCAGCCCGATCAGCGCCGCCTCGCCTGCGACGACCCGCCCGACCTGGCGCTTCGTCGCGCCAACGGCACGCAGCAGACCCAACTCTTGCCGTCGCTCGGCTACGCTCATCATCGTCGTGTTGACCACGCCCAGCGCTGCCGCCGCGACCGCCAGCAGCAACAGGCTGTTCAACATGACCAACAGCATTTTGTTGCCCTCGATCAAGCCGTTCAGTTCGTCATCCAACGGTCTTACGTCGGCGTCCGGGCCGTGACGTTCTTGCAGGGCCATCAAATCGGCTTGGAGGCTCTCGGCGTCTGTGCCGGGCCGCGCAGCAACGTGCAAGATGCTGGGCGTCGCGCCAACCTCGAACTTGTCCCTGGCCGCCAAACTGATGAACGACGTAGGGTAAAAGAAACCGCCTGACCCGATACCCGCGACCAGGCACGCGACCGGGCCATCCCGGCCTTGCAGGGTCAGCGTATCACCCACGCCTACCTCGTTCCGGGCGGCCACCCCCGGCGGGAGCAGGAGACCACAGCCGGATTCCATGATGGTGCGGGCGGTGTCCAGACGGCCTGCGGTGAAGGTGAAACCGCCCGACCCCAACACGATATCCAGGTCAGCCATGAGGGACGGGAAATTGGGAACCAACGCGCCGATTTCAGGGACAAAGACGTAATAGTAACCCCCCACATCGGCGCGACCTTTGGCGATAGCGTAGACATCCTCTATCACCTCCGGTTTCACAGCAAAAGTTTCGAGGGTGGGGTCTGTACTCGACAAATTGGGATAAATGTTCCAGCGGGGCCGCTCCAGAATACCTCCGGCGGCGTGGCGGAACAACACATCGAGGGTAAAGGTGAACACTCCGGTCAGGCTGACGATCATTGTCAGGCCGACGACGAGGGTGAGGATCGTCAACGTGACGCGGCGGCGGTCGCGGCCCAGGTTATCCGCAATGAGGCGACCGGTTGCGCCCAACAGGCGGGTCAAGGGCGCGCGTGCCAGCCCGCCCAACGCGCCCACCAGCGCGGGCAGGAGCATCAGCAGGGCGGCCAGCCAGGGGAGCGAAAGCAGGAAGGGCATCCGCATATTCCAGGGGGGCAGGGCCCATTCGCCGGGCGGGGCGAGGACGAGGTAGGCGGCGAGCGCTGCAATGATGAGCATGCCAACCCAGAGCAGGGGCAATCGGCGGGTCGTCCCCAGGGACGGTATGTTTCGTTCGCGCAGCGCAACCAACGGCGAAATCCGCGTGGCGCGGCGAGCGGGCATCGACACAGAGAGGAGTGAGAGACCCAAAGCAAGCGCGACGGCCAAAACGACGTTGGCGAGAGAGACCCGCCCGGCGCCGGTTTCAAAACCAGCACTACGTACCAGCGCCAGAACCCCGTCGCCCAGCAGCGGCCCGACCACCAATCCCAGGAGAGCGCCGAGGCCACCGGTCAGCAGCGCCTCGACCAGCACGAGGCGCATCACCTGGCGGCGCGTCATGCCGAGCGAGCGCAACGCTCCGATCTGCCTCCGGCGCTTGGTGACGGACATGGCGAAGGCGTTGAAAATCACAAAGCCGGCCGCCGCCAGGATGACAACGCCCACGACATTCAGGCTGACCTCGAAAGAGTCAAACATGAAAGCAAAGGCTCTCTGGCTCTCGTCCGACTCAAAGCCGCTGCGGAAGCCATTGCCGGCGACGTTGGCGGCGACGATCATCGTCACGCCCAGCGCCACGGCCAATGCACTGAGGGCGGCGCGCAGTCGATCCTGGGTCAGGTTGCGCCAGGCGAGCGCGATCATTGCGTGCTGCATGTTGCGTCCGGGGCGTCTACGGGACACGGAATCCGCAATGCGGCCCTCGTTCATCGTCTCGATGGCGCTGCCGCGCAGAATGGATTTTGCAGGCAGCCAGGCGGCGAGGGCGCAAATGAACGGGGCGGTGAGAGCGCCGACAAGTCCGTTCAAGACCGCCGTTTTCCCCGCGCGCCACACCAGAGACCAAAGGTCGGGGTTGCGAATCCCCCACGCGCTGTGATCGCCGGCCATTACGTGGATATAGATGACGCCGCCGCCGATCAGCAGTCCCAGCGCGCCGCCGATCAGACCCATCCACGCCGCTTCACCGATCACGATCAAACCGGCTTGCCGCCGTGTCGCACCGACGGCGCGCAACAGGCCCAACTCGCGCCGCCGCTCGGTTACACTCATTGCTGTGGTATTGATCACGCCCAACGCCGCCGTCGCAATCGCCAGCAGCAGCGGCCCATTGAGCATCGCCAACATTCCATCGATCATGGTGCTCATAAAGTTATCTGCTTCTTGCATGGGCATCATGTACGTGCCGGGGTGTTCCCCGGCAAAAGCGTCGAGGTCGGCCGCAAGCCGGTCGACATCCGTGTTGGGATAGGCCTGAATAAACAGCCCGAAAGGTTTATCCGGCATATCGAATGCGTCGATTACGGCGTCGCCGATCAGCGTCGCCCCAAAGTTGGCGCTCAGTCCCAACCCGGCGACGGTGCATTCGAGCGGGCCGTCGCGAGCGGGCACGGTCAGGGTGTCGTACAACCAGACGTTGTTTTTGCGCGCCAGGCCCGGCGTGACCAGGATGCCGCACCCGGATTCCATGATCGAGATGGCCGTTTCCCAATCGCCTTCGTAAAAGTCAAACACGCCGATTTGCTGCATTTTTTGGGGATCGAGGATAAAAGAGAACGCGCCGGGAACAACGTCGAGCCGGGGGATGATGGTGATGCGCATGCGCATAATTTCAGCGCGGTCGGCGAATTTTTGGGTCATTTCCCGGTAGATTTCGTCAGAAAAGCCAAAATCGGCCAGGTCCAGTTCGCTGATCAACTGCCAACTTGCGATCTCGTCAAACGTGCCGATGGGATAATAACCCCACGTGGGCGGAATCTGTTTGCCGGTGTAAAAGGCCAACATCAATTCGGACCTGACGGTCATAAAGCCGGTGATGCTGACAATCATGGCGATGCTCAACGCCAGGGTGAGGATGGTCAGCATCACGCGGCTGCGGTCGCGTTGCAAATTGTCGGCAATGAGCCTCCCGGCTGCGCCCCACAGACGTGTCAGGGGCGCGCGCATCCAGCGGCCCAGTCCGGCGATGAGCGAGGGCAGACACAAGATCAGGCTTCCGGCCCACGCCAGGGGGAGAATGGCGTTCCACACATCGTTCCACGGCTGTTGGGGTTTTTGCGCCGGGGGAAAATGCGACAGGGTGAGGATGATGGTCACGGCGGTCAGGAGGCCGACCCAGGCGATCCAGCGCGGGAATGGCTTGTCCGGTGGGTGCGTTTCGGAGCGGAGCGCCGTCAACGGCGAGATGCGCATCGCCCGGCGGGCGGGAAAGAGGATCGAGGCCAGGGTGATGCCCATGCCCAACGCGGTGGCAAGCAGCATATTGTCCGGCGACGGCAGGCTCTTTCCATAGGCAATGTGGGCCAATTCGCCCAGCAGGACGACGATGCCGCGTCCCAGCAGCGGCCCGGCGATCAAGCCGACCAGCGTGCCCAGGCCGCCGGTGATCAACGCCTCGACCAACAGCAAGCGCATCACCTGTTTGCGCGTCATCCCCAGCGAGCGCAGCGCGCCGATCTGTCGCCGGCGCTGGGTGATCGACATGGCAAAGGCGTTGAAAACCAGGAATCCCGCCACGGCCAGGATGACCAATCCCGTCAGCGTCAAGAGCGATTCGAGTTGAGCGCCGAGCATGCCGGCGGTGTTTTGGCTCGTTTCGAGTTCTTGACCGGCATGGGTGATCGCCTGGCCGATCACGTCGGCGGCGACGGTCATGGCCACGCCGAGCGCCACGGCCAGCGCGCTGAGAGTGGTGCGCAAGCGGTGATGGCTCAGGTTGCGGAGGGAAAGAGCAGTTAAAGAAAACATAGGGTATTTTATGTATCGCGTTTGTTGGATTTATGGCCGCGGCCGAGTACGCAATCCGTTCTATACTTCCAACTCGGCAATCACGTCTCGAATCGCCTGTGCGGTCAGGTTGTCATCATCTTTGTTCAACTCGCGCACGCGCTGCCCGTCGCGCAAAAAGACGACGCGGTCGGCAAAAGACGCGGCGTGGGCATCGTGGGTGACGATGACGATTGTCTGCCCCTTGTCGTCGCAGGCGCGGCGCAACAGGTTGAGGATTTCGTTGCCCGATTTGCTGTCCAGGTTGCCGGTTGGCTCATCGGCGAGGACGATCTTGGGGTCTGTGACCAGCGCGCGGGCGATGGCGACGCGCTGTTGCTGCCCACCGGAGAGTTGATCGGGCTTGTGATCGCGGCGGTCGCCCAGGCCAACCAGCTCGAGCAGCTCATCGACGCGCCCGGCATAGTCTTCCAGCCGTTTGCCGTCGATCAGCAGGGGCAGGGCGACGTTTTCGGCGGCGCTGAGTGTGGGCAGCAGGTTGAAGAACTGAAAGATAAAGCCGATCTCGCGGCGGCGGACGATGGTGATCTCGTCGTCGCTGAGGTGAGCCAGCCGCTTGCCGCCGAGCAGCACATCGCCACCGCTGGGGTTGTCGAGGCCGCCCATGAGGTGCAGCAGCGTGCTCTTGCCCGCGCCCGACGGGCCCATGATCGCCACAAATTCGCCCTGTTCGATGGTCAGATCGACACCTTGCAGGGCATCGACGGTCACGGCGCCCATCTGGTATTGTTTGCGCAGGGTCTGCGTTTCCAAAATTCCGGTCATCGGTTTCCTCCCTCAAAAGGCTGTAAAACGGACTGGTCCTATCATAACACAAGGCCATCAAACAGACAAGCTCTGGAATCCTGATCCAGGGCTGGGAAAAAGACGGCGGAATGCTTCAAGCACTGACCGGAATGGGGATTCGGCGACGGAATCCTCATTCCGTCGCAGCGTTTTGGGTTGGACAAGCTGACCGGGGGAAGCGCAAAAAAATAGGGGCATTTCCAGTGCCCTAGAAGCAGCATAGCCCCTCAGGGGCGACGCGACAAAGAAATGCGCCCTCGAAAAACAAAAAATGCCGTGACTCGATCTGGGGGATCGAGTCACGGCGTTCTCGTCTCGTCAAAACACTGCATTCAGGCCTCCAATGCGGCCCACTGCGCCTGTTCCATATTCATCACAAAAACTATCGCCGCCCCCTCCTGGTGCTTGCCCGGCCGGCGCCACCATCCCCGACGCGAACGCGCGTGCGTGTTGGCGCGAATGATCTCCACCACCAGATCGACCTGCTCTTCCGGCACGCCAATCATCAACGTAGATTTACCCTGGCGCAAAAAACCACCAGATGTCGCCATCCGCGTGACACGAAAACCCTCGTTGTTCAAAATGCGGATCAACTCGGCCGCGTCTTCGGGATGAACGACACTGATCACCATTTTTCCGGCCATAGAACGCCCCCTTGATTCTTGACGCACACAACTGTTTTGTTTTCAACAAAGCCATTATATCAAAACCAGCGGATCATGTCAACGCACCGCCCCAAAAAAAAAGAAGTGCCCCCATCTGATTTGCCTCCTGTCCTGCATCGGTATATACTTGGTCGAACGCTCCAAACAAATATGGATCAACCAATACGCTGGAAGGATAAAACAATGGCAATTTTACCCCCTGTTCAAATCAAACGCCGTCCCCAATCGATCGACGATTTTGTCGCCTTGCGCGGCGAGATCGCCACCACACCCCAGGGCGGCGCGGCAATGATGGTCATTGCACTACTCGTCTTTGCCCAAGACCAGGATTTGGGTCGACAATGCCTGACCGTCGCCGCCGATCGCGGGCGATTGCAGCAAGGCGACCAAGGATACAAAGGATGGCAGCTGTCGCGCCGCGACTTGCAGCGCATCCAACGACAAATCCAACGCCAGGAATACCTGCCTCGATCATACATCCACGACGCAGCGCCCGAAAACGGCTACACCATACCCACGCCGCCCTGGACGATCGAATGTTCGGACAACCCGTACAGCGGCGACCTCGCCTCCGGCGCATACAAAGTCTTTGTCGCCTGCTCTGGCGCGAGCACGCCCCGCCCGGTCACGCTGAAACGAAATGACAAAGGGTTTTGGAAAGCGTCCGAATGGAGCAGCCTCATTGTCGGCATCCAGGCGCCGGTCGAAACCATCGACGACGACCTGTAGACCCGATTGAGCGAGATCGAACGCATGCACGTTGGTCTAAACGCCTCCTTGCTTTCCCTTGGAGAAACCTATCGCAGCGCAGGCATCCATTGGTATATCTATCACCTGTTGCAGCGCCTGCCGGACGCAGACCCCGGCTTGCAATACACGGCCTTTTTGCACGAACGTCGTTTCCGGCCGCCGGCGGGTTTGCGCGTCAGCCCCACAACCTGGCCGACCGACACGCCCTATCGACGGATCGCCTGGGAACAACTGGTTGCCCCGTTCGTCTTCCGGCGCGAACGGCTGGATGTCGTGCATGCCATGGCCTTTGTTTCTCCAATCTTGTCACGGCTGCCGGCGGTTGTGACGGTCTTGGACCTCAGCTTTGCCAAATTTCCCCACACGTTCCGAGCCGCCAACCGCCTTTATTTGCAGTGGATGACGCGCTGGGCCGTACACAGGGCCAGGCAGGTGATCGCCATCTCGGAACACACCAGGCAAGACGTGATCTCGCAGTTTGGCCTGCCCCAAGATCGGGTCAAAACGGTGTACTGCGGCGTCGACGCCTCCCTCCGACCTTTGCCCCGAGCGCGCGTCGATGCGTTTCGACAAAAAAAAGGGCTGCCGGAGCGATTCATCCTGTTCCTGGGCACCATCCAGCCGCGCAAAAACGTCGTCCGGCTCATCGACGCCTTTGCCCGCCTGGCCCGCGATTTGCCGGACGTACACCTGGTTATTGCCGGCGGCAAAGGCTGGTTCTTTGCCCCCGTCTTTGCCCGCGTCCAAGAATTGGGGTTGACCGGCCGCGTCCATTTTCCGGGGTACGTGCCCGAAGGGGAAAAACGATGGTGGTACAATGCCGCAACATGCTTTTGCTTCCCCTCGACCTATGAAGGCTTTGGCCTGCCGCCGCTCGAAGCGATGGCTTGCGGCCGGGCCGTGATCACATCGAACGCATCATCGCTGCCCGAAGTCGTCGGCGGGGCCGGCCTCACCGTGCCGCCCGGCGACACCCCGGCGCTGAGCGACGCGCTGCACGACGTATTGGAAAATGACGCACTGCGCGAGGAACTCGGCGAAAAGGCAAAACTGCGCGCCAGACGGTTCACCTGGGAAAAAACCGCGCGCCAAACGGCAAACATTTATCGTCTGGTCGCCGGCCGGAGAGCGAATTGAAGCAACTATTGTCGAAATCCAAATTGCGCGTCCTATTCGAGATCGCCATCGACACAACCCTGATCAACGTCGGCTTTGTGCTGGCTTATTGGGTCCGCTACCAACTGGGCTGGCCCGAAGCCGTCGCCCGTGAAAACTATCAACCCCTGGGCGCCTACCTCCCAATGATGGCGCTTTTGACCGTCCTGCTGATCCTGGGTTATGCTTCGCACAAAATCTATATCTCGCAACGCGGGCGCAGCTGGCTCGACGAAATGTATGCACTGTTCAGCGGCACACTCACCGGTCTGATGTTGCTCATTGTGATCACGTATTACATCTCTGAACTATCTTATTCGCGTGGACTGCTCCCCCTGGCCGCGATAACCATCCTGGCGCTATTGGCGATCAGCCGCGTCGCCAAGGTCATCCTCCTCAACCGACTGCGCAAAAAAGGGGTTGGCGTCCAGCGCGTCCTGGTGGTCGGCGCGGGCGAAGTCGGGCGCGCGGTGATTCGCTCCATCGTCGCCCACCCCGAACTCGGCTACCAGGTCATTGGCTTTGTCGACGACAATCCAACCAAAGGACAGACCGATTTGGGCAAGATCAAGGCGCTGGGCGAGATCGAAAACCTGCCCGCGTTGATCTCTGAACATCAAATTGGCCTGGTCATCGTTGCTTTGCCCTGGATGTATCACCGCAAAATCTTGCGCATCATGCGCCAGTGCGAGGGCCAGCAAATCGAGGTCTATATCGTACCCGACCTGCTGCAAACGACCATCCGCCACGTCGATGTTGAATACCTGGGCGAAGTGCCGGTCGTCGGCGTGCGCCAAAACGCACTGGGCAAAGGCGCCTTGTTTTTCAAACGTGCCCTCGACCTGACGGTCGCCCTGCTGGGGATGGCGATCGCCTGGCCGGTCTGGCTGCTGATCGCCATCCTGATCAAGCTGGACTCGCCCGGCCCGGTCATCTTTGCCCAGACGCGCATCGGCAAAAACGGCGTCCCTTTTACCTGTTTCAAATTTCGCACCATGCGCCAGGGCGCCGACGCCGAAAAAGCCCGCTTGATGGCCCGCAACGAGGGCGAAGCGCGCCTGTTCAAAATCAAAGACGATCCACGGGTCACGCGCGTGGGGCGCTTTTTGCGCCGCTCCAGCCTGGACGAACTCCCCCAGACGATCAACGTCCTGCGCGGCGAAATGAGCATCGTTGGCCCGCGCCCCCAGGTGCCCAAAGAAGTCGAACTGTACCTCGAATGGCACCGCCACCGCCTGGACGTGCTGCCGGGTATCACCGGCATGTGGCAAGTCAGCGGTCGCAGCGAGTTGGGATTCGACGAAATGGCCCTGCTCGACATCTGGTACGTCGAAAACTGGACGCCATGGCTGGACATCAAAATCTTGCTCAAATCCGTTGGCGTTGTTCTGATCAGACGCGGCGCATATTGAGCATAGAATAGAATTCAAGACAGTGCGTTATGGTGGAGGGAAATCGTGTTTGAACTGAACGCCCAAGATCGACAGGCAATGACCGCCTTTTTGCAAGACCTGGTGCGCATTCCCAGCTATTCGACACAAGAAAAAGAGATCGCCACCCGACTGCTGGCCGAAATGAAGCGCGTCGGCTTTGAAAACGTCTACCTCGACCGCATTGGCAACGTCGTTGGCCGCATCGGCCCGGCAACGGGGCGCACCTTGCTGTACAACGGACACCTGGACGTGGTCGGCGTCGGCGATCCGGCGACCTGGCAGCACGACCCGTTTGCCGCCGACATCCAGGACGGCATCCTCTATGGTCGCGGCGCGTCGGACATGAAAGCGGCGCTGGCGGCGATGGTCTATGGCGGCAAAGCACTGCTCGATCGCGGCCTCACGCTGCACGGGCCGCTGTACCTGGTTGGCATAGTGCAAGAAGAGCCGTGCGAGGGACTGGGCATGCGCGTCCTGCTCGAACAAGAAGGCCTGCTGCCGGACTATGTCGTACTCGGCGAGGCCACCAACCTCCAGATCAGCCGGGGACAGCGCGGGCGGATGGAGATCAAGGTCGTTGCCCGGGGCCAATCTTGCCATGCCTCTGCGCCGCACCTCGGCGACAATGCCATCTATACCGCCGCGCGCCTGATCTTTGGCATCGAACTGCTCAGCAGGCAACTGGGCCAGGATCGGTTCCTTGGGCCGGGCACACTCGCCGTCACCCACATCGAAAATACGGCCGGCAGTCGCAACGTCGTACCCGACAGCTGCACCTTTTACATTGACCGCCGGCTGACCATCGGCGAGACAGAGGCCAAAGCGATGGCCGAAATTCAAAACATTTTGCTGCGCGAAGGCGCCGACGCCTCGGCGAGCGTCTCCGAGTACAACTCGGTGTCTTTTACCGGCTATCGAGCCAAAGCGCGGGCCTATTACCCGGCCTGGGCGCTGGATCGCGACCATCCGCTGGTGCGCCAGGTGAGCAAAGCCATCCGCGCCGAATTGGGCTACCGGCCGGCAATCTGCAAATGGGACTTTTCGACCGACGGCGCGTACACAATGGGCGTGGCGGGCATCCCGACGGTCGGTTTTGGGCCGGGAGAAGAAAAACACGTCCACACGATCCACGATCAGGTGCGCATTGCCGACGTCGCACGCGCGGCGCAAGGCTATGCACGCATCGCAACAGAGATATTGGGACAGATATGATCAAACTAGACCACACCTTGCTTGAAAAATTGTACGGCAGCGACCCGGCCATGCTGAACGCGCAGCAAGCGCGATACCATCAAGCCGCCCGCTTGTTCACGGCACACTTTGGCCCCGGCCCAATGGCGATCTTGCGCACCCCCGGCCGGCTCAACCTGATCGGCGAACACACCGATTACAACGGCGGTTTTGTGATGCCCGTCGCGCTGGACAAAGACATCTTGATCGTCGTGCGACCGCGCCGCGACGCCGTCGTCAACGCGATCAACCTCGAAAAAAAATTTACGCCCTTTGCCTTTACCCTCTGCGCCGACGTTCCGCATGCCCCCAGCGGCGATTGGAGCAACTATTTTCGAGGCGCCGGCCAGGAAATCTATCGCCGCTTTGCCGGCGCCGTCAAAGGCATGGACGTGCTCGTCTCCGGCAGCGGGGCGTACAGCGTGCCGCGCGGCGCCGGCCTGAGTTCGTCTACGGCGCTGACGGTGATGGCAGCATTTGCCCTGGTGACGCTGAACAAGATCGAGATCGACCGGGCCGACCTGGCTCACCTGTGCAGCGAAGCAGAATGGTACGTTGGCACGCGCGGCGGAATGATGGATCAATTTGCAACCCTGCTCGGCCAACGCGACCACGCCCTGTTCCTCGACTGCCGCCCGGCGGCAGACGGAAAATACACCTTTGAACATGTGCCCATGCCGGACAACGTCCAGGTGGTCTTGCTCACCAGCGGCGTGCATCACGACAATGTGCGAGGCGAATTCAACCGGCGCGTTGCCGAGTGCAAGATCGGCGTCAAACTCGTGCGCCGCCATTACCCCTTTGTCACCCACCTGCGAGATGTCACGCCGGCGGCGCTGGCCCTGCCCCAGGCAGATTTTTGGGCCGCCATCGAACGCATCTTGCCCCACCACGCCACCGTCGACGAGCTGCTCCGGCGCGGCATCGACAAGCCCTGGCTGACCGAACTGCTGGCCGATCACCGCCTCGAACCAGAGGCAACCTTTACCGTCCTGCCCCGCTGCCGGCACGTGATCAATGAAAACGCGCGCGTGCTGGCCGGCGTGGCGGCATTGAAAAAAGGCCAGGTCGAACAATTTGGACAGCTGATCAACGCCGCGCACCAAAGTATGAGCCAGGATTATGCCGCCAGCTGCGCCGAGGTCGATGCACTGGTCGAGATCGCGCAGGCGCAAACGGGCGTGCTCGGCGCGAGAATCACCGGCGCGGGCTGGGGCGGTGGCGTCGTCGCCCTGCTGTCGCCGGCCGGCGACCCGGCCTGGGCGGAAACGATTCGCCAGACCTATCGCGCCCAAACCGGCCTCGAAACCGAGATTTTTGTCTGCCGGCCCAGGGATGGCGCCGGCGTCGTGAGGACGCTCGAATGACCCCCCAACTCGAAAAACAACTCGACGCCGCCTGGCAGGTTCGCCAGAGCCACCCGGCACAAATCACGTTCGCCTATCCGCTGGACACGGCCTTGATCAGCCTGACCGGCCCCCGCTGCGCGCTGCAATGCGCTCACTGCGGCGGACACTATTTGCGCCACATGCAACCCATCGAGACGGCGCGGATCGACGGCGCTGCCAGCGCATTGATCTCTGGCGGCTGCGACCTCGATGGCCGGGTGCAGATTCCGCAAAACCTGACCAGATTGGAGGCGCTGCGAGGGATCAGACTCAACTGGCACGTCGGGTTGATCGACGAACCGGCGATGCAGGCCGTCGCCCCATATATCGACACCGTTTCTTTTGACATCGTTGGCAACCAACAAACCATCGGCGAGGTGTATGGGCTGGACAAAACGCCGCGAGATTATATCAATACATATACAATGATACGCCGATATGCCAGAGTCGTGCCGCACGTAACGATCGGCTTGCTGCACGGCGAAATAGGCCACGAACGCCCGGCGATGGATCTGCTCGCCGCGGCCGGCCTGGACGCGCTGGTGTTCATCGTCTTTATCCCCACACCCGGCACGCGCTACGCCGGCGCCGCTCCCCCCCCCGTCGACCAGGTGGCCCTGCTTTTGGCCGAGGCCCGCCAGCGATTCCCAACCATCCCCATCCACCTGGGCTGCATGCGCCCCAAAGGCCGCTACCGCGCCCAACTCGACCCGCTGGCCGTGCGCGCGGGCGTCAACGTCCTGGTCAGCCCGTCGCGTGAGGCGCGCCAGTTGGCCGAGCGCCTGGGTTTGCAGATCGTCAAAACGCGCGAGTGCTGCGTCTTGGATTGACAACCATGATGCGGCATGATATAATCGAACCATTGAACGGCTTTGAAGGACCAAGTAGGCCGGCCCAGGCGTTTAGAGAGTCGCTGGTTGGTGCAAAGCGATCACCGGGCAAAAAAACAGGCCGAATCCACTCCAGAGCCGGCAGGCCAAATACCTGTCCGGGTGCGCCCGTTATCGCGTCAGAATGCGGCCAAAAACGCATTCGCCGAGGGCGCAATCTGGATTGCGCCAAAGAAAGGTGGCACCACGGGCCTCCCGTCCTTTCACGGACGAGGGGCTTGTTTCTTTAAGAGGAGGAAACATGCTGGACATCAAATTGATTCGCGAACAACCGGATTGGGTCAAGGGCGAGATTGTCAAACTCTATACCGATGCGCCAATCGACCGGATCATCGAACTGGACCAACAACGGCGCGCCTTGCTCAACGAGAGCGAAGAACTCAAAGCCGAGCGCAACAAGGTCAGCAAGTCGATGGGCCCGCTGCGCGGCAAAATGAACAAGGCCGGCGGCGACAATAGAACCAGACTCGAAGCCGAATTTGCGGCCGTGCGCCAAAAAATGAGCGCGGTCGGTGAGCGGATCAAGGCGCTCGACGCCCAGGTACGTGAAATCGACGCCGCGCTAGAGGACGCCATGCTGCGCGTGCCCAACCTGCCCGACCCCTCGGTTCCGGTGGGCGTGGACGAAAGCGAAAACGTCGTCATCCGCCAGGAAGGCGACCTCCCTCGCTTTGACTTTGAACCGCTGCCCCATTGGGACCTTGGGCCAATGCTCGAGGTGATCGATTTTGAGCGCGGCGTCAAAATATCGGGCACACGCTTTTACGTGCTCAAGGGCGCAGGCGCACGGCTGCAACGCGCGCTGATCGCCTGGATGCTCGACCTGCACATCAACGAACATGGCTACAGCGAGGTCTATCCGCCCTTTGTCATCCAGGAAAAATGCCTGGTCGGCACCGGGCAGCTTCCCAAGTTTGGCGAAAACATTTACCACGATGCCCAAGATGACTTTTGGTTGGCGCCCACCGCCGAAGTGCCGGTCACCAACCTGTACCGCCACGAGATCATTGAGCCGGGCGCGCTGCCGATCTACCACGTCGCCTATACCCCCTGCTGGCGGCGAGAAAAATTTAGCGCCGGGCGCGACGTGCGCGGCATCAAACGCGGCCACCAGTTCGACAAAGTCGAGATGGTCAAAATCGTCGCCCCGGAAACGTCGACGCGCGAGTTGGAAGCACTGATCGACAACGCCGAACAAGTGTGCCGCAGGCTGGGCCTCCCCCACCGCGTGGTGCAAATGTGTACCGGCGATTTGAGCTTTACGGCCGCGGCCAAGTATGACATCGAAGTGTGGGCCGCCGGCTGCGGCGAGTGGCTCGAAGTCAGCTCGTGCTCGAATTTCAAGGACTTTCAGGCTCGACGCGCGCACATCCGCTACCGGGCGGAAAAAGGCGCCAAAGCCCGCTTTGTGCATACTTTGAACGGATCGGGACTGGCGTTGCCACGGGTCATGATTGCCATCCTGGAAAACTATCAGCAGGCCGACGGCAGCGTGCTCATCCCCGACGCGCTCAAGCCCTATATGGGGGGAATCAAAGTCATTCGCGCGCGCGAGGTCTAGAACGCAGCGCGGAAAAGGAGCGTACCGTGGCAACGATGCTGCTCAAAAATGCCGCACTGTTGGTAACAATTGACGATGCGCAACGTCAATTCCAAAATGGCGGTCTGTTCGCGCGCAATGGAGTGATCGACCAGGTTGGCCCGACGGACGCACTGCCGCCCACCGCCGATCAAGTGATCGACGCCGGGGGTATGGTGGTGCTGCCCGGGCTGGTCAACACCCACCACCACCTCTACCAGACCTTGACCCGCGCCGTGCCCGCCGCCCAAGACGCCGGGTTGTTCGACTGGCTGCAAACGCTGTACCCCATCTGGGCCAGGATGGATGACGAGGCGGTGTACGTCAGCGCGCGGTTGGGTCTGGCCGAACTGTTGCTTTCGGGCTGTACGACGGTCAGCGACCACCTGTACCTGTTTCCAAACGGGGCCAAACTCGACGCCGAAATCCAGGCCGCGCGCGAATTGGGCGTGCGCTTTCAGCCTTGCCGGGGCAGCATGTCCCTGGGCCAATCGCAAGGCGGCCTGCCGCCAGACGGTGTGGTGCAAACCGAAGCCGAGATTTTGCGCGATTGTGAGCGCATTGTCGACGCCTACCACGACCCGTCGCGTTACTCGATGTGCCGGATCGCCATCGCCCCATGTTCGCCTTTTTCCGTCACCGCCGATGAAATGCGTCAGGCCGCGCAGTGGGCGCGCGCGCATGGCCTGACGCTGCACACACACCTCGCCGAAACGCTCGATGAGGAACGCTTTTGCCGGCAAAAATTCGGCAAACGGCCTCTCGCGCTACTCCAAGAACTGGGCTGGCTTGGCCCCGATGTGTGGTTGGCCCACTGCGTCCACTTGAACGAACGCGAGATCGCGCAAATGGCCGCCACCGGCACCGGCGTCGCCCACTGTCCCACGTCGAACATGCGGCTTGGCTCCGGCATTGCCCCGATCCGTGAACTGCGCGACGCGGGCGTGCGCGTCGGCCTGGCCGTCGACGGCAGCGCCAGCAACGACTCGGCGCATCTGTTGGCCGAGGCGCGGCAGGCGATGTTGTTGCAGCGTGTGGGCAAAGGCGCAGCGGCAATGAGCGCCATCGAGGCGCTCACAATCGCCACGCGCGGCGGCGCCGAGGCGCTTTGCCGCGACGATATCGGCGTGTTGGCGCCGGGGATGGCCGCCGACCTGGTCGGCTGGAAGCTGGATGCGCTCGATTACGCCGGCGCACAGCACGACCCGCCGGCGGCGCTGGTCTTTTGCACACCGCGCGCGGTCGATCTGTCTGTCATCAATGGGCAAATGGTGGTCTGGAAGGGTGAGGTAGCAGGTCTCGATGCGCCGCGCTTGATCGCGCAGCACAACGAGATCAGCCGTAAAATGGTGCGGGGGATGTGAATGGCTATCCTCTGGGACGCCAAAGCAATTGTTCGCGCACAATGAGGTCTGTGCCCCGAATCTTGAACGCCATTTCGGCGGCAATGTTGCGCATCAACAAATAGCCCAGTTTATAGTCCTGCTCGCACAATGCAACCAGATCGGCGCGTTTGATGACCAACAACTGTGCTTTGTTGGTAGCCACTTTGGCCGAGGCCGAACGAAGCCCCTGGTCGACCAACACCAGTTCGCCAAACGCCTGTCCTTGCCGCAGCGTGGCGATCGTCATCGGACCGGCGTCGGTTTCCAGCCCCAAAGTTTTTGGATCGACCCGGATTTCCACGGCGCCGCGAATCACGACATACATTTCATCACCGGGGCTGTTTTCCTCAAAGATCACCGTGTCCTTGTCGAGCGTCACCTGGTGGCAGATCGCCTCGATCTTGGCCAGTTGATCGGATTCCAGGTCGTAAAACACATCGGCATTCTGAAGCAAACGACGCATCGCATTTCCTTTCATTTCAGAGCCTACTGAAAAAACTCGCTCATGTCTTGCCAAGCGCAGAAAACGTCGAGACCGTCATGGTCGTCTATGAGGTCACAATGGACAGAATATCAGAGCGAAAGCAGTTCTACCAACGCATACGAGGCGATGCCGTGGTACGCATGTTGCTCGTGCCCCCGAAAGCGCAAAAAACGTTCCTGACGTCGATCCGGCCCCACGGCCAGTAAATATCCCTGGTCGGGGCCGCGGTTGATGACGACCAATCCGACGTCGGCGCCCAGCGTCTGACACGCTCGCCGGGCCAATGCCGCGCCTTCGCGGCGCAAATCTGCGAAATCGGTCCAACCGGCATAGTCGCCGGGTAGCACCAAACTGCCCCGAAACAGATCTCGGTTCCCGGCAGCCTGGGACAGCCAGCCGGAGAGCACTCCGCCGGCGGCGACCTCGGTCACGGCCAGGGTGAGCGCGCGTTTTTCAAGCCGTTCCAGCGCCACCGATTCGAGCGTATCGCCATCGACGCCAAAGACGTACTCGCCAATACGTTCCCGAAGACGCGCTTCCATCTCGTCGAGCAGCGCGTTGGCCCGCGCCTGATCCGCCGCCTTGACGCCGATGCGCACATCGACCTGCCCAGGATGCGCGGCCAGACCAATCGTCGGGTTGGCCGATTCTTCGAGGTCGGCAATTTTTGCATCCAGCGAACTCTCGCCAATGCCCGCCGTGCGCAGGGTTCGCGTCTTGATCAGCTGCGCCAGCCCCAATTTGGCCCGGAGATACGGCAGCACCTTTTCCCGGAGCATGTACTTCATCTCGCGCGGCACGCCGGGCAGGCTGATCACAACGCCGCGCGCGTCTTCGACGATAAAGCAAGGCGCAGTGCCCACCGGGTTTTCCAACGGAATTGCGCCCGCCGGAATTTGCGCCTGACGACGGTTGTTGTCGGTCATGGTGTAACCGCGTTTTTGAAAAAAAGCCTCGATATAGGCTTCCAGATGAGCATCGCGCACCAACTCTCGCCCGGTGGCTTGAGCCACGGCTTCGCGGGTGATGTCGTCGACGGTTGGCCCCAGCCCGCCGGTAGTAATGACCACATCGGCGCGGTCGAGGGCGGTGTCGATGACCTGGGCCACGCGGGCTTGATTATCGCCCGCCGAGGTGATAAAATACAGGTCAAGGCCAATGTCGCGCAGTTGGCGCGCAATATAGGTCGAGTTGGTATCGGTAATCACGCCGAGTAGCAGCTCGGTGCCGGTGGTGATGATTTCTGCGTGCATACAATCTCCGGGGCAATCACTTGGGTGTCTATAAACCCGCTAGTTTGATAATGTTGGTCTGGGCGACGCGGTTATTTTATCACACCACGTTGCTTTGTGCAACAGATACAAACGTCACGGGCGCACTTGGCGTTGGGGGCAGCGTGTTGATCATCCGCGTTTTGCCGAGAAAATGCTGTTTTTAACCAGGTCATGGCAAAAGCGCCGTTTTTTCAACCTTGTTCTCAAGGAACCAGACGCCCCGAATTACAGATGCGAGTGCGATGTCGAAAACAAACAAGAGCGAATTGGGAAAATGGGGCGAAACCCTGGCGGCGCAGTACGTGCAACAACGCGGCTGCACGATGGTTGATGTAAATTGGCGATGCATCGCAGGCGAGGTCGATCTGATCGTCCGCGACGGCGATTGCCTGGTCTTTGTCGAAGTGCGCACGCGGCGCAGTGACCGCCTGGGCACACCCGAAGACTCGATCACGGCGCGCAAGCTGGCGCGGATGATCGCCGTGGCCGAAACATATATCTATGAACAGCGCTGGACAGGAAATTGGCGGTTGGATGTCGTCGCCATCCGCGCGCGGCGCGGGCAAACGCCGTCGATTGAATGGTACAAGAATGTGTCGCAATAAAAAGAGCGAGGCATTGATCGCCTCGCTCTTTCGCAGTGCCCCCAGCGGAAATCGAATCCGCGTCGCCGCCTTGAAAGGGCGGTGTCCTAGGCCGCTAGACGATGGGGGCAGAGCGAAGGGTATTATAGCGCAAAGCTGGCAAAAGTCAAATGGGCGTGTTTCACGGCAGCAATCGCATCTTGACTGGCCGGGCGCCAAAACGGCGGTTCAAAGGCCAATAAGCGCATAAAAACGTACCGGAGCGCAATTTGCGCTCGGCCTGGATTGCCAAATCCAGGCCCAAAATGGCGAACCCGGTCTCATTCAACCTGTCCAGCC
>CAYZYE010000017.1:27865-36092 GCA_964481205.1 uncultured Anaerolineae bacterium | reverse complement strand
GGCCTTGGCCCGCCAGCGGTGACTTTAGTCACAAATTAGAATTGAACAGCCCTAGCCCAGAAACGTACCATAATGGAAAAACTCCCCTCATCCGTGTGGGTGGGGGGAGTTGCAATGACAGTTGTTGTCTTTCACACTGTCCCTTGTCCACGAGGGAGCGTATCGAGTGATCGGTCCGGGCGGACGTTCTGGCTGACGCGATGCGCGGGTGTTGCGCCGGTATCGCGATCACAGTTGCGGGACAGCGCCGGATTCCCCGTCCCCGTATATGGTGCGGGCCGCCGGCTTCTTCCTAACCCGGATCAAGGCTGGGTTTTTAATGTGTCAGAGTATAGCACGTTCTCTGGGCGGTGTCAAAGCGCCCACGAGGGGTTATGCTACGTCAATCTGTTTCAAGCACGCCCGGTTAGCGTTTGATGTAGGCGACGGCTTTTTCTTGTTCGCCGTTCATAATGATTTCGATGAGCGGGCCGCCGGTTGCCGCCGGCACATCGATCAGCTTGATATAGGGCGCATAGGCGGCAAATTCGGGGACGATGCCGGGCAGCGCGTTGGCAGTGTTTTCGATAAAGTCCCAGTTGAACGCCGTTTTGGCGTCGTCGGGGTAGAGCGGCAATGGATAGATGTGCGATTCGACCAGGTCTTGAAAAAAGTGGGTGCCATACGAGACTTCGGGGATGTGGTCGCCGCGCGCCAGCGCCACTTCGATCAGCATTCGCGCGTTGTTAATGTCGGCATAGGACACTTTGACGCCCAGGCTCAGGTTTGAGCTGCCCCAGCGTCCCGGCCCCATCAGGATGAATTGTTTGCCTTCTAGCGCATAGTTGAGCCGGCCGATCACGCGCGCCAGTTGCAGCCGTGTGTCGGTGTCTGGAATTTGGTCGTATTTTGCCGGGTTGATCCAGATGAGATAGCGCACGCCGGAGACGATGCCCTGGGGTACCAGTTGGTTGGCCGTAAAGATGATGTCGCGTTTGGGGATGTGGGCGGGGATGGCGATGGGCTGTCCTTCTTGTCTAAAGCTGAGCGGGCGGCATTGGAGCAGGGTGATCTGGCATTTGTCGTGGTTGTGCAATTGTTGGACGGCAAACTCGATGTCGACCGGGCGTTGGTAATGTTTTTCGATCGTTTGCAGCAGGCATTTCATCAACTCGCAAAAGTCGGTTTTGGTGATCAGGTTGTCAAAGGTCAAGACCAGCGCATCGGGGTCGGGGGTGTCGAGCAGGGAGAGGATGGGCTGTACATAGCCGCCTTTGTTGACCGAGGCCACCAGCCTCAAGCCGGGGTACTGGGCGTCGATGATTTGGGATACGTTCAGGGTTTCGCAAGCGTTGGTCTGGATGTTGATCACGTCGGCCAGGCGCTGCGAGTATTTGATCGCTTGCGCGCCGACCTGGGGGCGCAGCGTGGGGTGGCTGAGGGCGATGATGCGCGGATAGTCGTTGGCGACGCGATCGACGGCGCGTGTGCCCAGCCCCAGTACCAGCCGCACCATGCCGTCCTGGCGGCGAATGCGTTGGTTCCAGCGGAAGGGGTTGCGGCTAAAGGCGACGCCCGCCAATGCGGGAAAATAGTGGTTGTGGTATGGCTGGCCGATCACTTTTTGGATCAGCACGGCCATCCGTTCGTCATAGTCGAGTAGCCCCATGCGGCGGCGATAGATCAAGGCGTCGGGGCTGAGTACGCTGGCATAGACGGCCGAGATGGCGCGCAGCAGGGCGTGGAGGTTTTCTTGCGGCGTGCCCTGGTTGGGCAGGAAAAAGCTGTCGTATTTGCCGGCAAAGGAAAAGCCAAAGTTGTCCTCGAGCAGGCTGGAGGAGCGGACGACGAGGGGCGCTTGGCCCATGCCCGCCAGGATGCTGCCCAGTTCTTCGACGACATAGGGCGGAAATTTTCCGCCGATATAGGCGCTGCGCAGTTTGGGATAGTCGGCCTCGATCTCGGAGCGGGGGCGGTACTTTTGGTTCATATAGGGGGTGAGGTTGTTTAGTTCCTGAAATTCGTAAAACACGTCGGCGGCGACAAAGTACGAGTCGGGGATCGAGATGCGGCCGGCGAATTGCGGTGCGTCTCGATCTTGGACTTTTTGCCAGATTTTCCAGGCCATCATCATTCCCGCCGATTTGCCGCCGATTTTGCCTCGCCCGATGCGCCGGCTGCGGATTTCTTTGAGGTCGGCGATGGTCAGAAATTGGCGGGACAGGCCGATGAAATCGAGTTGGTCGCTGAGCATGCCTTTGCTCAAGACGACGATGCTTTCCTGAAGGTGGTGTTGAACCTGGGCTTTTTCGGCTTGATCATAGCCTTCATATTGTTCTCCCAGGGCAAAGAGGATCGCCCACGGGGCCAGTTCCGGGTTGACGGTGAGGACGACTTGTTTGCCCGGCGTGCGCTGGCTGATCATGTCGTGTACGATTTGTTCAAAGCGGGTGTGCGGAAAGTTGTGGGCAAAGTAAAAATCGGTCAGATCGTCGCGGATGATCGACATGCGCTGTTGCCATATATCGGGGGCTTCTTCGCCGAATGGGTCGCTTAGGCCTTCTCGTTGTTGTGAATCGAGGGCTTTTTGCCGCGCTTCTTTTTCAAAGTCTTCGCGGGTGATGACTCCACGATCAAATATCTCCTGGCGCATCTGCTCCCGTATTTGCCGTGACAGGATGGGGTATTGTTTGAGTTCGAGGACCAGTTCAAGCACTTTGGGCGCGCCCAGGTCGAGGCTGGCAGGGTTGTGGTACTCGTTCAGGCGATCAGGTGTTTGCGTCTCCAAGAGCGCCTCCTGTTGTTACGAATAGGGGCAGGCCGTCGAATGACCTGCCCCTGTTCTAGTGTTTGGTCTTGCGTCTACAGACGCCCACGAGGGGCGATGTTACCAGACCAGCAACTTTTGCAACACGCCCAGATGGGTTAGACCCAACCGCGCAGCTGGCACACTTGGGCCACGCGGGCGACAGCGACGACATAGGCGGCAATGCGGTTGTTGATCTCGAAACGTTTGGCCGTGTCTTTGACGGCGTGAAAGGCGGCGGTCATCTTTTTGTCCAGCCGCTGGTATACCTCGTCGATCTCCCAATAAAAGTCGTAGGCGTTTTGCACCTGTTCAAAGTAAGAGACGGTCACGCCGCCGGCGTTGCACAAAAAATCGGGGATGACAAAGACGCCGTTTTTGTAGAGAATTTCATCGGCGTCGGGGGTGGTGGGGCCGTTGGCCAGCTCGGCGACGATCTTGGCTTTGATCTGGGCGGCGTTTTCGGCAGTGATGGCGTTTTCCAGCGCGGCCGGGATCAACACATCGACGTCGAGTTCGAGCAGCGCGGCGTTGCTGAGGTCTTGCGCCCCGGCCATGCCGATCACGCTGCCGCTGGATTTTTTGTGGGCCGCGGTTTGCTCAAAATCGAGGCCGTTGGCGTCATAGATGGCCCCTTTGGAGTCGGAGACGGCGACCACTTGGGCGCCAAACAGTTCGCTGATCAGTTTGTGGGCAAATTGCCCGGCATTGCCATAGCCCTGGATGGCGACGGTGGCCTGGCTCAAGTCGATGTCCAGCGTTTGCGCGGCCTCGCGGATGCAAAACATGCCGCCGCGTGCGGTGGCGTCGCCGCGCCCTTTGGATCCGCCAAGTGGCACGGGTTTGCCGGTGATCACGCCGGGGACATTATAGCCGGTCATTTTGCTGTATTCGTCCATCATCCAGGCCATGATTTGCGGGGTGGTGTACACGTCGGGGGCCGGAATGTCGGTTTCGGGGCCAATATAGTGGCCCAGCGCGCGGATATAGCCACGGCTGAGGCGTTCCAGTTCTCCGGGGGACATTTCTTTGGGGTTGCAGACCACGCCGCCTTTGCCGCCGCCCAGGGGAATATCGACTACGGCACATTTCCAGGTCATCCAGGCGGCGAGGGCGCGCACGGTGTCAAAGGTCTCGTCGGGGTGGAAGCGAAGGCCGCCCTTGGTGGGGCCGCGCGCGTCGTTGTATTGCACGCGAAAGCCTTCAAAGACCCTGGTGGCGCCGTCATCCATCTTGACGGGGATGCGAACGTGGAACTCGCGCATCGGCCAGCGCAAGAGTTCGTGGGTGGCCTCGTCGAGGTCCATCACTTTGGCGGCCGTCGCAAGCTGCTGCTGCGCGATCTTGAAGGGGTTCATTTTTTGCGTCATTTTATTCTCCTTTGAATAAAAAATGGTTGCGTTGCCCGGCAACGCGATCAGGGATTGTGGCGAACAAAACCGCCGAATATGGTGCCTGGGCGTGTTCGGCCAAATTGTATGGGTGTGGTTCATTTGCTTTGTCGCCGCCCACAAGGGGCCATGTTACGGACGCCAAGTCATTTGAACCGCGGCCAAATTGTATCACACAAGTGAGGGTAAAACAAATAGGGGCGCAGTGTCTGCGCCCCTGTCTGTTTGGATGGTGATTGGCGGTGGTTTAATCGACTGTGGATCCTTGCACAGATAACTTGAACTTGTCTGCGTGTTCGTTGGTTTGGACATCAAATTCAAAGTCCATTGTGCCGTCGGCGGCCAACTCGCCGTCCAGGTATTCTACATCGGTCATGATGACTTTGCCGTCGGCGTCATAGATGGTGACGCCTATTTCGATATATTTCATTGCCGTTTTGCCCGCGTTTTTGACGACGCCGCTAAAAGTGACTTTATAGTCATCGTCGATGGTATTGTTGGTTTCCGCCAAGATCAGATTGCCTTCGGGATCGTCCTCGGTCAGCGACCCTTGCACCCATACGGTCCAGTGATCGACGTTTTCCGGCGTGTCGAACAGATTCAATGAAAAGGGCGACAGGTCGTCGGGCAGAAAAACATCTCGCCAGGCATAGCACCATTCGACGGCGACCAGTTTGTCGTCTTTGTCATAGAACGAGGCAAAGACTTTGGCAAATGTAGAGTTGGAGGTGTCCGCGTTTTTGACTTCGCCGACGATGACGAGATCGTCAAAGGTGTCGATGTAATAGCTGATGCTGACCATTTCCATCTTGGCAACGTCTTCGAGGTTCCATTCAGAAGCTTCGCTGCCCGAGATGGCGAGTTCGTAGCGAACCGGTTTGCCGTGAACCTCGCCGATGAACATTTCAAAGGGGGAGAGGTTTTCGGGGAACATTATTGCCCGTTCGAGGGTGGTAAAGCCCACGTCAACCACATTGTCGTCGGCGTCATAGAGCGTGGCGACCACTTCGACATAGCTGGCGGTTTGATCGCCATTGTTGACCATCTCGCCGATCAGCGTCCAGTCGCCGTCGTCTTCGAGGGTGTCAAAATACTGGACGAATTCCAATCCTTTGACCATGGTATCGGTGGTCTTGTCCGCTTCCAGGTCGATCTCGTACTTGTCTAACTCGGCCGGCGGGTCCCAAATCGTCAGTTTGAAGGGCGAACGTTGGCCCGGCTCCAGGATGTCGATGTAGGCGTAGGTGCTTTTTTCGTCCAGGAATTTCCCATTTTTGTCATATAGGCTAACTTTGACTTCAATGTATTCGTAATTGACTTGATCGTTGTTGAGCACTTCACCAACGATGACGACGTTGTCGTTGCTGTCTACAAAGCCGTCGTGGCTCAGGATAACCAGTTCCTCTGGCAAATCGCCGGTGTCCGGTGGCGCCGATGCTTCTTTTGTCGGTGTTGGTGCAGGGGGCGGTGTGTTTGTCGGCGGCGGCGGCGTGTTGGTGGGCGGCGGCGTGTTGGTGGGCGGCGGCGTGTTGGTGGGCAGCGGTGTGTTGGTGGGTACTGGTGTGTTGGTGGGTAAGGGGGTGTTGGTGGGCGGCGGCGTCGGCGTCTCTTTGGGTTTGCCGCAGGCCAATAACAGCGAGAGCAGCAGAATCAGGGCGGTGGCGAAAATAAGGTGTTTTTTGTTTTTGATCATCTTGATCTCCTTTTATTCTGGTTTGGTTTGATGGTGGTTTGTTTCCACACATGGCCTAATGGTAACACAGATCGCTCTCTTTTTCAGGACATTGTGTCTCAACTGTCCGACTGGAAACCGACTGGGGGCTGACAGCTGCGCCGTTGGTGGAGGTCAGGGGATGATGACTGCGCCGTGACGGGCGGGCGGGCCAAAGCTGTTCCAGGAGCGTTCAAACTGTGTCCATTGAACTTGGAGCATGCCTTGCGCCGGGTCGTTGACCATGACTCGTTGGCCGTCGGGCGACAGTCCAATGACCAGCACCGAGTGGCCGTAACCGGTTGTGCCGAATCCGACGCGCACGTTGGCGATGACCGGATGCCCATTGTCGAGCATGCGGCGCAGGTGCGCCTGGCTCCACTCCTGGTAGAAAAAAGAGTGGCTGTAGCCATAGGCGATGGCCAGGTCGCAGAGCATTTGCGCGTCGGCGCCGTATCCGGCGACGAATCCGTTGCCGGTTAGCGCGCGAACCAGTTCGATGGTGGGCGGGGCCGGGTAGCGAGCCTCCAGTTGGTGGAAATAGTCCATGGCCATGCCGAGGACGGTGGGCGCGCAGGCGTATCCTTTGCCAAGCGAGGCCTGTAGACGCAGCGGTACGTCTAGCCACCATGGGGCAAAGGTCAAGCCAAAGGAGGTTTGTCGATCGTCGCCGGTGACGACGGCAATGGTGTTTGCGCCGCGCGCGAGTGGGGCGGTCGAGAGCGTCGCCTGCCAGCGTCCCAGGGCGTCGATTTCGGCGCGGGCGATGACGCTGCGTTGGTAAAGCACGGTGATCGTCTGTCCCGGCGGGCCGGCGCCGGATATTTGGAAGGACTGCTCGCTGACGCGCTGGGGCGGCGGATCCAGTTTCAAGCGTGGGGCGGCGGGGGTTGGGGTGGGCAGGCGCGCGCCATAGCCGGTGTGCGGCGCGGGGCGGCCGGTCGATGGCGCAGCGGTTGGCGTGGCCGGGGTGGTGGTGGCCGGCGGCGGTGTTGGCGTTGGCGGCGGCGTCGATGTGGGCGGCGGCGCAGTCGTGTGGATGGTGGTGGGTGAGGGACGGGGCGTCTGGTTGGGCGCGCGGGCTAACGATTCGACGCCGGAGCGGTCGAGGGTCAGCGCGCCCTGAACGATGAGCAGGGTCAGGCCGAGGACCCAGAACCAGCGTTTCTGACGTTTCTGGCGAGAGAGGCGGCGGGCGACTTGGTCTTTGTTCAGCTCGGACAGAAATTCCATGCTTTTGCTTTCCGGGTCGATCCTAAAAAAATGAGCAACCAGCGGTGGGGGGGTGCCGCCGGTTGCTCTTTGCTGACCCATCTGAGGTCTAGCCTGAATATATTCTATCACAAGGCTCGAAAATATGGATTACAGCGACGTTAAAAAAGGATTGCAAGAGTGTTATGGTTGTGGGGTGTTCAGGCAAAGATGACGTATTGTTTCAAAAATTTCTCTACCGTCCGGTAAAATTCCTCGATGGTTTCTTGTTTGCGCCAGCCGTGTCCTTCTCCGGCATAGAGATGGTACTCGTGCGGGATGTTGCGCCGGCGCAGTGAGGCGACGATGGCTTCGGCCTGCGCCTTGGGCACCACGCGGTCGATTTCGCCCTGGAATACGGCGATGGGGTCGACGATTTGGTCGGCGTAAAAGACGGGTGAGCGGTCGTGATAGATGGCGCTGGCCTGGGGCAGCGGCCCCAGCATCGAGTCCAGGTAGCGTTCCTCGAATTTGTGCGTGTCGGCGGCGAGGGTGAACATGTTGGAGACGCCGTACAGGCACAGCGCGGCTTTGAAAAAGCCCGGGTGATCGATCAGCGCCTTGAGTACGGTATAGCCGCCGGCGCTGCCGCCCATGATGACCAGCCGCCCTGGGTCGGCCAACTCGGCGTCGACCAGGTATTGCGCGCCGCCGACCGCGTCGGCCACATCCAGGATGCCCCATTTGCCGCGCAGGGCGGCCATGTAGGTTTTGCCGTATCCGGTGCTGCCGCGATAGTTGACTTCGAGGTAGGCATAGCCGCGTGTGGCAAAGAATTGGGCGCGGGGGTTGTATCGCGCCGATGCCTGGCTGGTTGGGCCGCCGTGGATGCTAATGATCGCCGGGGGGCGGCCGGTTCCGGTGAATTGTTCGCTGGCCGGGGGATAGTAGAGGCCGTGTACGCTCATTTCGCTGCCGTCCTCGCCGGCGGCCGTCCACTCGACCGGTTGCGGCGTCGAGAGGCCGGCGGCGGGGATGTTTTCGGTTGTGGCGCGTTTGTGAATTTGTACCGAGTTGCTGCCGGGCGTGTAGCTGATGATGCGTCCGCCGGTTGCGCTGGATGAGGCGATAAAGGCCATGCTGCCGTCG
>CAYZYE010000017.1:0-27765 GCA_964481205.1 uncultured Anaerolineae bacterium | reverse complement strand
TCGAGTCCATAGACCCACAGCTGCTTAAAGCCGCCCTGGCTGCGCAGGTAATAGATGCGCCGCCCGTCGGGGCTAAAGCCGTAGGTGCGAATGCCTTGCGCCCAGCATGGCCGTCCAATTTCGGCCGGGGCCGATGTCAGCGCGCGGTGTTCGCCGCTGTCCAGGTCGTACAGGTACAGGTTGCTCCAGCCGCTTTCGTCCGAGATGTAGGCCAGATAGCGTCCGGCGGACGAGTCATGCCTGCCTGGCGAAAAGCGGGGTTGCTGGATGGCAACGTCGGGCTTGTCGATCAATGTTTGGACGCCGGCGATGGTGGGCAGGCCGTGGTCGTTGAAGCGCAGCGTTGCCAGTTTGAGCATTGTGTGGTCCCAGGGCATGTCGGGGTGGTTCCACGACACCCAGGCGATTTGTGCGCCGTTGGGCTGCCAGCAGGGGTGCATGTAAAAGTCTTGTCCGTAGGCCAGTTTTTGCGGCCATTGTTCGCCTTGCGCGTCGACGATCGCCAGGCCGTCTGTGCCTTCGTGGGTGTGTACAAACATGACCCATTTGCCGTCGGGCGAGAGGGTGGGCGAGGCCATGTGGCCGAATTGCGGGGTGATCGGTTTGGCCGCTCCGCCGGCAAGCGGCTGCCGCCACAGCCGTCCTTTTTGGGTGACAAAGTAGACGTGTCCATGGCCCACGCCGAAATCGCCGCCGCCATAGCCGACCCGCGCCCGCACCGAGAGTGTCGAGGTCAGGTCGCGCGGCGCCTGTCCGGGAGGCGCGCAGGCCAGCACGCCGCGGCCAGAGCGTCCTTCGAGCCAGACGAGGGTATCGGCGTCCCAGGCCACGTCGGCGAGACGCAGGCTTTGGGCCAGGCTGGCCGGCTGGACCGGGCTGGGCCAAAGGCCGTATTGTTTGATCGTTTGAGGAGGCATAGCAGATTCCTTTCGGTTGGAGGTTGGTTTAATTCCCAGATTGGCTCGATGTGACCAATCTGGTTGCATCGAGCCACCGGCGGCAGTGCGCGACCAAAAAGCGCGCTGCCGCCAGTCCTTGTTCGGCGTCGTTCAAGCGGTAGGTTTGCCCCGGTGTCAAATCGGGCAGGCCGTTTGGATAGCGGGTTGGGATATAGAATTTGTCCAACTGGGCGCCGCGTTCTATCCAATCCTCCAGATCGGCGATCTCGGCGGCTTGGGGAAATTCGCGTATCAGACGCTGTACCGAATGGCCCCATGGGTTGGCATCGGCTGCGTACCACAGCGCTTTGACTGCCTTTTCGGCGCTTTGTTGGGCATAGAAACAGGCTTGGGCGTACAGGGCTGCGTGCTGCAAAATTTGAGCGGCGTTCAAATCTTCTTGGGCGGTTTGTAGCCAACGTTCAGCCTGATGCAGGTTCTTGGTCTGACTCATAGATCACAACTCCTTCGCGCAGCGCGGTGGTGATGAACGGACGTTCTGCGATGTGTTGCAACTCGGCGGGGGTGTAAATCAACAGGTCTATGTCTCGGCCGGGTACGACCTGGCCGATTTCTTTGAGAATGCCATCATAGCGATCTAGCCAGCGCGCCGGCGTGTCTTGGATCAAGAGCAGATCCACGTCGCTGTGCCGGGACGCCTCGCCTCGGGCCAGTGAGCCAAATAGAATGGCTTGTGAAATCCGCCATCGCTTAAAGATGGGGTGCAAGCGCGCAGCCAACTGCTGTCCTTCTTGATTCAGCATCAAAGTTTGCTTTCTGATGAATTGGGAGCAAAGAAATGTTTTTCAGCCATCTCGCACAGGCAGTGATAGAGGTGGATGTGTAGTTCTTGGACGCGGTCGGCGCCGGAGGCCGGGGCGCGAATGGCAATGTCGGCCAGGGTTGCCAGTTTGCCGCCGTTTTGGCCGGTAAGGAGGCATATCGGGTCCTTTCGGTTTAGAATTGGATGGATATTATATGCTGCGCAGACAGGGTTTGCAAGTTTGGACTAGAACCCGGTAAGATTTGTATGAATCTGGGTCAATCCAGATTGACAGCTTGTATACTCTATGCTATGCTTGAACACATAAACAATTATAGAGTTACCGATTCGTCGCATGGCTTGATGTTTTTGGCCAAGGTGGATCAACTTGGCACCGGGTGTCAAACGAGATTGGGCGACGTAATGATCTGGAAAGGTTGGCATAGGTATGAAATCGGGTTGTCTGATATTTCGCGTTCATGCGATCAGGCGCATGTTTGAACGACGGATTACTGAACAGGATGTGCGGCATGTATTGGACTATGGCGAGACGATCGAGGATTATCCAAATGATGTGCCTTATCCCAGCCGGCTGATTCTGGGTTGGTGTGAGCGCCGCCCGTTGCATATTGTCGCGGCGTACAATGACGTGCAGGGTGTGACTATTGTTATCACGGTTTATGAACCCGATCCACAGCGGTGGAATGAAACGTTCAAGGCGAGGAGTGCAAAATGAAGTGCCTGATTTGTAAACTGGATGAGACCAGGTTGGGGGTGACCACGGTGACGCTTGAGCGCGATGCTTTGACTTTGGTGATCAAGGACGTGCCTGCGCAGGTTTGCCCCAATTGTGGCGAGGCGTATGTCGATGGCAATGTGACCATTGAATTGTTGCGTGTCGCTGAACAGATGGCTCTGACCGGCGCGCAGGTCGATGTGCGTCACTATGTGCCTGTTCAGGCGGCGGCCTGACTCTGGATGGGTTCAATTCAGAGTCGGCTTTTTGAACAAACGTATTGACCGCGGAGAATGCCGGTACCGCCAGGAAATGGGTCTTGTTTTTCCCGCCGAGTCATGAATTGGGAGCAAAGAAATGTTTTTCAGCCATCTCGCACAGGCAGTGATAGAGGTGGATGTGTAGTTCTTGGACGCGGTCGGCGCCGGAGGCCGGGGCGCGAATGGCAATGTCGGCCAGGGTTGCCAGTTTGCCGCCGTTTTGGCCGGTGAGCGAGAGTACGGTCATGTCCAGCGCGCGGGCGACCTGGGCGGCATAGCAGACGTTTTTCGCGTTGCCGCTGGTGCTGATCCCCAGCAGAACGTCGCCGGGGCGGGCCATGACCAGCAGTTCTTGGGCATAGCCGATGGCGGGGGCAGCGACGTCGTTTTCCAGGGCGCTGCTCAGGCTGTGGTTGAGTCCCAAGACCGTTGTGCGCAGTCCGCCCTGGAGCGCCCGGCTCAGTTGTTCGCCGTCTGGCCCGGCGCTGCGCAGCCTGGCCCTGGCGCCGGCGTCGAGCGGGCGGGGGAGGAGGTATGATTTGAGCAGCTCGCCGCTGATGTGCAGCGCGTCGGACATGCTGCCGCCGTTGCCGCAGATATAGAGGCAGCCGTCGTTTTCCCAGAGGGCGATCATTGCCTGGTGGGCGGCGAGCAGGTCGGCGGCGCAGCAGGCGAGGGCGGGGTGGCGGGTGAGCATGGCCGAGAGCGGCGGGGGCGGTTGGGTTGGTAGAACGGGCATGGGAATTTTCCCTTTTTTATGTGAGCGTGCCGGCGATCTCGATCCCGCGCTCGGCCAACGCTTCGCGTAGTGATGCAAGGTGTTCGGGGGCAACGCAGGCCAGCGCCTTTTTGCGGGTGGGTTTGAACGGTTTGAGCATGCCTTTGAGTTCGGGTTCGCTCATCAGTTCTTTGAGCGTTTGCTCGTCTCGGATTTGCACCAGGAGCAGCGGCTGGATGGCCGCGTTGCCGTAATAGTTGCCCCAGGCGCGAATCTTGATCTCGACCCAGCGGGGCAGGGGGCCGATGTGCAGGGTGCGCAGGAGATCGAGGATTTTATCGACGGTAAAGGAATCCTCAAGGGCGTGCTTGACGGCGGCCTCGGTCAGCAGATAGTGGTTTTGCTCATCGCGCTCGGTGAACGGTGTGATTTGGGCAAAGAGATAGATGCTGGGTAATGCTTCTCTGAAGCGCAGTTGCCCATTTTGGTCGATGGTCAGGCTGGGGCGCAGCACGTCTTGGGCGGTGCGCGTGCGGGTGGGTAGTTGGCCCAGTTCTTGCAGCGCTTTGAGCAACATGTCGGCCGCTTTTTGTTCGGGGGCGACGATGGCGACGGTTTTGCCGGGGCGGGAGGTGATGTGCGAGTTGACGGCCAGGGTTTCGGTCAGTTCGTCCATCAGTTTCGCGTCGACGGCGTGGAGCAGGGTGGCCTGACGGTGGATGGTGATCCGTTCGTGCAGGGTCTGCCATTCTTGCAGCGTGCGGGTGATGTTTTGCGGCAGGGGGTGGTCGCTCATTTTTTGCAGCGTGTCGATGATGCGGGCGGCGGTCCAGCCTCGTTTTTGCGCGCGGTAGACGGATTCCCGGCAGAGGGTGTATTGCATCGCGCGTTCGGCGCTGATCCGGTCGGCGAATTCGTCCAGGCGGGCCAGGGCCATGTCGCTGATTGGGTCCAGGGCAAAGATTTCATAGTTGGGTTGGACGACGACTTTGCCTTCGCCGGCGGGGATGTCGATTTTGCCGCCGACGCCCAGCGCCCACGCGCCCATCGGCGTCAGCCGGTAGGCTTCGGGGCGTTCGTCGATATAGCCAATGTCGACCAGTCCCATCCAGAGCAGTGGTTCGACGAGCATGGTGCGCACAAAGTTGGCCTCGACGCATTCCCACCCTTCGGCCTCGTCTGAGGTGTTGAGGCCAAAGTCCCAGCGCATGGCGTTGCCATAAGCAGAGTAGGGTGTGCGGCCGGTATAGCTGTAGTAATAGTATGTGTACTGGGGTTTGAAATCGCGCGGCAGTAAGAAGTCGTACTTGTGCAGGCGGATGCGGTCGATCAGGGTGTCGATGGCGATCCAGCTGTCTTTGTGCAAGGCGACGATGTTGTTGAGCACGGTTTTTCGCGCTTGGGCGATTTGTTTGGGCACGTCGTCGAGGCGGGTGCCAATGTTGTGGGTGCTAATGTTGGGGATGCTCAAGACCTCGTTCCAAAAGCTGCCGTCGCGCCACGCTTTGAAGGTGCGCTGTACGCGCGTGGTGGGGTTTTGGCTGAGAAATTTGGGCCGTTCTAGCGCGCTGACGCTTTTACCTTGTTGTTTCAGGAGGCCAATGCTGGTTATCAGCCGCCGGATAAAGATGAGGCGGGGGATGTTTTGTTCGGTTTGGTGTCCCAGGTCTTGGGGGTGTTGCAGTGCCGCGTTGACGCGCTTGAGGTCTTTTTTGTACAGGCGCAGGTCGTTGGTCAGGTTGAGCGGTTCGGCGCGCGTGGCGCTCCAATAGAGGTACAGGTCGCGTTGAAAGGCGCGGGCCGAGCCTGGGTCGATGCGGTCCAAATCTTGGGGTTTGAGGGTGTGGACGACCAGCGGTTTTGGGTCGGGCAGCAGGCGTTTGACCTTGGGCGGGATGTATACCGAGGAGAAATTGTCGTAATAGATTTTGCTGCGGGCCGAATGTCTGGTGCTGGCAATGTCTTTGGCGCAGATCAGCCCGGCGGCGATCAGCCGTCCCACCACTTGCTCAAAGTTGACGCGCTGTTGTTCGGCGGCATGGATGTTGGTTCTGAAACGGTAATAATAGTTGTGCTCGTCTTTTTTGATCTGGACCACGCGGTGGCGCAAGAGTTGCTGTTTGAGCCGTCCTGACGATATCTCGGCGTCGGCGCGCTGGATCATGTCCAGGGCTTTTTTTTCGCGTTTGCTCAATTGTTTCAGGCCGGTTTGCACGCCGTGTTTGGTGAACAGGTGCGGCGTCAGCGCGTCAATGTGCGCTTGTTTGCTTTTGTCTTTTGGCATGATCCCCAATAGCCTGACCATGTCTTTGAGGATGTTGAAATGGTAGGTGTTGAGGATGTACCTGACGTTTGTGGCCATAAGTATCGTTTACTCCACGTGGGGCATATAGCCGCGTTTTTCCATTTCTGCCACCAGGTCGTCCACCGCTTCCGGGCGGATGGCGATCAATCGGGGCGAGAATTGGTAGACCAGGTTTTCGCATAGTAAGGCGCTGGTCAGTAGTTCTTTCAAGATGTATTCGTCGGCCAGCTCGATCAGGGTGATGTTGTGGTAGAGGTGTAGTTTGCCGTACTGGTTGTGCCACGCTTGTATCCTGGCGCGCCACGCGGCGGGGATTTCGGCCGGGCATGTTTTTTCCAGCGCGGCGAGCAGCGTGTCGGCGGTTTCGCCCTGCTCGAATTGCCGCTGGATGCTGTTGGCGGTGATCCGGTAGGCAAAGTGTTGTGGGGTGGCGTTTTCTAGCTGGCCGATTGTGTTGAGCAGGTTGTACAGCTCGAGTGGCGCCTGCCTCTGGGCGACCAGGATGGTCATGTCGTCCTGGAATTGGATCGCGTCGACTGACATGGTGTTTGTTTGTTGTTCAAAGGGTGTTTTTCGCCGCCGCTGTAAAAAGGCGCCGACGGGCGTCAGCCGCACGGCGGTGAGGCGGCCGGCCTGGTATCCCAGTTCGACCACGCCCAGCCAAAACAGTGGTCCGGTGAGCGTCGCCGTGACCATTTGCCCGTAGCTGAGTCGCCAATCGTCCAGGGTGGCGCCGAATTGTTTTTTGCGGCGTACCGATTCGAACCACCACACGTTGGTGTGCGAGATAATGTGCAGCAGGTTGGGGTTTACCTCATAGATCACTTTGTGCAGCGCGTCGACCGAAACCCAACGATTTTCTTCGAGCAGCGAGAGGAACCGGAAAACGGCCTGTCGTCCCTCGCGCCATTCCTGGTGCAGCTGTTCCGGTTTGTAGGTGATATAGGTGACGTTGCGTCGCAGGCGAAGGTCGGGCGATGCGCGCAGGATGCTGCCCAGTTCACTCCAGCATACCATCTGTTGCCAGGCCTGGGTCAAGACTGCCAGCTGATGCGCCGGCGACATGTTGAGCAACGATTGGATTTTGGACGGGTCGGCTTGCAGGTTGGGCGCGTCCTTGATCGCGCCAATCTGGCTCAAGAGGGCATAGTAAAATTCAATTTCCTCCCCGGTGCTGTCCAGTTTGGCGCCGAGTGCGCTGCGGTCTCGTTCGCAGAGGTTGTATGGCGGTGTGGGCACGGTCATCACCGGGCGCTGGATGTAAAAGAATTGTCCCCGGGGTTTGATCTCTTGGATCTCTTGCGGCAGGTGCGTCCATCCTTCGAGGTGCTCCCACTGGGTTTCAATCGGGTCTGGCGGTGGGGACGCCGGTTTTGAGGGTTGGTTGGCGGCGATATAGTTCCAGACCTGGTACAGTTTGTGGTTCAGGACGGGAAATGGTTGTGTCCGCCGGTCGAGTTGGGCGATATGATGTTCGTCGCAGGGTTCGACGATGCCGGGACAGGCGGGCAGGTGCAGGCGTATGAGTTGGGGGAGGGTGTAATATGTTACTCGATGGTTGGTAAAGGGAACAATGAGGCCGGTTTGGGCCAGGTTGTTGATTTTGGCGCGGATTTGTTTTGTGTCCGGGTCATTGTTTGTTCCCAGCGCTTTGATGCTAGAGAGGGGAACTCCATAGCCGGCCGGCGTAGACAGGCGTATAAAGATGAGTAGTCTGTGTTCCAGATCGTCCAATTTGGTCATGAGTGTTTTGATTGTGTCGAGATCGACCAGTTTGGCCGCCAGTTCGTCGACGATGTGGTTTTTGAGTTTGGCCGTCAGGACGATGCCGCGCTGTTGGGCGATTTTGCGCAGGAATTTTATTTTGAGGTTCGACAAGAGTTGTTGGTATTCGGAGATGAATTCCGGTTTCAGGTCGTTCCAATCGAGGATTTGCTCCTGGTTGGACGGGCTGGGCGTCGATTCTGTGTTTGGCGTTTCGTCGGTGGTGTACGAGTCTGCCGGTTCGTCGAGTTCGCTCGATGGGTGGGGGGCGTCGACGGCGCGCCGGGTTTCGATCCATTCGAGCAGTACTGCGCCGATGTGTTTGCACCATCCGCCCCAGTCGTAGGGGCAGGTGCAGTCGGCGTAAATTTCGCCGTCCAGAACGGTCACTTGGACCTCGTAAATGTGGTTGTTGCTGCCCCGGACATGGGCGGTGAGGGTTGCGCCGGCGGCGTGGAACGTGGTCACGCGGCCCTGGCGCCGGTATTTTTTGGCCCGGTTCATCGAGGAGGAGGTCATCATCTCGGCGATGTCGGCGCGGGTGATGGCGTATATTCTTTCTACATCTGCTTGGTTATACATAGTTCTTGTTATGATCTAGTCTGCCGTCAACAGGTATTGTTTTTCTTGAGCCTGTAGGGACAGCAGTGTCGGTTGGTACGCGGCGATCTCGTCGTCGTACAGGATGTCGTAATGGTAGCCTTGCTCGGTGAGAAAGAGTTGGCGCTTGGCGGCAAAGTCTTGCTCGCGAGTGTCGCGGCTGACCAGGGTGTAAAAGTGGGCGATCAGGCCATTGTGTTTGGGGCGCAAGATGCGTCCCAGGCGCTGCGCTTCTTCCTGGCGCGACCCAAATGTGCCGGAAATCTGGACGGCGACGCTGACGTCGGGCAGGTCGATTGAAAAGTTGCC
Organism: uncultured Anaerolineae bacterium; assembly: GCA_964481205.1. Lineage (GTDB taxonomy): Bacteria > Chloroflexota > Anaerolineae > JAFGEY01 > JAFGEY01 > CAYRXM01. Next base: position 19,372 of record CAYZYE010000017.1, on the reverse strand, counting down.
GACTTTGCTGATCACCAGTGTGCAGATCTCGCCCTTGCGCAGTTTTTCAAACAGTTCTTCGCGTTTCTTGACCCCCGTTTTTCCGGTGATCAGGGGCAGGTCAAATTGGCGGGCGATGGTTTTCAGCTGTTCCAAATAGGTGCCGATGACGAGTATGGTGTCTTGGTGGTGTTTTTTGAGCAGGTCCCGCAAAATTGGGATTTTGTCCGGGTTGTTGGCGGCGATGGTGATTTTTTCGCGTTTGGTGGCCATGGCATAGATCATGCGGTGGTCCTCGGGCAGCGGGATGCGAATTTCGTGGCACTCGGCGGTGGCGATCCAGCCTTGACGTTCCAGGTCTTTCCAGGGTACGTCGTATTTTTTGGGGCCGATCAATGAAAAGACGTCTTCTTCCAACCCGTCTTCTCGAACCAGCGTTGCCGTCAACCCAAGCCGGCGGCGGGCCTGGATTTCGGCGGTGAAACGGAACACCGGTGCCGGCAAGAGGTGGACTTCGTCATAGATGATCAGTCCCCAGTCGCGTTTTTGGAACAGGTCAAAGTGTTTGAACGGCTGGGTTCTGGATTTGCGATAGACCAGTATCTGGTAGGTGGCGATGGTCACGGGGCGAATTTCTTTGGCCAGGCCGGTGTATTCGCCAATGTCTTGTTCGCGCAGGTCGGTTTTGTCGAGCAGCTCGGCTTTCCACTGCCGCGCCGCGACGGTGGAGGGGGTGAGGATCAGCGTGTTGACCTGTAGTTTGGCCATGGCCGCCATGCCGACCATGGTTTTGCCCGCGCCGCAGGGGAGGACGATCGTGCCGCTGCCGCCGTGCGCCTGGCCGTCGGCGTAGAAAATGTCGGCGGCTTCTTGTTGGTAATGACGCAGTGTGAACGCGGCGTTGCTGCGCGTCCATGTGAGCAGGTTCAAGGGCAGGTGCGCGCCATCGACGTATCCGGCCAGGTCTTCGGCCGGGAAGCCAAAGCGCACCAGGGCTTGTTTGATGTGCCCACGGCGCGCCGGATCGACTTTGAGTGTGGTGGAACCCAGCGGTTCGATGACGAATTTTTGCAGCGTTTTGTGATTGTTTACCTGGGCGATCAGCGCCGGATCGTCGGAGACGAGGAGCAGGTCGCGTCCCGAATCGTCGCGGATCAACTTGAGCCGCCCGTAGCGACTAACATAGTCGGTGATGTCAACGATGACGTTGCCGGGTACGTCATATTTGGCGTATTTGTGCAGGGCGTCGATGATGCGTTCGGCCGTCATCCCCGAAGCGGCGGCGTTCCACAACGAGAGCGGTGTCAGCCGGTAGGTGTGGATGTGCTCTGGGCTTTTTTCCAACTCGGCAAAGCGGGCCAGCGCGTCTCGCGCTTTTTCATAATGGTCATTGTCGACTTCGAGGAGGACGCTTTTGTCGCTTTGGACGATAACAGGGTTGGCTGGATTATAGGCCATGTAGATACTTTCTTAGTGTATATTGTGATGGACGTAACGCCCTAGTATAGCATAAAATATGTTTTTATGCCAGTGCAAAAAAAATGGCGGGTGTGTTTCAAATGGCTTGAGCTTCCGGCCATTTCATCTGCTCCTGCCGGATCGCCAGATCCGGCAGCCGGACAAGTTAGATGCGACCAGCCCCGCCTCGCCGTTTTTGGCCTGGATTTGGCAATCCAGGCCGAGCGCAAAGCGAGCGTCACCCCCTGACCCCCAGATTGAAATGCCCCCAAAATGGCCGAACTTGTTGACAGTGTGTTCATAATGCGCTAAGATGGTGGTGTTGGCGAGTTTTTCAGTGAACTCGTTTGTGTGCAAAAAGGAGCGTTTTATGGCCTCGTTGGTTCAAAAATTCCGCACGCTGATCTCGGCCAATTTGCATTTTCTGGTCGATAAAGCGTTACAGAGTCAATCTTGCGCCGTGATCGACGAATATATCCGCAAAATGGCGGATCAGATGCGCGAGCTGCACGCGGCGATTGAGCGGGTGGTGGGTAACATCAAGACGGTGCAGCGTCGATACAAAGAGTTGGGGGACAAGGCCGTCGAGTTGAACGCCGCCGTCGACGCTTTTTTAGTCAAGGGGCAGAGCGCGCAGGCGTTGGCCGCGCAAAGCCGTCTCAACTCGATCCAAAAGATGCGGCAAACCTACAAGCGCGAGTGGCAGCGTTTGAACAATGGGTACAAGACGCTCGACGATGTGTATGTCAAGTTGGAGGCGCGCTTTTTGATGGTCAAGCAAGAGCGCACCGAGTTGGAGCATTTGCTCAATCTGGCCAAGAGTCGCGAGGCGTTGAGCAAGACGATTCGTTCGCTCGACGATTTGACCGGCCAGGGCGACGCCGATGTCGCCCGCGTGGCCGAGGGCATTCGCCAGCGTCTTGACGAGGCCGAGGCGCATAACGAGATTTTGCTTGACAGTCTGGACAATCAAATGGAAGGCGCATTGTCCAGCATCGAGGTCGAGGCGCAGTTGGAGGAACGGCGGCAGCGGTTGGGGCTGGGGTGAACGGTGGTTTTCAGGGGAGCCGTCTGCGGCCCGAAAGGAGTTCAGGTGGCAAGTTTGGCAGAACGGTTGTTAAGGCAGTTCAAGGGCGAGGCCTATGTCTATGGCCTCGGCGTTTTGGAGCAGGCCGGGCGTCTGGCCGCCGGGTTGGGCGGACGGGCGGCGCTCGTTCGCTCGACGTATCCGGGCAGCGATGCGTTGGTCGCGGTGGTCGGTGCGTCGTTGGCGGCGGCAGGCGTGACGGTGGTCGGCGAGGTGGCGGGGGCGCGGCCCAATGCCCCGCGCGAGGATTTGGCGCGCATCGCTGCCGGGTTGGCCGGACTCGATTATGACCTGTTGGTCGCGCTCGGCGGCGGCAGCACCATCGACGCGGCCAAGGCGGCCGGGGTGCTGCGAACGCTCGGCGGCGAGATCGATCGCTATTTTGGCAGCAACCGTGTGACCGAGGCGCTGCACGTCGCGGGCAAAAGGCTGACGCCGATGCTGGCGATTCAGACGGCGGCCAGCTCGGCGGCGCACCTGACCAAGTACTCGAATATCACCAATATGCGCACCGGTCAGAAAAAGCTGATTGTCGATGCCGCCATTGTGCCGGCGCGCGCGCTGTTTGATTATGGTGTGACCGTCTCGATGTCGCCTGCATTTACTGCCGATGGCGCGATGGACGGCGTGGCGCACTCGCTGGAGGTGTTGTATGGCGCGTGCGGCAAGGATTTCTATGGCCGGGTGGCGCCGGTGGCGCAGGAGGGTATTCGCCTGATCGTCGAGAACGTGGAGCGGGCGGTGGCGAATCCGGGAGACAAGGACGCGCGGATGGCGTTGGGGTTGGGCACCGATCTGGGCGGTTATGCGATCATGATCGGCGGGACGAACGGCGGTCATCTGACCAGTTTTTCGCTCGTCGATGTGACCAGCCACGGGCGCGCTTGCGCGTTGATGAATCCCTATTACACCGTCTTTTTCGCGCCGGCGATCGAGCCGGCGTTGCGCGTGGTGGGCAAAATCTATCGGGTGGCAAATCTGGATCGGCTCAACGGGCGGGCGCTGGGTGAGGCGGTTGCCGAGGCAATGTTGGCCCTTGGCCGGCGGATCGGCCTTCCCACCACGTTGGCCGAGTTGCCTGCTTTTACCGGGGCGCATATCGACCGCGCGCTGGCGGCGGCCAAGAACCCGCAGCTCAAGATGAAATTGGAAAATATGCCCATTCCCATGACGGTGGACATGGTCGATGAGTATATGGGGGCGGTGTTGCGGGCGGCGCAAACGGGTGATTTGGGGTTGATCAAGAATGTGTGAGGTGGTTGGAACTGTTCCGAAAGCAAACGCCCGGTAAAAGCCGGGCGTTTGCTTTTTGCGCCGAAAAGCGCGTTTATATGACGCCAAACAGCATGGGCAGTTGGCTGAACATATTGGGATCGAGGCCTTCAAACAGCGTTCCCAACGCCGCGCCAAAGATCGCCATCAAGATGCCGCCAATGATCACCATCGCCAGCCAGGCAATGATCGCGGCCATGAAAAACCCGCATCCGAATTTGAACCCATCACCGACAGATAGTCCATTCATCGTATCCTCCTTTGATTCAAGCATCTTGTTCGACAATGCAATGGATTATATCTGCAAAGTGCTGGCAGCGCAAGGCCGTTTTTCGGATACGCCAGGCGCGTGCTGAAAAACCAGCCAGTACACCTGCCAGCCGCAGAGAGGCCTTACAGCTGTGTTGTGGTCGTTTTTTTGCCCAAGAGTTTCATTGCCCGCGCGGCGACGGCCGGGCCGGTAAAGCCAAATTTTTCCCACAGGGTTTTGTACGGGGCCGATGCGCCAAAGCGTTCGATGCTCACCGTGTCGCCGTCCAGGCCGACATAGCGCGCCCAGCCCATGCGCACGCCCGCTTCGATGGACAGGCGGGTGGTGACGGCCGGCGGCAGGACGTGCTCTCGATAGTCTTGCGGTTGCGCTTCAAACAGTTCCCAACTGGGCATCGCTACCACGCGCGCGTGGATGCTTTTTTCTGCCAGGATCGTTTTTGCTTCCAGCGCAATCTGGACCTCGCTGCCGGTGGCGATGAGGATGATGTCGGGCGCGCCGTCGGTGTCGGCCAGGATGTACGCGCCGTGGCGCAGTTTGGCGGCCGGCGGGTACACGGTGCGGTCGAGGATTTCGATGTGTTGGCGGGTCAAGACCAGCGCCACGGGGCCATCGTGTTCGATGGCGGCTCGCCACGCTTCGCTGACTTCATTGGCGTCGCTGGGGCGGATGACGAGCATGTTGGGGATGGCGCGTAGCGCGGCCAGGTGTTCGACCGGCTGGTGGGTGGGGCCGTCCTCGCCCAGGCCGATTGAGTCATGGGTAAAGACATAGATGACGTGCGCGTTCATCAATGCCGAGAGGCGCAGCGCGGGGCGCAAATAGTCGGAAAAGACGAAAAAGGTGCCGCCGTAGGGGATAAAGCCGCCGTGCAACGCCATGCCGTTCAACGCGGCGGCCATGGCGTGTTCGCGGACGCCAAAGTGCAGGTTGCGTCCGGCAAAGGCGCCGCGATTGACTTCCGCTTCGCCTTTGACCATCGTATTGTTGGACGGGGCCAGGTCGGCCGAGCCGCCCACCAGGGCCGGCAGTTTGGGCGATAGGGCGTTGAGCGCCTGGCCGGAGGCGCGTCGCGTGGCCAGCGGTTTGCCGGCAAAGGTTGGCAGATCGGCGTCCCAGCCGGCGGGCAGCCGGCCGGCCATGCGTTGTTTGAATTCGGCGGCGAGGCCGGGATATTGGGCGGCATAGGCGTCCAGGCGGGTGTTCCAGGCGGTCTCGCTCTGCGCGCCGCGCTCGATGGCCTGGCGGAACAGGGCCAGCGCCTGGTCGGGGATGTAAAAGCGCGGTGTTTTGGGCCAGCCCAGGTTGTCCTTGGCGGCGGCGAGTTCTTGTTCGCCCATTGCCGCGCCGTGGATTTTGGCTGTGCCGGCCAGGTTGGGCGCGCCGTAGCCGATGGTGGTTTTGACCTGGATCAGCGAGGGGCGCGCTGTTTCAGCCTGGGCGTCCTGGATCGCTTGCGCGATTCCGGCCTGGTCCAGTCCATCGACCTCTTGTACGGCCCAGCCGTAGGCGCGAAAGCGGGCGGCGACATCTTCGGTAAAGGCCAGTGCGGTGCTGCCTTCGATCGAGATGTGGTTGTCGTCATAGAGGTAAATGATCTCGCCCAGGCCCAGGTGTCCGGCCAGCGACGCGGCTTCGGAGGAGATCCCTTCCATCAGGTCGCCGTCAGAGACGATGGCATAGATTTTGTGATCGACGATGGTGTGGCCGGGTTTGTTGTAGCGCGCGGCCAGCAGCTGCGCGGCGAGTGCCATTCCAACGCCGGTGGCAAAGCCTTGTCCCAGCGGCCCGGTGGTGGTTTCGACGCCGGGGGCGTGGCCGTATTCGGGGTGGCCGGGGGTTTTGCTGCCCCACTGACGAAAGTTTTTCAATTCGTCCAGCGACAGGTCATAGCCGGTGAGGTGGAGCAGGCTGTAGAGCAGCATCGAGCCGTGTCCGGCAGACAGCACAAAGCGGTCGCGGTCGGCCCAGTTGGGGTTTTTGGGGTTGTGTTTGATAAATTGCGTCCAAAGGACATAGGCGGCGTCGGCCATACCCATGGGCATGCCGGGGTGGCCGCATCCGGCGGCTTCGACGCCGTCGGCGGCAAGGAAACGGATGGTGTTGATGCACAATTGATCGAGTTCTGTCATAATCATTCTCCAATGTATGGTTGGGTATCAAGTTCTGTCATTTTATGACAAATGGGGGAAATCTGCAAATGCCTCGGAATGGGGATTTCTCCTGGCCCACGGCGCGACGCTCAACTTGACATTGTGCATGGGCTGGCTATACTCAAGAGCAAATTGTGTTGGCAATGCGATAAATTGCGCCGGGCCGTCAGGTCCTATTTCATTTGTCAAGGAGGGCAACATGGCTTATTATCCACCGCCGCAGCAGCAGTATCCACCGCAGCAGCCGTATCCACCGCAGCGTCCCGGCAATACCGATTCAACGGGGATGATTTTAGAGATCGTTTTCGGTCTTTTTGGCATCATGGGGATGGGCTGGCTGTATGCGGGTCGAATCGGGTTGGCTTTGCTGATCTTTTTTGGGTTCTGGATTTTGTTGGGTCTCGAGGCGTTGTTCAGCGTCATCACCGGCGGGGTGTGCGCGTGCGCTGCTTTTCCGATCAACATTGGGCTGGCGATCTGGTCGGGAACGCAAGTGCGTGATTATGTCCGTCAACACTGGGTGCAGGGGTCGATAATGAATGTCATCATCGCCGGCATTGTCGGTGTGTTGTTGGTGGGTGGTTTGATTGCCGGTTTGATCGCGCTCTTTGTTGCGTTGGGTTTGCTCGGCGGTATGTCGAGTGGTTATTGATGGTTGGTTTGTCATTGCACAAGGAGGTCAAGTATGTCCTATTCGGGTTTGGAAAAATTGGGCTTTGGGGCGGACGACCGGCTGGTGATCGTGCATGCCGATGATTTGGGCATGTGTCACGCCGCGAACGCGGCCTTTGCGGAAACCCAGGCCGTGGGCTTGATCACCAGCGGCTCGGTGATGATGCCTTGCGCGTGGGTGCCCGAGATCGCGGCCTGGTGCCGCGCGCATCCTCAGGTCGATGTGGGGGTGCATATCACGTTGACCAGCGAGTGGGCCGAGAGCGGCTATCGCTGGCGTCCGCTGTCGACGGTCGATCCGCAGAGCGGGTTGCTCGATGAGCAGGGCTATATGTGGCCCTCTAACGAGCAGCTTTACATGCACATGGATGCCGGCGCCGCCATCGCCGAGATGCGTGCGCAGATCGAGCATGCCTTGGCCCTGGGCATCGACGTGACGCATATCGACACACACATGGGGACGGTTTTTCACCCCCAGTTGGTGCAGGCGTACATTGGATTGGCCGTCGAGTATCGAATTCCGGCCATGCTGCCGCGCCTTGCCGAGGAAAAGATGATCGAGTGGGGCATCGAGCCGTCGTTGGGGCGGCTGTTGTTGTCCGAGATGGATGCGCTGATCGAAAGCGGGTTCCCGGTGTTGGATCATATTTGCGCCGCGCGTGGGCAGGGAGATCATTTGCGGATTTACCAACGCTTGTTCGATTTGCTGCCGGCGGGCATTACCCACATGGTGCTGCATCCATCGGTGCCGGGGAGCGACATCGAGGCCATTGCCGCTTCGGCGGATTATCGCATCCAGGATCATCAAACGTTTCTCGACCCCAAACTTGTGGATTACGTCGCCCGGCAGGGCATTCACCCTGTTGGCTATCGCCTGTTGCGCGACGCGATCCGGGGGGCAGGATAGGGCGGTTTGGCATTTCTTATGATTTTCTAATGGTTCTCTAATGATCTTCTAATGTACTTTTGGTACAGTATAGCCACAACAAAAAGAAACGGTTGTGTTTCAAATGATTTGGGCGTCTGTAGCATCGCTCCTTGCGGGCGGGTGGCTACAAAGCAAATGAAACACAGCCAAAAAGATACCAGTGGTTGGATATATACACCAAGATCGGATCATATTTAGAAAGGAGAACTGATCATGCTCAGGTTACGTTATCCATTGTCCCCGTGGCGCGAGATACAACGTCTGCGCCAAGAGATGAACCAACTTTTTGCAGATTTTCCATCTCAATATCGGATCAACCAGGCTGCCGGCTATCCGGCGATGAACGTCTGGAGCAACGAAGACGGCGCGTTGGTCACAGCCGAGCTGCCGGGGGTTTTGCCGGCCGACATTGACATCTCGGTGGTCAACGACACGCTGACCATTTCGGGCAAGCGTGAACGCGACGAGTGCGACCAGGATGTGCGTTTTCACCGGCGTGAGCGGGGCTGCGGCAGTTTTACCCGCTCGTTCCAACTGCCTTTTCACGTCGAAGCGGACAAGGTTGAGGCTTCTTTTGATAAAGGGGTGCTGCACATTTCGCTGCCGCGCGCCGAGGCCGACAAACCCAGAAAAATCACGGTCAAGGCCGGGTAAAAATTGTATTGACGTGTAATGGAGGTTATGAATTATGGCAAACGAAACTGAACTCAAGGTGCAAGAAGCGCAAAAACAAGAGGTTGACGAGACCGAAGCCGAACGCACGCGCGATCGCAAGGCGTTCGTTCCGCGAACGGACATTTATGAGGATGGCGAAATGATCACCATTGTCGCCGATATGCCCGGCGTCGACGAGAACGCGGTCGAGATCATTCTGGAAAAAGGCATTTTGACGATCAATGGCTATGTCGAGCCAGAACTGCCTGAAGGGTTTGCTTTGTCCTATGCCGAGTACGAGATCGGCGATTACCAGCGCAGCTTCAAGTTGTCCAATCAGATCGATCAAGAAAACATTCAGGCAACGGTCAAAGATGGGGTTTTGCGGCTGTCGCTGCCCAAGGTTGGCCCGGCCAAGATGCGCAAGATCGCCGTCCAGGCCGGATAAAGTATAAATCATGTAGCGGTTGAATGTAGCCAAATATCGAACAGAAAGGAGGCAAAAAAACATGTCGATTACCGATTTGATTCCCTGGAAGCGGAGCCAAGTGTCTGTGCGAAGGCAAAATGAGCCAGAGCCGCCGCGCGCGCTCGATCTGTGGCAGCGTGATGTGAATCGCCTGTTTGACGAGTTTTTTGACCTGGCCCCTTTCCGTTATTTCGATCAAACCTGGTCAACTTTTTTGCCGCGTTTGGACGTGGTTGAGGATGACAAACAGTTTCGCATCTCGGCCGAGTTGCCTGGGATGGACGAAAATGATTTCGAGGTGTCGTTATCGCACAATGTGTTGACCATTCGCGGCGAAAAGCAAGCCGAAAAGGAACAACGGGGCGATCGTTATTACCGGGTCGAACGCGCTTTTGGCTCGTTTGAGCGCGCGATCCCACTGCCGGACGGGGTCGATCAGGACAAGATCGATGCGACGTTCAAGCGGGGGGTGTTGACGGTGACGTTGCCCAAGACAAAGCGTTTTCAGTACCGCACCAAGATTGCGGTCAAGGCAAAATAAAAGCCTGACGACCAGAGAACGCCGAGATCGCCAGGAAACAAAACATCAACGAGCACTGCAAAACACCGCTGACATTTACAAATACAAGATAATCTCTGCGTTCCTGGTTAATCTTGGGTTTTTCAGCGGCCTCTTACTAGCTCATCTTTTTCTCCCTTTTTCGGGGCGGAGAGTGACGACCTCCGCCCCTTTGACTTTCCTCAAGGCTCTCGCACGCAGCGGTGGCCGTGTCGCGGATTGCCCCAGCCTTTGGGTTGATACTTGGCCCAGCCGTTGTAACTGATATACCACGCATTCTCCTGATCATATTCGTCGGCGCTCCAATAATAGATCGCCGATTGGTCGGTGGCCCAGAGCGGCATATCCTTGTCCGGCTCGACGGTACACTCGGCTTTGCCTTTTTTCCCATTCCAGGTACATCCGGCGTTTTCACCATGCCGGCACAGCGAGCGCACCAGCTCGTCGGGCGTGGGCATGCGCCAGATGTGCTGCGGCTCGTCGAGCAAGGTCACGCCGTCGGCGGCGAGGTGGGCGCAAATGCTGTGCGCGTCCATATCGGCTTGCGCGGCCTGCGCGGGGCGTTCTTTGAGGCCGACCGGTGGCGCGCCGTACAGGGCGATGTGGTTCCACGAGGGGTTCCAACCGGCGGGCTGCCGCCAATTCCACCCCGGCCCGGCCGGCGCCCAGATCAGGGTGACGCCGTTGCCCTCGATCAGTTGTTCGCCGCGATAGCCGTCATCAACGCGGGTGAGGATGTTGGGCAGTTGAAGCGCCGACACGATCACGATCGCCAAAATCGGCGCGCCGATATTGATGACATAGTGCAGGTTGCGCAGCCACCAATTGCTATGGCGCGGGATGCCCGCCTCGCGCCGTTGTTGCCGGTAACGTCCTTCGAGTAAAAAGAGCACACCGACGACGATCAATATCCCGCTGACCGGAAACATGCTCAAGATCATTTTGAGCGTCAATCTGCCGGCGCGGCGGGCGGTCATCGCCCACCACCACGTTGTGAACAGCCCGCCCACGGCGATGATCAGCCAGCCGCCGGCGCGCGGCCAGGTCAGCACGAGCAGGCTCAAGACCAGGCAGGCGCCGCCGGGGATCAGGTAGGCCAACGGTTGGGGAAAGGGCAGCCCCCAACCCTCGTAATACATTTCGGCGACGCCCCAAAACGTCCACAGCAAAGTCGTCAGCGTGAGCAGCCCGGTGGCAATGACGCCGGGCATTTTTGGTTTCCATCCAGACAGGTTCATAGGCGCTCCTTGAGGCTTGACGGAAATTTTGGCACTTGGTTTATTTGAATTTGTCCCACAAGTGGGGGATGATGCGCATAGATCGCTCCACCGAGTCCCTCAAAATCGGCTCGACGCCCCCCATTTTTTGCAGCAGCGAAACGGCTTGCTGCCAGTACAAGTCGTGTTCGCGGCGAATGCGTTCTATTCTGGCTTTACTTTTGCCCATCCGTTGCAACAGCTTGAAATAGGAATCGGGAACCTGCCCGTCCAAGACGTGCGCGCGAATCGTGTCCCACATTTCGACCAGGTCAGCGTGGGGAATGTGCGTCAGCGCGTGGGGGACGGCGGCCGCCGTGAGCGCCGAGGCGATGGCGGCGGAATCGCGATACGTTTTCGTGCTGGCCGCATCAAAGGCGGTCAAGAGGACGCCCACCGGCGCGATCGGGTCGGTAGGCGGGTTGCTGGCTTGCGATCTCTGCCATTCCCAACTGCGTTGTTTCCACGCTTCGTCGGCGGCCAAATGGCACAAATATCCGGTCACAAAGGCCTGCGCGGCGGGTGTCAAATCGCTCCACGGGCGAACGAGCAGCGCATCGAGTTGCGCCACAAAGTTAGCGCAGCTTTTGCGAAAGGCGTCTTGTCCGTCTTGTTCCAGGCGACCCACGAAATGCGTCTCGCGCCGATCCATGCCGTTGAAATTGTTGACATCGACCAACATACAGCCGAGCAGAAAGGCCCCATATTCTGATTCCTGAATCGGGCAATGCTCTTGCTTGAGGCGGGCAAACACGCGCTCGCCGATGACCAGATGGGTGACAAAAGTTGCCATGTGCGCTCCATTTCCAATCAGGCGTTTCCAGAAAAAATAATCAGCCCACGTTGCTCTCGCCAGATTGCCAAGTCCGGCGAATTTCAGGCCAAAAACTTGGGATTTGGCAATCCAGGCCGGGCAGGTTGGAACAATTCAAGTTCTGGAACTCTTATTCTGGCGGGTAGGCGTTGATCTCTTCCCAGTGACCGTCGTTGTACAGCACAAAGACGATGTAATTTTCGTCCCCTTTGAGCAGTTGACCGTTGTCAAAGGGCTGGATCACCGTGTCATAGTTGCGCTCGACGTCCGTCGCCCAGCCGATCGTCGACTCGACGCCGCCCAGTTTTTCGCGCCACACTTTGCCAAAGCCGCGCAACGGTTGGTAAAAATAGGTCGGCGGCTCGAGGTTAGGGTCGCGATCTGGCTGCGTCTCATCCCACGTGTCCTCGTACATTTCCCACGTCGCATCATAATAAAGCACGTAAATCTCGCGCCGGTCTTGCCGCCAGAGCATGATCCCCATCTCGAAGGGCTGTTCGGCGAGCCGCGTTTCCACGCCCGCTCCAGCCGCGCAACCCAGGCGCGGCGGCAGTTTCGCATAGTCAGCATAGAAGCGTTCGTCGATGGGGCCGGTGCATGGTTTTGGCGTGGATGTGGGTGTGGCGGCGCGAGTGGGAGCCGGCGTGGCCGTCGGGGCGGGGCGCGGCGGTAGGGGCTTCCAGGTCAGACCGCCGGCAAGCCGGCGATAGAACTGGCCGTCCGCTGTGCCGATGAACAGCACATCGCTGCCGCCCGCCCCCGGCGCGATCGCCAACGCGGTCAGGTAGCGCGTATAGTCGTCGCGGTGATCGAAAATGGGCGCGATGGCGCGTTCCCAGGCGTCACCGTCCGGCCAAACGCGGTACAGATCGGATTGGGTCATAAAATAAACGGCGCCGTCGTCTTTCAGGTGGGGCGAGATGACCGTGGCGACGAGCGCCTTTAATTTGACGCGGCCGGTGTCGAACGGCAGCCATGTTTCGCCGCCGTCGTCCGAGCGCTGGCAGACGCCCTCATAGTCGCATTTGAACTGCGGCGGGTGTTGCGCGACCAAAAACAGTTCTTCGGGGCGGGGGAGCGGCGGTTTGGCATAGCCGGCCTGTCGCAGCACCAACTGCCAACTTGCGCCGCCATCGACGGAGCGGTACAGCGCGCCCACGTTTTGCGAATAGGTATAGGCCAGCGCGGTCGAATCATTCGCATAGTCAGGGGAGAGCGCAAGGCGATGCACGCGCAGATCGTACAGCCCATCGCTGGACGGCAGCCAGGTCTCGCCGCCGTCGGTCGATTTCCAAACCCCTTCGCCGTGGCTATCGCCGAGAAAAATGCCCGCCAGGATCGTCGAATCATTCGCATAGTCAGGAGAGAAAACAGCGTCGATGGTCGGAATCCAACCGCCCAGTTCCGGCAGACCGCCGCGCAGTCGCAGCCAGGTCTCGCCGCCGTCGGTCGAACGGCATAACCGGCTGTTGATCGTTGCCAATAGGGTGCGGTCCGCGGCAAAATTTGGCGAGGGCCGGATCGACGATATGGTGTGGGTGACGATCATTGGCTCGTGGGGCTGTGGCCGGGGCGGCGCGCTGCCGTTCCGCGTCCAGACCACCAATTCATTTTCGCGCGGGTTGTACAGTCGCCCCAATTCTTGATCGACGGCGGCGATGCGCGGCAGCCAGGGATTGGCGCCGGTCCGGCTGGTTTCGACGCGACCCACGCGGCGCAGCGTCTCACTGTCGAGGACAAAAAGAATGTGCCCGCGCGCGACGTACAGCCGCCGCGCGCGGCTGTCGAGGGCGATATGGCCGGACAGCCCGTCCAGCGAGAGGATCGCCGGCGCCCTGGTTTGCAGCGCGCCCAAATCGGCATAGATCGAGATCGTGCTGTGGTGAATATATCCGCCGGTGAGCAATGAGCGATAGGCGCGCCCGCTGCCGGGGTCATACACCATCGACGCCTGCGGGCCGGGTTTGCCGGGCCAGGGCGTATAGGTGATCGTCGCCGTCAGGCCGCGTTCGGCGTCGATCAGCGCCTCGCGGGCGATGGTGTAAAACCCGCCGGGAAATTCTGGCAATGGTATGCCGATGCCGGGCAGTAGCTCGCCCGTTGGGCTGCCCGTCGCTCCGTCAAAGACGTAAAAGCGGCGGTTGACGATCACTAGCTCGCCGTTGGCGCCGTTGGCGCGCGGTTTGCCCGGCTGTGGTATTTCGTGTAGCGAATTCAGCGTCTCGACATCAAACACCGACACGACCGGCAGACGGGGATCGCCGGCATAGAGTCGCTTGTGCGCGACGTCGAGGCTGATCCGTCGCCCGCCATAGACACGCTCGATGGGGGCATAGCTGCGTCGATCGAGGACATTGATCCAACCCGCGCTGTCGCTGACGTACAGCCGTCCCAACTGCTCATCGACGATCACCTCGATCACCTCGACGCCCAGCGGCAAACGGCGTCCAACCGCGCCGGAAGCCAATTCGATTGGGATCAGGGCATGGTCAGTCTGGCTGGCCACCAGCAACCGCTCCCGGCCGGGATCAAGGGCCAAATCGGTCAGCCAACCGTCGAGCGTCGAGAACAGTGTTTTGGTTTGCCAACTCGTCATGTCGATGGCAACGATAGCAGCGCCGCCAAACCAATCGTAAGGATGGTGAGCACTGACGTACAACCGTTCGTTGGCCGCGTCGACGAGCAACCGGTCGATGCCCTGGACATTCACCGGCGTTTGCCCAATCGACAGATCGTCCAGGTTCAGGGCAAACAGTCCCGCGTTGCCGCCAACATACAACCGCTCGCGCTCATTGTCAAAGGCCAGGGTGCGCGGATCGACTCCTTGCAGATCGATCTCGCCGGCCGGAGCTAGTGTTGGATCGAACACCCACAGCCACTCGTAGGTCAGCACATAGATGCGCTCCGGCGTGGCAATCATGTCGAGGATCGAGCCGCCAAAAGCGTCATGCCACGGCAGGGGGGCGGCAATGGGATCCGCTTCCAGGCGCAAAATGCGCTCCGTGGTCACGGCATAGATCGTCCCCCGGCCATCGTCGGCCACCCGGACCACGTCCGAGATCACCCGGCGGACGTGGAGCGTTTCGGCGTCGATGACCAGCAGCGCCGCGCGCCAGGCCTGGTCGAGGTACAATGTGTCTCCGGCCAACAACAAATGCCCCTGGTTGCCGGCCGGGATTTCGGCGTGGCGCACGATTTGGGCCGAATCAAGGTTGAACGTGGAAATACACGCTCTCGGGCTTGACCCGTTGGCGCCTGGCTCCAACTCGCACTGTCCCAGCGCGTACAGCAAATCAGCGTCCCGATCAAAGGCCAGGCTGGTTGGAAAATACAGATCGCCGGCCGGCAGGCCAAAGTCGAGCGTTGTCCACACGGCGGGTAGGGGGCCGGCTGCTGGCCGGGGCGTGGGCGGTACAGCAGGAGGCCGAGGCGCGGTTGGCGTGGGGCTGGTGGTTGGACACTCTGTTGGCGTCGGCGTTGATGTCCAGGTAGCGACGGCCTGCGCATGGATGGGGGGCGGCGTCGACAGGCGAGTGGGCTGCGGCGTCCATTGGCAGGCAAGAAGCAAACCCAGGATGAAAAAGAGATTGGGATAAAATTTATTGTTCTTCATCACAACCTCGCGCGGCATCGTGGGATCGCTGTTGACGCGCGGTACCACGGTGAGTTGACAAAGTCCCAGGGGAGACCAGAACATTTGTTCTATATGCTTTACAATTTGTCATCAGAGGAAACAATATCTTGCCCAGTATAGCGTGAAACAGCGGTGGCGTCAACCGGATTGGCGCAAAATATTTATCCCGACATTGGTTGACCGGGACATCAAGCACGGATATAATGGAGACAGTACACACGCCGGCCTGGGTGATCGTGGAGCAAGGGAGTGGGTGATGAAATTTCCGTATGGAATCAGCGATTTTTTCCAAGTCATTACCGAAAACTATTTTTATGTGGACCGCACCAGCGACATTCGGCTTATCGAACAAGCGGGTAAACAGCTGCTCTTTTTACGTCCCCGGCGCTTTGGCAAGAGCTTGTGGCTGTCCACATTGGAAAACTATTATGACATTGCGCGGGCAGACGAGTTTGAGCGGCTGTTTGGGCATCTGGCAATTGGGCAAAATCCGACGCCATTGCACAACCGCTACTTTGTACTCAAATGGGATTTTTCAATGGTCGATCCCAGTGGAGATGTGGCGGATGTCCGGCGATCGCTGCACAATCACCTCAACAGCAGAATTCACGATTTTTCAAAACGCTATGGTGATTTTTTGTCCGGCGAGATCGAGATCGATCGACGCGATGCGTTTTTTTCCTTCGAGTCGGTATTGACGGCTGTGCGTCCCACTGTGTACCGATTGTATTTGATGATCGATGAATACGACAACTTTGCCAATGAAGTGATGACCGCCAGCCAAGATCGTTATTATGCGCTCTTGTCGGGCGAAGGATTGCTCAAGACCGTGTTCAAGGCAGTCAAAGGCAGCGCAGCGGGGCGGGGCATAGATCGCGTGTTCATCACCGGCGTCTCCCCGGTGGCGCTGAGCGACATCACCAGCGGATACAACGTTGCAGAGAATATCTATTTGCTTCCTCAGTTCAATGACCTGTGCGGCTTTACCCAAAAAGAGGTTGCCCAAGTCTTGCACCGCGTCGCAAGGGAATGCGGCTTTTCGGAAACAAAAGCCAACGAGGCGTTGACCATGATCCGCGCGTTCTATGACGGCTACCGCTTTAGCCACCGGGCAGAGGAGCGAGTGTACAATCCCACACTGGTGCTCTATTTCATGAAAGCGCTGCAACGTGAGCGCCAATACCCGCGCAAGATGCTGGACTTTAACCTGTCCATGGATCGCGCAAAACTCGCTTATGTCTCTCGCCTGCCGAACGGTGGGCAGGTGATTCTGGACGCACTGGGCGGCCAATATCTACCGCGTGTCCAAGAGTTGTCGGATCGCTTTGGCGTCAAAGAGATGCTCAATATTGGCGAGGACGTCGACCTGATTGCCTCACTGCTCTACTATCTGGGCGTATTGACGCTGGGTGACGAAACCGAGTTTGGCGAGTTGACGCTAAAAATCCCCAACCTGATCGTGCGGAGGCTATATGCCGAACAAATGCGCGAAATGCTTTTGCCCGATCATAAAAAAGGACAACAAATTGCCCAAACGCTCTATCAAACAGGTAAAATGCAGCCTTTGTGCGATTTTGTGGAGCAACGCTATTTTCCGGTATTTGACAATCGCGACTATCGCTGGGCGAACGAGTTGACCATCAAAACGGCGTTTTTGACTTTGCTCTTTAATGACATTCTCTACATCATGGACTCAGAGCCGGCGTTGGAACGCGAATATGCCGATTTGATAATGATTGTGCGCCCCGACATGCGCCAGTATCGCCTGCTAGACATCTTGATCGAGTTCAAGTACCTCAAACTCAAGGACGAACTCGGAATCAGCAAAGCCGAGGCGCGAGCGATGAGCAGAAAAGACCTGGAGGCGCTGCCCCAAGTGCGGGAAAAAATGACCCAGGCGCGGACCAAGTTGGCCGGGTACCGGCAGGCGCTTCAGGCCAGATACAAAGATACGCTGCGTCTGCGCGTTTATGCAGTCACGGCGATAGGGTTTGAACGCCTGGTGTGGCAGGAGGTGACTTGAAAAAGGAAACGCGCTTGCCACGCCAGAAAACCCGTCTGGCCTATATACCTGCCCTCGACGGGCTGCGCGGGCTGGCCGCGCTGGCCGTGCTATTTTACCACGCCGATCTGCGCTGGATGCCGGGCGGGTTCCTGGGCGTCGAGGTCTTTTTCGTGCTTGGCGGGTACTTGATCACAACCCTGCTCTTGCGCGAGTGGGATCGCCGGGGCAAGATCGATCTCAAAGCGTTTTGGCGACGGCGCGTGTGCCGCCTGTTTCCGGCTACCCTGGCCTTGATCGCCGCCACTCTCGTGCTGACCGCGATCTGGTTGCCTGATGCAGCGGCCTCGCTGCGCGGCGATGCGTTGGCCGCCGTCGGCTATCTGAGCAACTGGCGCCTGATCTGGACACAGCGCCCTTATTTTGCCGCGATGGGGCGGCCGCCGCTGCTGCGACATTTGTGGGCGCTGGCCGTCGAGGCCCAATTTTACCTGCTGTGGCCGCTCCTGTTCATCATGATCGGGCGCATTTGCCGTCCGAACGCCAAATCCCACTCTCCGGCCAAACCAAAAAGGACCCGGTACGGGATTCTCATTGCCGCCCTTGCCGGCGCGACGATCTCGGCGGCGTGGATGGCGGTCTTGTACCGCCCCGGCACTGACCCGTCGCGCGTTTATTACGGCACCGACACCCGCCTGGCCGGGCTGTTGATCGGGGCGGCGCTGGCCTGCGTCTGGCCCCCCGATCAGCGCCGGGCGCGCGGGCGGCGCCTTTACATGCGGTTGATCGACGGCGCCGGGCTGGGCGCATTGTGCGCGCTGGCAGCGGCCTGCGTGTACGTCGATGAATTTCAGCCGCTCTTGTACCGGGGCGGTCTGACCATGATCGCTTTGCTTGCCGGGACGACAATCGCGCTCGCAGTACACCCCCGCGCGCGGCTCTTGCCCGGCCTGCTGGGCAGCGCGCCGCTGCGCTGGCTGGGGAAACGATCGTTTGGCCTTTACCTGTGGCACTGGCCCCTGTTCATGATCACCCGGCCGCACCTCGACCTGCCCTTTGACGGCGCGGCGCTATTGCTCTTGCGCCTGTTCATTGCAGCGGTCCTGGCCGAATGTTCGTACCAAATGATCGAACGACCGGTGCGCTATAGCGCCGCCGGGTGGGGCCGGCGTTTGCGCTGGACGGCGTCGTGGGGCGCGCCGTTGGCCATCGTCATCGCCGTCTGGATGACACTGGTTCCGCCGGCATCCGCGCATCTGTCGCACCTCGAACAGACGCCACCGGCCGCACGCACCCCAACCGTCACCCCCACAGCGACGTCGCCGGCGGCGACGCCAACGCCGGCGGTCACGTCTACACCTCAGGACACGCCGGCGCCGGCCCGGCCCACGCCAGACACGCCAACAAAGGCCGCGCCGACCGCCACAGCGCCGGCCGGGCCAACTCCAACGGTTACGGCAACCGCCGCGCCCACAATATCCCCGACGCCCACGATAACCCCCGTGCCGCGCGTCGTCGCGTTGGGCGACTCGGTCATGGTTGGCGCGCGCCGCGAGTTGGAGCAAACCATCGCCAACATCGAGGTCGATGCCGCGGTGGCCCGCCAGGCGCCGGACATGCTGCGCCTGCTGCAAGAACGCCGCCGGAGCGGGCGCTTGGGCGACATTGTCGTGATTCACCTGGGCAGCAATGGCATCTTTGGCGCCGCCCAGTTTGACGCGATCATGAACGTCCTGACCGACGTACCCAAGGTCATTTTTGTCAATGTGCGAGTGCCGCGCCGCTGGCAAGACCCGATCAACAAAATGCTGTCCCGGCGAACCGGGCGCTGCCGCAACGTCTTGCTCGCCGACTGGTACGCCGCAAGCCAGGATTGCCCGGCGTGCTTTGTCGACGACGGCGTTCATCTGAATGCCACGGGCGCGCAATTGTACGCCGAATTTATCGCCTCTTGCATCCAGACCCCGCTCCAAGACCCGCTGTACGATCCCTGGCAATGAGCGCCGGGGACCATAGATTGATTGGTTGAATTTAAAATTCAACGCAGAGCCGCCGAGTCGCAGAGCCGATATATATAGGATGTATTTCAATTTGGGGGTCAGGGGGCGACGCTCGCTTTGCGCTCGGCCTGGATTGCCAAATCCAGGCCAAAAACGGCGATCTG
>CAYZYE010000016.1:15804-38287 GCA_964481205.1 uncultured Anaerolineae bacterium | reverse complement strand
GCCTGTCCTGAGCTTGTCGAAGGATAGCCCCTCAACGGAGTTCGGCAAGGGGCTGACCCCTTGCCAGAAAAATCAGTTTGTGTAAGCTGCCGAACAAAACTGTAGGTGGCTAGGTCCTATTCGGAAAAACGACAAGAGGGATACAATGAATCGTAAAATATCGTTGAGCGTCTTTTATTTCCTGTCGGTGTTGTTGGCTGTGGTTCTCTCGACTTGCAGCGCCGGCGCGCCGGAGGCTGACGACGGGGACGGCGATGCGGTTTTGACCGGGCAAGAGCTGCGGAGAGCGTGGTCGCTGCCAGTGCCTTTGTTTGCCGGCGGTAGCGCATGGAACGCCAGGGTTGCCGGGGCCGCCGTCTTGGCCAACAGCGATCAACAGATGACCGTCTTGTACCGCGTGCTGCTCGGCGACACATCGACGCTTCACCCGTCTGGGCCTCCGCCGACCACCTGGCCTTTTCCAGATGTCAACTATGACGCTTATGCAGTGCCCATTTTCCGGGCGGGCGCGGGGCAGCAGGACGTGGTCATTTGCGACTATGAGGGCAACCTGGGCTGGCCGCATGCTGCCAAGTTTCCGGATTCAAAACTGGGCGGGCCGGTGACGATCCCGTCGCCGGATGGCGGCGTGCGTCCCGCCGGCCCGCAAGACATCGGCGCCGACGGTCATTTGGTGTTGTATGACCCGGCGACGCATACCGAGTATGATTTGTGGCAGGCGACGACGGTGCGCAGCGGGTTGTGCCAGAGCGCCGGCGGCGGCCGGGAGGGGACGGTTATTTACGAGGCCGGGGCGGTCGATTTCTTTGCTCTGGGGGGGCAGGGGACAAATCCCGACGGGTATTCCAGCGCCCGTGCAACCGGCGTTCCACTCCTTGCCGGGCTGATTTTGCCGGAAGATGTGGAAGGCGGCGTCATCGCGCATGCTCTGGCCGTGGCTATTCCTGGGCTTCGGAATACGAGCGGCGATCCGTCCACTCCGATCGCCGCCGATTATTTCTATCCGGCTTCGACCACCGAGACCGATTTTTACAACACCAACCCCAACGCGCTGGCGGCCGGGCAGCGGCTTGTCCTCAAGCAGGCGATCGTCGATGATCGGGGCGATCTGTTGGATGAAGGCAGTTTGGCCCCGATCACGCGGATGTTTCTTGCCGCTTTGCGCGACTATGGCGCGTATGTGGTCGATAATGCCGGCGGATTTACCTTTTATGCCGAAGATATTCACTCTGCTATTTTGGACTTGACCGATGGCGAGGTGATCGCGTTGATTGGCGAGACGCCCGGCTATACGTTCCCGGCCGGCAAAACCAGGTGGCAGGTTGTGCTCGAAAAGCTGAATCAAGACCTGGAACGCATTCCGGTGGCGTTTGGGCCGGATGGGCAGACGCCGGCCAGCGCCGAGTTTGACACGGTCAATTTCGAGGTGGTTGCCGCTGCCGGGCGCGCCGCTTATTTGCCGCTTGTCACCAGAGAGGCGCATTCGTCGTTGCCGCCGGCCGTCGATCAGGTTGCGTACTGGGCGTACCAGATTCAGGGGTTGAGCCGGCCGGGGATGGTGGACGCGCTGGCTGCCTCGCATTACGATATGTTGGTTTTGGAACCCACGCGAACAGATTGGTCGTCGGACGACCGGCATTTTGACACTCGTGCGATGGTTGCGCGGTTGAAAGCCAGCTATGCCAGCGACGGTGTGCATCGTAAATTGATCATTGCTTATATTGATATTGGTGAAGCCGAGGACTGGCGCTGGTATTGGACCTGGTCTTTGAATTGGGATTGCCAGGGCGATCCGCCGGCGGATTGGCCGGGCTATATTCTCATTTGTGATCCTGATGGCTGGGGGGGCAATTATCCGGTGGCTTATTGGGACGCGGGCTGGCGGGATATTGTGATCTATGGTCAAAATCAGTCGGGTCACCCGGACCGGGATTATGCCAGCGTCCTGGGGCAGGTGATTCAGGACGGTTTTGACGGCGTCTATCTCGACTGGGTCGAAGGATATGAGAATGAGCGTGTGGCGGCCAAGGCTCAAGCGGCCGGCAAAGACGCGGCCGCAGAAATGGTCGCTTTTGTGCAAGAGATTCGGGATTATGCGTTGGCCCGCAATCCCAATTTTGTCATCATCCAGCAAAACGCCGCGGCTTTGATCGACGGCCATCCCCAACTGCTTTCGGCGATCGATGCGTTGGCCCAAGAGTCCGTGTGGTATGATGGCGATGCGACGGACCGTTGGGACGACGTCGATGGCTATGATTGGCCCAATGATGTTGCGTTGACCGACTATTACACCGGCTACCTCGATCGCTATCTGGCCGCCGGCGTGCCCGTTTTTGTGTGCGAATACGCGTTGTCGTATGCAAATATGGCATACGGCAACGCGCTGTCCAGGGGGTATGTTCCTTATGTGACCCGCCGATCGCTGGGGATGCTGACTGGCACCACGCCGCCGGGGTATTGATGGCCTGGATGTCGCTGATCAGGGGCCGACCTGGGGGCCGGTGGTGGGCAAGGGGGTTGGTGTGGCGGTTGGTGTGGCGGTGCGGGTGGGCGTTGGCGTGGCGGTGGGTGTGAGGGTGCGAGTGGATGTTGGCGTCAATGTCGGCGCGGCGGTAGGGGTGGATGTCGTGGTTGTTGTGGGCGACGGCGTGTACGTGGGTGGGCGTGTGACGGTTGGCGTGGCTATGGCCGGCCGGGTTGGCGTCGATGTGACCAGCAGGTGCTGTATCCACGGCGATCGCCAGGTCAGCGCTGCGCAGGCGATGATGGTGAGGGCGAGAAATCCCAGCGTCAGCCCGATAATGGCCGGGCGGTTCGTTTCGATCCCGTTGCCGCGCGGCGCGGCAACGGCCAGCAGCGTCTGTTTTGCTTTGTGCAGCACGTCTTGTACGACGGCCGGCGCGTCCGGTTCGGCCTGGGGTTCGGTGATTTTGATCACGATCACGGTAATGTTGTCTGGGCCGCCGGCCTGGTTGGCCAGATCAAGCAGCTCTTGCGCGGCCTGTTCGGGTGGGTGTGCGGTCAAGACTTGGGCGATTTTGGGGTCTGCCACCTGGCCGCTGAGTCCATCGGAGCAGAGGAGGATGGTGTCGCCCGGATCGAGCAGCAGCTCGAATGTATCGACCTCGATCTCGTCCTGGTGCCCAATGCAGCGCGTGACCACGCTGCGATAGATGTGGACGCGGGCTTCTTCTTCGGTCAAGATGCCGGCCTGGACTTGCTCGGCGACCCAAGAGTGATCGTGGGTGATTTGTTTGGGTTTGCCGTCGCGGATCAGGTAAGCGCGGCTGTCGCCGACGCTGGCGATGATCAGCCAGTCGTCGTGGATGACTGCGGCGACGAGGGTGGTGCCCATCCCTGTTTGTGCTTTGTTGCGCACCGATTGTTGATGGACGATCAGATTGGCGGCCTTGATCGCTTGTTCCAGGCGCATCGCCGGAGACAGGGGCAGGTCGTCGTTTTGATAATAGTGGGTGAACAGCGTGTCGATGGCCAATTGGCTGGCGACTTCGCCGGCGGCGTGCCCGCCCATGCCATCGGCGAGGGCGTAAAGTCGTCCTCGCTGCGGCCAAAGGTGCGGGGCGTCTGTCGGGCCGGCAATGCGCCACGCATCTTCGTTGAGTTGCCGCCGCCGGCCGGGGTGCGTTTGGCCGGTCGATGTGATTTGCAGAGATGTACTGCTTGCAGTCAAGTTACCCTTCCTCCATCCTCATTATAGCGGCGTCAAGGTGACCTGTCAAGGTTGGGTATCTAGGTGTCTGCTCTAATTTTGGGAAAATGCGCATCCAGTGGAAGAGACACTGCTTGACTGACAAAACGCGGTCGTACTTGGCAAAACAGACCAAATGCGGTACATTGGGCGAAAATAACAGGCAGGAGAAACATCAAATGGAAAATACCCTGCGCTTGTACAATACGTTAATCCGGGTTTCGGGCACAGAACTCGATTGGTTGGATATTCGCCACCTCAAGACACTGGCTTGGATGATGGTCGGGCTGATTGCTTCCGGTATGATCAGCCTGACGAAATGAGCGCCATTTGTGCAAAGCCGTGCCCAATATGCCCAGGGTATCGGCGCTTCATTGGATGCTTGGACGTCAAACCTGGATCGTCGGGTCCAGCGCGTCGCGCAGACCATCACCCAGCTGGAACCAGGCCAACATTGTCAGCGACAGCACCAGCGCCGGAAACACGGTCAGATGCCAGGCGGTCTGGATATATTGTTGGTACAGCCCCATCATCTGCCCCCAAGAAGACATGGGCGGCGAGATGCCCAAGCCAAGAAAACTCAACCCGGCCTCGGCGGTCATTGAGCCGGGGATACCCAGCGTCACCGCGACCACCACCGGCGAGAGGGCGTTGCGGACAAGATGATGGACGATAATGTGCCCGGTGCTGGCACCCATACCCCTCGCGGCACGCACGTAATCCGTCGCCTTGAGCGAAAGCACCTGTCCACGCACCAGGCGCGCAATGCCGATCCAACCGGTCAATGACATCGCCAAAACGATGTTGAAAAACCCCCGCCCCAAGAGGATCATCATCAACATATAAAACAACAGGGTCGGCACCGACGAGAGAACATCGACAAGACGCATAAAAGCAAAGTCGATCCAGCCGCCTTGCAACCCCGTGATCGCCCCAACCGGCAAGCCAATCAGCAGCTGCATCAACTGGGCCAAGATGCCGACGCTAATCGACACGCGGGCGCCGACCATCAGACGACTGAGTACATCACGCCCCAAATCGTCGGTGCCCATCCAATGTGCGCGGCTCGGTCTCTGCCAGGCGGCGTCATAGTCTTGCTTGTTGGGGTCATAAGGCGCAATCCACGGCGCCAGAATCGCCATAACGATCTCTAGCAAGATAAAGGCCAACGCCAAGACAGCTCGTTTGTTGCGCCGGAAACGAGTCCAAAAGACCTGGAGGGCGCTTTGACGTTTGTTGAGCGCGAGATCGCTCGCAGAGACCAGGGTCGGCATACTATTTTTCCTTTACATAAGCCACGCGCGGGTCAAGGAGGGCATAGATAATATCGGTGACGAAATACGTGATCGTGATCACGGCCGCCCAGATCAAGGTCGAGGCCATAATCATGGGATAATCACGCCGCCCGATCGAGGCGCTGGTGTACCAGCCAAGGCCGGGGATGCGAAAAATGCCCTCGATGAAAAAAGACCCGGCAATCAGACGCGCCGTCAACGGGCCGGCGACCGTGATCACCGGCGTCAGCGCGTTCTTGAAAATATGCACCAATGTCACGGTGCGCTCGTTCAACCCCTTGGCGCGAGCCGTGCGTACATAGTTGGCGCGCATCACGTCCGAAATGGCCGAACGGGTGTAGCGCTGCAAAGTCAACACCGGCCCCAACGAATTGGCTAAAACGGGCATCACCCAGTAGGCCGGCCCATCCCAACCAGATGTAGGCAGCCAGTGGAGTTTGACGGCGAAAACGTACTGCATCAATTTGGCAAACACAAAACTGGGCACAGTCCAGCAGAACAGCGAGACGGTGGTGCCCAGGTGATCGGGCCAGCGCCCGCTGTTCATCGCCGCAAAAATGCCCAAACCAATGCCGACGACCGAGGAAAAAGCCAGAGTCATCAACCCCACCTGGATCGAGTACGGCCAATGTTCTCTGATCAACTCGTTGATGCTGCGCCCCGAAGCGTAAAAAGAGTAGCCAAAATCCAGGCGAATCGCAGATTTTAGAAAAAGCAAATACTGCTGCCAGACCGGCTTGTCCAGACCGTACTGTTTCTCCAGCAGTTCGACGAGTTCTTTGGGGATCATTTGCGCCGCCTGCGATTCCATGGCATCAAACGGCCCGCCGGGAATAGCATGCATCAAAAAAAAGGTAAGCAGTGAGACGGCCAAAAGCACACCGATCAACCCACCGACACGTGTGATCAGGTAACGTAACATAACGTTTTCCTCTGAATGTTCTTTCTCATCGACTTTTCAGGAGACTCGACGACCACCACAAAATTGTTCCATCTGTCGGCCAGGCCGAAATAACCAGGCCAGATGACTCAAGCAAAATGACAGGCAACCCGGTGATCAGTACCCAAATCGCGCATTTGCGGCTCGTCATGCACACATTCGGCCGGCAACCCACGCGCCTGGGCCAGCGGGCAGCGAGGATGAAAAGCGCAGCCGGCCGGCCGTTCGATTGGACTGGGCACATCGCCGGAAAGCAGCCGCACTTTTTTCTCCCGACTCGGCCTGGTTTCGGGCACAGCCGAGATCAGTGATTGGGTGTACGGATGGCGCGGTTCGTTGACAATGATTTCGCTGGGGCCGATCTCGACCAGGCGGCCCAGGTACATCACACCGATGCGCTGGCTCATAAAATGGGTCACGGCGATGTTATGAGAAATAAATAGATATGTTAGATCAAATTCATCCTGCAAATCGCGCAGCAAGTTGAGAATCTGCGCCTGCACAGAGACATCTAGCGAGGAGACTGGCTCATCGCAGATCAACATCTTGGGCTGCAAAGTCAAGGCGCGGGCAATGCCGATGCGCTGCTGCTGCCCGCCAGAAAACTCGCTGGGAAAGCGATGCAGCGCGTCAGACGGCAGTCCAACGATATCGAGCAAGCTCTGTGCTTTGTCGAGCCGCATTCGCTGACTCTCCATCTGGTGGATAATCATCGGCTCGGCGAGGATTTCGCGGATGTTCATACGCGGATCCAACGAGGCGAATGGATCCTGATAGATCATTTGTATCTCACGACGCACCGGACGCAGTTGGGTTGCGTCCATACCCACCAACTCTTGCCCATCAAAGCGCACCTGGCCGCTGGTCGGCTCATAGAGTTGCATCACGGTCAGCCCCAACGTAGATTTTCCGCATCCCGACTCGCCCACCAGTCCCAGGGTTTCTCCCCGATTGATGTGCAAACTGACGCGATCGACGGCGACCAGTCGAAGCCGTCTTTGCGCAAAAAAGCCGCGCCGCACGGCAAAGCTTTTGGTCAAGTCACGGGTCTGCAATATTGGTTCAGGCATCCGGCAACCCTCCCTCCTGGGCCACCCAGCAGGCGCAGGCATGTCCGGGAAGCAGTTCACGCAGCGCCGGGCAGTTGGCGGCACAGCGATCGATGCGGTAACGGCAGCGTGGCGCAAAGGGACAACCGACGATCTCGGTCAATACCTGGGGCGGCGCGCCTTCGATGGTGGTCAACCGTTCGGGGCGGGTGCGCAACGGCGGGATCGAAGACATCAAGGCCTGTGTGTATGGATGACGGGGATGATCGAATATTTCCTCCACCGCGCCGCTCTCGACCACCATCCCGGCATACATCACGACCACCTTTTGCGCCAGTTCGGCGATCACGCCCAGGTTGTGGGTGATCACGATCACCGCCGTATTGAGGTCTTGCTGCAATTCGCGCAGCAAGTCGAGTATTTGCGCCTGGATGGTAACGTCGAGTGAGGTGGTTGGCTCATCGGCGATCAACAATTTGGGGTTGCACGCCACGGCCATGGCGATCATGACGCGCTGACGCATACCACCCGAATATTGATGTGGATATTCTTTGAGCCGGCCTTCTGCTTCGGGAATACCCACCCGTTCGAGCAGTTCAATCGCCGTTTGCCGCGCTTGTTCCGATGACATCTGGCGATGCAGTTTGAGCGGTTCCATCAACTGGTAGCCAATGTTGAGCACCGGGTTGAGCGAGGTCATTGGATCCTGAAAGATCATCGATATCCAATTGCCGCGCACGTGTTCCATCTCGGCATTGGACAACGCGAGCAGATCGCGGCTGTAGCCGCTCTGGTTAAACAAAACCTCGCCTCGCTCGATACGTCCCGGCTCGCGGATGAGACGCATCACCGACAGGCTGGTGACGCTTTTGCCGCTGCCGGATTCTCCAACCAGACCAACGATCTGTCCCTCGTCAACGGTAAACGACACGCCATTTGTGGCGTACACGGTACGTTCGCTCAAATGGAATCGAACACAGAGATCCTTGACCTCCAAAAGCACATTGTTCACGGGGCACATCCATCTCTTGACATGCGAGGATAAAAATCAGGTTGTCGTGTACGCCCCAATATTGGAGCGTACACGACTTGGGCACTCAGGCAAACATCTTGTTTGCTTTTTCGAGCCATCCTTTGGGACGCCACTCGTCGACATCGTTTCGGATGTAGACCTGAGAAAAAGTGATGTCCAATCCACGGTACACCTGCCGACCGGTGATGTCTTTGGGGATACCGGCAAAGAACGGCCACCAAATTTGATAGATCAACATATGTGAGACAAAGATTGCGCCCACGTCTTCAACCAAAATGCGTTCGGCCTGCTGATACACAGCGTAACGCTCCTGGTCGTTGCCAATGTGACCGGCTTTTTCACACAGTTCATCGTATTTATCGTTCTTCCAGGCGTGGCGCGGCGATCCGTTGTCGCTGGTGCTCTTAAAGAGCGAGGTCAAAAAGTTGGCCGGATCCAAATAGTCGTACTCGTAAGGCCCCTTGTAGACCTGCATCTTGTGGTCGGCGCGCAACTTTTTCCACTGCGCATACTCGACGATCTCGTAATTGACCTTGATCCCCAGGTGTTCTTCCCATTGCGCTTGAATAAACTCAACCTTGGCATCGCGGTTATAGTGGGTCAGGGTCAGTTCAAGTTGATTGCCGTTCGCGTCCTTGCCCTCCGGGTAACCGGCCTCGGCCAAGAGTTGTTTTGCCAACTCGGGGTCAAAGGCTTGAATGGGTTTTAGCTCCGGGTTGTAGGCCGGAAAACCGGGCTGGAGCAGCGAGTATGCCGGCTGGACGGTGCCGGCCAGCACCGTGACCATCGCATTGCGATCGATGGCGTGCGAGAGTGCCTGACGCACTTTGAGGTTGTCCAGCGGAGCGTTCATCGTGTCCAGAGCAAGGTAATCGGTCTGATAGTTGTTATACCAGTGCAACATCGCATTCAATTCGGGGTCCGAACGCACAAAGTTCAAATCGGCAATCGACAGGTTGTGGACCATGTCCAGTTCCCGGTTTTGCCATTCCGTGAATCCCGTCCCCGAGATGCCAATGGGGTTCACCAGTCGCTGGATATAGGGCTTGTAGGGACCATTATAATATTCATTGATCTCCCACACCATATATTTGTTATGTTCCCACTTGATCAAACGATAAGGCCCAGAAGAGAGGAATCCGTCCACATCATCAGCCCAATGCTCGGGGTCTGCCTCGGCCCTGTGCATCGGCGCCGGGCAAGAAGCCTGGTAAGCCAACAACGCCGGAAGATGCGGCACCGCGCCCCCTTCGCCATAGATGCGCAAGGTCATGTCGTCGATCGCCTCTGCACCGACTGCCTCGGGGCCGGCCTCGCCCGTCTTGTAGGCCTTGATCCCCTTGATCGAATAATAGTACCACACCCACGGCGTATCGAGGTCTGGATCAGAGAGATGCCTGAACGTAAAGGCAAAATCCTGGGCAGTAATCGGCTCTCCATCGTCCCACTTGGCGCCTTTGCGGATGTTAAAGGTAAAATATTCGGCATCTGGGCCAACCTCGTATGACTCGGCCAGAGCAGGCACCAGTTCCATCATCTCATTGCGTCGCAGCAGCGGCTCGGTACCCCAGTTCAACACCGAATTTGCGTCATAGATGTTGCGCGGGACATCGAGATGCTTGTTTTCGCCAACCGGATTATAGCGAATCTGCTTTGCCAATGGAGCCGCGTCGGCAGGCATCTCTTTTCCTTGCAGCGTCACCTCGGCCGGGACAGGGGTAGGGGTAACGACTTTTTCCACCACTTTGGTCTCGACCACCTTTTCCACGACCGGCGTGCCGGCGACGATCTTGGTCACTTCTTTTTCCACTTCGACGATTTGGGTGACAATCTTTTCCTTTTCCCGCTCTACAATGACGGTTTGAGGCTTGCAAGCAGCCACGGCGGCTGCAACAGCGCTGATTCCTGCGGCCCTTAGAAAATCTCGACGCGATAGCTTCTTTGCCATTCTTTTCTCCTTTCAGGCTTGAATTTGAACCAAAACAACCGACAGAAAAAATATTTGCCTGGTACATCCTCCTTTCCGGTACAACGCAAAAGCCCAGCCTTGATTCAGAATCAAGGCTGGGCTTCAGGCGGACTATGAGGATCGGGATACATCTCTGCAACCTGTTCGGCCAAATCCTCAAAGGTAAAGGTGAGATACATCCAGTCGAAAATGTTGGCAAAGAGATCATACTCGGATGCAGGGACGCCCTGACCATAGAGGGTGATCTGTTGTCGATCTTTGTACAAAAAGCGCATTCGCCTTTTGGCTGCGTCCTTTTTCAATGACCAGGTGAGCAAAAATTCAAAGCCAATTGCCGACTCTTTGGCGATCTCTTTTTCATCCAACACGCGGCATCCGGGCAACTTGTGCAGCCCCTCGACAACCCCCTCATACAACGCCGGCAGATCGGCTTCGCCGATCGCCTCGTTCAGCTCTGCACCGAATGCCCGAGTCAGAACATAAAACCCCGTTTGCGGGTCATGTTCCGGGTAATACACGACGCCATGCTGCTCTGTTAAATCAAGTCGCTTCCAATTCAGCGGTCTCCAGAATGCAAACCCCCACTCAGAATCCTGATGTATCTTTTGCCCAAACAATCTGGTTCTGGGATCGCCCACACTCGCTCCTTTTGCAATTGGAAAATGAAAACAATAACCCAGGCAACCATTATACAATACATTCTGAGGCAAAGCAAAAAAACGGCCGCCCCACTTTACTTTTCCGGCGCCACCGGCAGGGTAAAGCCAAAGACGCTCCCCTGTCCCTCCGACCCAGCCGGCGTGCTCTCGACCCACACGCGCCCGCCGTGCAGGGTCACGATCTGCTTGACGATGGACAGCCCCAGGCCGCGCCCGCCGGTGTGACGGCTGCGAGCGCGATCGACGCGGTAGAAACGCTCAAAGATGTGCGGCAAATCTTGGGCCGCGATCCCTTCTCCGGTGTCGCGCACCTGCACCAAGACCGCCTCCTGGCGCAAAGCAGTGGACACGGTGATCTGCCCGCCGGCCGGGGTGTGGCGCAGAGCGTTGGAGAGCAAATTGGCCAACACCTGTTGGACGCGATCGACGTCGGCCAGCACGAGGGGCAAATCCTCACCTGGAGACACGGCCAGCGACACACCTCGCACCTGAGCGCGAGACTGCCAGCGCGCCACGGCCTCTTGCATCACTTTATTGACCTCGATGGGGCGAACCTGGAGCGTTATATGTCCGGCGTCGGTCTCGGCCAGCATTTCGAGATCGCCAACCAGGTTGCGCAGCAGGTCGATCTCTTGGCGCAGAGTGACCGCCGCATCGGCCGGCGATTGCAGCCCGTCGGTCATGGCCTCCACTTCTAGCTGAATGATGCTAAGTGGGGTGTTCAACTCGTGGGCCACGTCGTTGACCAGACGGCGGCGCAGCTGGCGTTGCGCCTTGAGCTGATCGGCCATGTCGTTAAAAGCGGCGCTCATCTGTCCCAGCTCGTCCTCCGAACGGACCGAGAGGTGATCGTTCCAATTGCCGTCGGCCAATTGGCGCGCGGCGACGGTCAACGCCGTTACCGGCGCGATTACCTGCCGGGACACGGCCAACCCGATCAGCAAGGCGACGAATCCGCCGGCCAATCCGCTAACGACGAGTGAACGACTCACGCTTTGCAAAAAGGCAGTCTGTCGCTCGTCATAATAGCCCGGCCCGGCGGCGACGATCACCGTCCCAATGAAATCGTTATGGGTGTGTTCCCATAACGCGACTCCTTGTTCCAGCATCTCGTCGGGCAGCAGCCCGCCGGTGCGCTCGTAGGCGCTGTCATAGACCACCCACCCCTCGCGGTCGGCGATCAGCAGCCGTTGATCGCCGGGCAGTATCGAACTAACCAGCCAATTGATCCCTTCGGTCGTCCAGTCGGGACCATCATTGGCCGATTCCGCAGAGAACACGAACCCAGGGCGGTACTTGAACTCGGGGTCGATCAAATTCCAGGCGCTAGCCTTGACCTGGAACAAATAGCTTTGGATTTCTTGCTCGCTGAACGGACCGTTTGAGCGCAGCATGCTCTCTTCGGCTTTGACGATCACCTGGACCAAATGCTCTGGCGCAACATTCTGCTGTACGGCCAGGGCGGCAATCGATTCGCCGTTGTTAAACACCGTGTACACCTGCTCCGCCGGCAAACCCAGCTCGTCGGCAATGGTTTCTTCCCAGGGTCTATTACTCAACGACAGGTCGCTTTGAACAAAAGTAGAGGCAGATTCCGAAATCCAGGTCATTACATCTGTGGCTTGCGCAGATGACAGTTCGCCGGCATCGACGGCGGCATCGACGGCGGCTTGCTCGGCGTCAATGATTGCCTGAATGATCGTCTCTGGCGCGACGCCCTGATGCTCGGCAATGTCAGCGACGCTGCCCAACTCGTCCCACTGTGACCACAGCGTCTCTGCGTCGATGTGCAGCGTATCCATCACCACGTCCCACCAGTCCACATCGCTGGACCAGGCGGGGACAAAAATATCGTCCGGCGCGGTCAAAACGGCGCTTTGAACGGGTAATAGCTCGTCGAGCCCTTGCCAACTGCCCCAATAAGCATAGCTGGCCTCCAGGAGAGGGGCAATAACCTGCGCTTGCTGAAGACTTTGACCGGTCACCAAAATGTCAAAACGGCTGGTCGTCGTCCACAGAGACAGTGCGCCGCTCAAGAGGACGGTCAGCAGGATGACCAGTCCCAGGGCGCCGATCAGCCGCCAGCGCAAGCTGCGAAACATTTTTTTCATTCTACAAACCTATAGCCAACCCCAAAAACGGTGACGATATGGCGCGGTTGGGCCGGGTCCGGCTCGATCCGCTGGCGCAGACGACGAATTTGCACGTCGATGGCGCGATCATAGCCCTCGAACTCGGGCCCCAGGGCCAGATCGGCCAGTTGATCGCGGGTGAGCGCCTGACCGGAGCGGGTCATAAACGCGCGCAGCAATTTGAACTGGGTGGGGCTGAGGTTTACCACCTCGCCGCGCACCGTGCAGGTATGAGCGACCACATCCAGGGTGATCTCGCCGCCGTGCAGCACCGCCGCTTCGACCACCTGGCCTCCCGCGCGTCGCAGCACGGCCCGCACGCGGGCGACCAACTCACCGGGGCTGAACGGCTTGACGATATAGTCGTCGGCGCCGAGTTCCAGCCCCAGGATGCGATCACCCTCCTGGCCTCTGGCGGTGAGCATTATGATCGGCACGTCAGAGTCGCGGCGCAAAGTGCGGCAAATATCCATGCCGTCCATCCCCGGCAACATCAGATCGAGGACGATCAGATCGGGGCGCTCGGCGCGGGCCAGATGCAGTCCGGTCGGCCCATCGGCAGCGACCAATACCCGAAACCCCGCTTTCTCCACATAAGTGCGCACCCAATGGGCAATTCGCTGTTCATCTTCGACAACAAGAATTGTTTGGCTCATTTGATCATACTTTCAGTGCAAGATTGGTTCAATCGCCCGGATTGAACCAATCTTGATTATATCAGACCCGGCTTTTTTACGAAAATCAGGCGTTTCCAGAAAAATGACTATCCCGCGTTGCTCTCGCCGGATTGCCAAATCCAGGCCGAGCAGGCTGGAATTCCCTTACCAGTCGCGCTCGGCCTGAGCATAAAGTCGATAGTTCACATAAGACACCAGAGGAATACGCAAACTAAATTGTACCTGTTCACCCTTTTTGATCCCTTCTTGCAACACCGCGCTATGCCCCAAACTGACCATCTGCCCGCTGGCGTCGAGCAACACGCCGGCGACAATCACATTTTTGATCTCAAAGGCATTGGGGTTGGTAGCGGTACCAATGATCTTGACGCTGTTGGCGCTGTCATAGACCACGCGCACGTTACTCAACTCGACCGCCGCCGATTGATGGCCGGTGGTGCGCCCGTTGGGGTGCAGCAAGACCGAATGGATGTTTTTACCCCGCATGCTGACGCTGAACGGGCAAGACTCGCCGGGGCGCAGCAACAAAAAGGGAAACTGGACCTGATAAGGCCCTTGTTTGTAGCCCTGCTTGTCGAAAAACGTGGCCTCCATAGTGATCGCTTCCCAGGTCTGATCGCTATTGTTTTGCACCCAGCCCATCACCGTGTATTTTTGATCCGCCCCCAGACGGCTGCTTTCGACCACAATGTCCAACAGCGGCGCGGGCGCGGGGTCCGGCAGATGGATCAAGACCGACGCCGGCGTTGGCGCCGGCGTTGGCGGCGTCGACGGGCGCGACGCGCTTTTGACCGGCGTCGCGGTGGGCGTTACCGTGAGCGTTGCTGTGACGACGGCTGTGATCGCCGTCGTCGGCGTTGCGGTGGGCGGCGGAGTGGCCGTCGCCCGAACCACCGGTGTACAGGTGGGACATGGCGTACATGTCGGATAGGGTGTATACGTCGGGTAAGGCGTGTATGTTGGATAGAACGTATAGGTGGGCAGCGGCGCTGCCATCACTGGCTGCCCCGACGAGTCCAACTCGATCCACTCGGCATCGTCGGGCAGACCGGGCGGCAGATCCCCTGGGGACGACACGCCGCCGATCATCGGCAACGAACAGCCGGACAACATGACCAACATGGCGGCGATGGCGATCAGTATCAAGAGAGACAAAACCCGTCTCATCGCTCTCCTCCTATTGCTTTTCATCGACAATATCGACTTTGCCGGTCATCCCCGGCAGCAAAAACAGATCGCTCGAATCAAGCCGAATGTAGACCAAAAACTTGGCATCCTTGGGCAAAACCGCCTCGACGTGGCCGGGCAGAACTTGCTTTTGGTACGCGCGCAGCGTCACCTTGGCCTCTTGTCCGGCATGGATTTGAGGAATGTGTTGCTCGCTCAAGTTCTGAGTCACAAAATAATACTCTTGGATATTGAGCAAGGTAATGATCTTGGCCCCATTGTCCACCGTGGTGCCGGCCGTAGTATGCACATCGAGCACCAGCCCGCCCCATGGCGCGTACAAGTTGAGATTGTCCAATTTCTTTTGCGCTTTGAGCAAAGCAGCAGCGGCATCCTCGATTGCCCGCTCCTCGGCGGTATAATCGGCGTCCTTTTTCACCTCGTCGATCTTGACCTGCGCCAACTCGGTCTCGGCGTCGGTCACAGCCTGTTTTTTCTTGTCCAGACCCATATAGTACAATTGCAAATCGATCTTGGCGCTTTGTAGCTCGCTCTCGGCCATTTTTCGATCGGTGATCTTGCGCTGCCACTCTCTGTACCAGGAATCGGCCTTGCTCTCGGGGTCCCAGGGACGGTCGAGTGCCTTTTTATAGTTGTCGTGGGCGGCATTCTCGTCGTCTTGCGCCTGCACCAATTTCAACTCGGCCTGAGTCACGGCCTTGGTCGGCGGCTTCATCTTGGCCCGCTGCAAATCGACCTTGGCGTCGGCCAAAGCCCGTTCCGCCTTTTTCTTGGCCTCGTCGTATTTTTTCTGCGCCGCGCTCAACTCTTTGTTGTATTTTGTTTCGTTCGTCTTGATCTTTTTGGCCTTGTCCTCGTTGGCGCGATCCAGCGCGCGCTGCGCCGATTGAATCTCTTTTTGCACATCCTCATCATCGAGCGCCGCGATCAAGGCGCCTTTTTCGACCATTTGCCCGGCCTTGACCGTCAACGTCGTCAGCCGCCCCTTGATATTGCTGGGAAAAGCCAGCTCGAGTTTGGGATTCACCGTTTGCAAACTGCCTTCCATGACCAACGTGCTCTGAGCCGGCTCGCCGGCCGCCGCCGGCCCCTCGATCTGCGCGTCTGCGTCGCCCGGCATACCGCCAATGTCGGTATCATAGGAATAAGTAATATCGCCATCGCCCATATCCGACCCGCCTGCGATACCACACGCTGTCAATGCCAGCGCCGAGAGCACCAAGACGGCAATCAACCACCCGTAACGTTTCATTTTACACTCCTTGAAATCAACAAACATCTAGACACCTCGTAATATTTCTGTCACACGTTGTTTTACAATGCTCCGCGAAGCAAACACGGCGCTGATCAGGCTGGACACGATCACCATCACCAGCACCGAGCTGACAGTCAGGCCATCAAAAGCCGGCTGCATTGGCGTTTTGCTCTGCATCATTATATTCTGGCTCAGATAGAACAAATAGCCCAACCCGGTTCCGGCTGTGGCGCCGGACAAAGTGGCGCTGACCGTCATGGCCAGCGATTCGATCGCCAGGATGCCCACCAACTGCCGCCCGGTGATGCCGACCGCTTTGAGCAGGCCGATCTCGATGCGCCTCGTCTGCACAGTGATGTAAATCACCGAAAAGACACCCATCACCGATGTGGCCAGCGAAAGGACGGTGAGCACCAACAACACCAGGCGCATCTTTTTGAAAATTTCTTTCGATTCTTGCACCTCCTCGGCAGTGATCCGGAGCATCAAATCATCGCGGTCGGAAAAGGCCGTGCGCAAATTGTCCGCCACAATCATCTCTGGCACGGCGGGGTCGGTCGCGGCAAAAACACGCTCGATAACCGGCGCGTCGCGTTCCGACTTGGTGCATACCTTGCCGGGGCAAATCTGTTTCTTGTTCGGGTCATTGCTCAAGCGCAAATAGGTATCCAGCGAGACAAAAGCCGTGCCCACACCCCACTTGATGCTTTGCTTATTGTCGATTCCCCAAAACCCGGCCATCCGCTTGACCAGACCAACGACCGTCATTTCGACCTGGTGATCTTTGCCCTTGCCATCGACCACCAACACATCGCCCACCTTGACCCCAAAATACTCGGCCACCCCCTCCGGCACAATGATCGCGTCCGGCTGGTGAAACATTTTGGTAAAAGCCGCCGCGCCGTCGCCGGCCATAGCGGTCAAATCGGGATAGAGCACCCGGAGCGGCGAGCTGGTCCAGGCATAGATCTGCAACTCGCTCTCGTGCAGCTTGACCAGATTACGCACTCGGGCATTGTGCGCGCTCGTCAGCCCAACCACGCGCTCGATCCCCGACACGGCGCCGACCTCGGCAAGAACCTTGGGGCGTAGAAACTCTTGATCCTCTTCTTGCGCCCCAAAATAGTAAAAAAAGTACTCTTGGCCGCCGCTGGCCCGCCCGGTGATCGGTGCGCCGTTGCTCTGGCGCGAAGAGACACTGTCGTTCGCTGCCGCCAACGCCGCCGTAGTGCCCAAAAAAGTGGGCAGCGTGGCGCTAAAGACGATCATCAAGGCGATCATTGTATTGCGTCGTTTGGCGCGGCGCACGTTTTTGTCGGAGAAAAAGGCCAGCCGGGGCGCGATCAGGCCAAAGAGCGCCAACACCACGCGCTCGAACACGATGGTGAGGGTAAAAAAGAGCAAACTGACCCCCAGCACCATCAAGATCAACCCGCCGGCGTAAAAAACCACCACCGCCGATTCGTTTTCTGTGCTAAAGACAAACTCTTGCCCCACGAAAATCAGCCCCCACATAATCGTCAGCACCAATCCGGCGATAGTGATCTTCCAATTAAAGCGACGCTCGCGCAAGCGGGCCAAATCTTCGATTTGCAGGCTGTCGGCCGAACCGGGATCGATGGCATAGCGAATCTTGGTCGTGGCTGCCTTGAACGCCGGCGCCAGCGCGCTCAACAACAGCACCCCGCCGGCAATCATGGCCGTCGAGATCAACGACCATGGCGACACGACAAAGTTGATCTTGTCCATCACCGGCACATTGCCTGCCATGCCGCCCCCAGAAAAGCTGGTGAGCAGCGAGCCGATGACCCGGTCCACAACCAGCGTCGAGAGCGTCTGCCCGGCCACGACACCCAGCCCCACGCCAATGGCGCCGATCAAAAAAACCTCGATCAGCACCAGAGAAAAGAGGTTCTTGCGCTGCGCGCCGATGACGCGCAAAAAGGCCAGATCGCGCCGCCGGTCGTCGACGTTGGCATTGATCAACGAATAGACCAGCAAACTGACCACACCCATCGACAGTACGCCATAGAGGGTGGTCATTGTCTTGAGCACCGAAAAGGCGCTTCCTGTGCCGGTCAACGTCTCGGCCTTGGGCAGCGAAAACTTGAACTGTTTGGCCTCATCGCCCAAGGCGGCGCGAATTTGCTCGGCAATGCGGCGCACATTCACCGCCGACGCTTCGGCCGACATTTTGTCGTACACGTCCTCATCTAGGATCACGATCAGCCGCTCGGCCCGGCCGGGCGCGTCCAGCCAATCTTGTATGCTCTTGAGCGAGACCAGAATGCCATTGTCGAGGCTGCCCAGGCCGGTCTGCCTGGCGATGCCCACCACGGTAAACTTGTGCGTGAGTTGGCGCACACTGGCCTTTTCGGCCTTTTCCTTGCCCACCTCTCGCGCCGTCGGCACAATATAGTTCAGGTAAATCTCGTCTCCCACGTTGAGGTTGTAGGTATCGGCGGTATCGCGCAAGACGACAATATTGTCCCCTTGTAACTCGTACTCGCCATTGATCATCTTGATCGTCCCCACTGTATCGACCTCTGGATCGCGGGCCAACAGCGTAATGCTCCCGCCGCGCGCACCGCGCTCGATGGCCGCCTTGACCTGAAAACGAGGATGGATCGCTTTGACTTGAGGCGCGGCCTGTTTGAGCAGACCGGGTACCGTCTCTAGATCGATGAACGGCTGGGGATTGGTATCCACATGGGTAATGACGATATCATGCGCGCCCGCGCTCTTGGAGGCCATGTTCGCCGTCTGCCGCTTGGACGTGGCAATGGTGTTGTTGAGCACCACCAGCATCGTCGAAACGAACATCAGGGCGACGATCATGATCGCCGTGCGCATCTTGTGCCGTCTAAACCCCTTGAGAACATATCGCGTGATCATTATTTTTCCGTCTCCCCATTGGCGTCGTCGCTCAATATTTTGCCGTCACGGATCTGGATCACCCGCGAGGCGTATTTGGACATACGCGGGTCATGGGTTACATAGATCACCGTCGTTTTGCGTTCACGATTCAGCTGGTCGATCAGTTCCATGACCTCAAAGCCGGTGGTCGAATCCAGATCGCCAGTGATCTCGTCACCGATGAGAATGTCGGGATCGTTGGCCAGGGCGCGGGCGATCGCCACGCGCTGTTGCTGCCCACCAGATAGTTCGTTGGGATAGTGGTGCATCCGGTCGCTCAATCCCACCAGATCGAGCAATTCCTTGGCTTTTTTGCGCCGTTTGCCCCGCTTTACCCCGGCCAACGCCATCGGCGCCTCGACATTTTCTTGCGCCGTAAAACTGGACAGCAAATTATAACTCTGAAAAATGAAACCCATCGTCGATAGCCGCAGCCGCGCCAACTGGTCTTCGGACATGGCGACGACGTTCTTGTCCTTGACGATCACGTGTCCCCGGCTTGGTTCTTCCAGCCCGCCGAGGATATTGAGCAACGTCGTCTTGCCCGACCCGCTCGGCCCCATCAGACAAACCATCTCGCCGGGCATTACGTCGAGATCGATGCCGCGCAACGCTTGCACCGCCTCTTTGCCCATCA
Organism: uncultured Anaerolineae bacterium; assembly: GCA_964481205.1. Taxonomy (GTDB): domain Bacteria; phylum Chloroflexota; class Anaerolineae; order JAFGEY01; family JAFGEY01; genus CAYRXM01. Next base: position 18,828 of record CAYZYE010000016.1, on the reverse strand, counting down.
AAAAAGACTTGTGGACGCTTTCGATGTGAATGATTGCCCCATTTGTGTTTGTTTCGCTCATAAAATATCCCCACTTTCTTGGTTGATGCCATCTCGTTCTTGCTAATGCTACCACAAAGTTGTTACAAAAATGTTTCCGAGTTGTTACAAGATGTTTTCACACCGTTGCAAGGTAAAAATCGTCACCTCGGGGCGCACGTTAAAGCGCACCGGCCACAAATTCCCCAGCGCGCGGTTGATATACATCTGCCGGCCGTCCGGCAACTTGAACACACCGGCCGTGTAACGCTTGTTCCGCACCGGCAGCACCGGCGGCGGCAAAAATGGCGGCTTGACCTGCCCGCCGTGCGTGTGCCCGCACAAAATCCAGCCCCGGTACCCGCCCCAAATCGGCAGATCGACCGTGTCGGGGTTGTGCGAGAGCAAAATTGTCGCTCGCTCCGGCGACAACTGGGCCATCATGGCCTCTGGATCGAAACGAGGCCCCCACCACTCGTCCAGGCCGCCGATCTGCAAACCAGAAAACAAGGCCGCCCGGTTACGCAGCACAGTGATCTCGGCCTGGATCAACCGCCGCTCGATCTGATCGGCAATGCGCGCATGCCGCCAACCTGGCCCATAATCGTGGTTGCCCAAGATTGCCGCCGTGCCCAATCGTCCCGGCGGCGCGTGCTGGAGCACCTCGTCCAGCTGCGCCAACTGCTCATCCGACTCGTAAGTCACGAAATCGCCGGTATAGACCACGAAATCGGGATGCAGCTGCCGCACGCGCTGCATCGCGCGCATGATATAGCGCCAATCAAAGCGGTTACCGATGTGCAGATCGCTCATTTGCACCAGCGTGGTCCCAACCAGCGCCGCAGGCAGGTGCGGCACAGGCATTGCCACGCGGACATAATCGACCCAGCGTGGTTCAATCGAGTGGGCATAGAGAGCGGGCGCAGTTATTGCGCCCGCTGCCCCCAAAGCCCACTTGAGAAACTGCCGCCGTGAGATCATGGCGCAGCGTTGCCAGATTGTGGGGGCGGCCCAAAGTAAACGTCACTCATCCCCGTTATTTCTATATAAGCCTGACGGCTACAATTGAAATTGAACGGAGTGTCGGACGCCCGGATGACGCCGGTGATAAAAACCTTTTGCGCAGGTTGTCCCTGCATTTGACGCAGCTTGTCGAGCATCTCTTGCCCCTGGGCGTTCTGGGGCGGATAAATACCCAGCGCCTTGTCCCAGACGCGATAGACATCTTGGGCCGGGAAAATGTCAAAACGCTGATCATAGATATAATCCGCGTCGAAATAACCCCATACCTTGATCGCCTGCCCCTCGCAAGCCATGGTGTGCCCGCACCGTCCATCGCACAATTTACCCAACTCGGCAATCGGCAGATACTCGCCGATCGCCGCCGGCTGCGACAACTTGATCCAGACAGCGGCGGTAGTTGCCGTAATCACAAGACCCGCAATCAAGACCGCGATAACAATTTTTCCTTTCATCCTCTATCCTTTCTACCCACTTGGATTTTAACATTACTGCCATTCATTTTCGCCAGCACCGCCCGCGCGGGGATGAATTCCCCACGCTACGACACTACCAACTCGGCATATCTATCGGTTCCGCGACTCGGCGTCTCTGCATCGAATTCCCAAGTCTAACAGTTTTGTGGTTGTCAAGCCACCGCGCGCTGGACGACATCAAGGAGGCGGGTGATGCTGAACGGCTTGGCGAGAAAAGCCGCCAACCCAAGCCCTTTGCTCGCCCGGCGCAGTTCAGATATATCATCGCCGCTCATCAACACGATCGGCATGTCCGGCGAGATGCGCCGCACCGCTTGCGCCAATTCCAGCCCGCTCATGTCCGGCATCTGATAGTCGGTGATGATCAGCGAATATGCGCCTTGCTGCACCCTGGACAACGCTTCGTGGGCGCTGCTGGTGATATCGACCGCGACCTCGTAGTTCAAGCGACGTAAAATGTTGGCCACTGCGTCTGCAATTTGAGGCGCGTCATCGACCACGAGCACGCGACGGGATTTGATTTGATCCAAATGTTTCACAACAACTCTCCTGCATTGATCCCTGACTTGGCGCTCTCCGCAGTTGGCGAGAGCGCGGACAAACTTGTTTCCGGTCAATCTGAACAGACGAGCGCGCCGGAAGTGACTCCGGCGCGCGTCGTTCCTGCCTCGATGAAACGATCCGCGGCCGTTACGGCACTTGCGGTTCGACTTGCTGGATCATCCAGTTCTCTTGCACAAACTCGGCGACGGAGGCGTCCAACTCGGCCAGCCACTCGTCGGCCTCGGCGCGGCTAACCTCGCCCTTGGTCACGATCTCTTCGACGAACGCCTTTTCGGCGGCGACGATGGCGTCGATCACCGTCTGCGGCTCGACGCCCTTTTCCTGGGCGATCTCGGCCAGCGACTTGCCTTCATCCAGTGCCGTCCACAGCGCGTCCTCGTCGATGCCGATTGTCTGCGCGGCGATGGCGTACCAGTTCACCCAGTCGCCTTCATCCCAGCTTTGCTGTACAAACTCGGCGACAGAGGCGTCCAACTCGGCCAGCCATTCGTCGGCTTCGGCGCGGCTGATCTCACCTTTGGTCACGCTCTCTTCAACCAGCGCCTTTTCGGCGGCGACGATAGCGTCGATCACTACCTGCGGCTCGACGCCCTTTTCCTGGGCGATCTCGGTCAGCGACTTGCCTTCGTTCAACGCCGTCCACATCGCGTCTTCATCGATGCCGATCGTCTGCGCGGCGATGGCGTACCAGTCCACGCAGTCGCCTTCATCCCAGCTGTGCTGTACAAATTCGGCGACAGAGGCGTCCAACTCGGCCAGCCACTCGTCGGCTTCGGCGCGGCTGATCTCGTCCTTGGTCGCCATTGCTTCGACGAACGCCTTTTCGGCGGCGACGATGGCGTCGATCACTACCTGCGGCTCGACACCCTTTTCCTGGGCGATCTCGGCCAGCGACTTGCCTTCATCCAGTGCCGTCCACAGCGCGTCCTCGTCGATGCCGATTGTC
>CAYZYE010000016.1:0-15704 GCA_964481205.1 uncultured Anaerolineae bacterium | reverse complement strand
TCTCTTCGACGAACGCCTTTTCGGCGGCGACGATGGCGTCGATCACCGTCTGCGGCTCGACACCCTTTTCCTGGGCGATCTCGGCCAGCGACTTGCCTTCGTTCAGCGCCGTCCACAGCGCGTCCTCGTCGATGCCGATTGTCTGCACGGCGATGGCGTACCAGTCGGGGCACTCGCACTCGTTGCCGTCGGGCGGTTCGCCGCCCTGCTGGGGCGGCGCGGCAGCGACGCTGCCGATGAACAAAAACACCGCCACCAAAGCCAACATTGCAACCCTGATCCACTTTTGTATACCTGGTCTCATAATAAACCTCCTCTGAAATGATAGGGACGGTTTCGTCCCGGCGAATTCAATTTTATGATAGCACATAGTTGTTGCAAAGTGATTTCAGCGACGTGACAGAGTGATTACGCCGCCGACAGCGGCCTATACTTACGAATGCTGGCAACGGAATCCCTATTCCGAGGCCGGACGGCGGCGGATGGTTCGCGCCGCCTCGTGGTCAATGCAAACGAAAAAACCTCCTGGGAAATTATTCCCAGGAGGTTTTGCCAAATAGCCTTGAACCAGGCCTAGTCGGCGGATGTTTCGCCCTGCAAGGCCTTGAGTTCGGCAGCCAGCTCGCCGACATTGTCCATCGAACGCTGCTCGATCCATTTTTCCATCAAATCTTTTTTAACGCGCCACTGCCGCCCCAGTTTGAGCGCCGGAAGCTGCCCCTCACGCGCCAAACGACGCACAGTCAACTCGTGCAAACCAAGATACTCGGCCACCTGGGCAATCGTCATAATTGAAGGAAAATCCTCTTTATTCATCTTGTGATCCTTTCTTTGACCTGTGTTCGTCTTTTTTGACACACACTCTTATCTTTTTAATGACAGCCGCAAGCGCAGCAATGTGCTGCGGTGAACTGCCACAACATCCGCCAACCACTCGCGCACCCAACTCGACAAAACGCGGCGCGTGCGTCGCAAACGCATCCGGCCCCAGATCGAAAACGGTCACGCCGTCCTCAAGATGCGGCAGACCGGCATTGGGCTTGGCAATCAACGCAGCCTGGGGCAAAGCAGCGCCAAATTCGATCAATACCGGTTCGATGACCTTGATCCCCTCGCCACAGTTTGCGCCGATGGCGAGCAGTCCCAGCGGCCAAAGCGCTTCCGCGGCCTGCGTCGGCGTCACGCCCATCATCGTCCGGCCGCTCCCGGTAAAACTGAGCGAGCAAAACACCGGCAGGTTGGTGGCGCGATGCGCGCCCTCGACCGCGGCCCGCGCCTCGCCGAGATCGCTCATCGTTTCGATCCAGATCAGATCAACGCCGCCCTCGGTTAGCGCGCCGGCCTGTTCGGCAAAAGCGTCCACCGCGTCCCGGTAACTCAACGCGCCAAATGGTTCCATCAACTCGCCGGTGGGACCCATGTCGCCGGCCACATAAGCGTCCTCGCCCACAGCCTGCCGCGCCAACTCGGCGGCGGCCCGGTTCAACTCTTGGACGCGATCACCCATATCGCCGGCGCGCTGCAATTTGACCCGGCTGCCGCCAAACGAATTGGTCAAAATCACCTGCGAACCGGCCTCCAGATACGTGCGGTACAAGGTCCGCACATTGTCCGGCTCGTCGACATTCCACAGTTCGGGCGGCGCGCCGGGCGGCAACCCCAGCGACTGCATCATCGTGCCGGTTGCGCCATCGGCGATCAAAACATTCCCTTGCGCCAGATAAAAACGAATGTCCTGCAACGTATCTCCTCGTCAATTTTGTTTCGTTGCGGTCGGTGTGATCGCTTTCGTGGCCTGCAATGTCGCCGTCGCCGGCGGCGTCTTTTTAGTCGCCACAGTCGGTTCTGCCGCCAACGGCGTCACCGTACTCAACGGCGCAAAGCCCGGCGTAGGCGTCAACAATTCGCCGGCGATGGGATACCCTGTCGAATACCAGGTTTGCAAGCCGCCATCCAAAATGGCAATGCGGGTAAAGCCAACCGAATAAAGCATCATTGCCGCTTCCAGGCTCATTGCCCGGTTTGGCGACGTGCAGTAAAACACGATCGTATCATTGCCGTCCAATTCGCCAACGCGCTCTTCCAACTCGTCCAGCGGGATGTGAACCGCCCCCGGAATGTGCGCCTGATCAAAGGCCGCTTTGTTGCGCACATCGACCACCGTAAACGCTTCCTTGTCTTCTAACGCGCGATACAGACGGCTCGATTGCAGCCGCAGCACATACGCCTCAGAAGGCGGCGGTGGTGTGCCGTCCCAGGTGGGCGTCGGCACGACAACCAGGGTCGAGGTTGGCGTCGATTCGATTGCCGTGGTCGGCGTCCAGGTGGCCGGAAAAGGCGCATCCTGATCCGGTACGATCACCGTCGACGTTGCCGAACCGGCGCAGCCGCCAAAAACCAGAATTGCACCCAGCATGTAAATAATTGCTTTGCTACGCATAATGCTTGTACCTTTACCGACAGAGCATGGACAGTGGAAAATGACCGTTACCTTGTTCCAGACCTTACTCGTATACCTTATTTTAGCACAAAATGAGAAAATAAGCAACTGGCTTTGGTTCGATTTTCACAAACCCTGCATCATTGTCCTGGGCATACACACACTGTGTTCGAGTTTGGCCGCAAATTTTATGAACGAACGGTCACCGCTTGCAATTCCCTCGCCAGGGTCGTCAAACACTCGGCGCCATCTGGCGTGATCAACACATCATCTTCGATCCGCACGCCGCCCACGCCGGGGAGATAAATGCCCGGCTCGACCGTAAAGACCATACCCGGCTCAAGCCGCTGCTCGTTGCCCTGGACAATGTACGGTGGCTCATGCACCTCGATGCCCAGGCCGTGCCCGGTGCGGTGGATGAAATAGTCGCCGTACCCGGCCTCGTCGATCACCTGGCGCGCCGCATGATCGACAGCCTGGGCGGGCGCGCCCGGTTTGGCGGCGGCTTTGCCGGCCTCGTTGGCCCTGAGCACGGTTTGATAAACTTGTTTCAACTCGGGGGTGATCTCGCCCATGGCAAAAGTGCGGGTGATGTCGGCCGGATAGCCCCCAGATACGGCGCCACAGTCGATCGTGACCAGATCGCCGGCCTGCACGGGGCGGTCGGAAGGGCCGGCGTGCGGATCGGCGCTGTTTGGCCCGGCCACGACGATGATAAACGCGACGCGCTCGGCCCCGGCATCGACCATGTTTTGAGCCAGCCGCGCGGCGATCTCGCGCTCGGTCAGGCCGATCAGCGGGCGCGAGACAAGTTTGTGCAACGCTGTTTCAGTGATCTCGATCGCCGCGCGCAGCGCATTGATCTCGTCCTGGTCTTTGTGTATGCGAAGGTCAGGCAGCGTCTCTTCGAGAGCGACAAAATCGGCGTGCGGCGCAGCGGCTTCGAGTTGGCGCAGTTCGAGCACACGCATCTGCCGGTACTCGACGGCGACCCGTTTGCCGTCCAGCGCAAGCGCCTCGGCGGCTTGCACAAACGCCGTGGCGTATCCGCCTTGATCGGTATAAGGATAAAAATCGGCCTGCCCCGCCACCGCCCTGGCGGCCCGCCCCTTTTCGAGTTCAGGAATCAAGATCGCCGGCCGTTTGCGTTCATCCTGGGGAAAAAACGCGACAATCGGGCGCTCGGAGACAAACAAAGTCAGCCCGCTGACATAGGTCAGGTTGGGGCCGGGCACCAAAACAACCCAGTCCACACCGGCGGCGCGCTCGAGGCGCATCAATTTGTGCAAACGACTTGCCAGCATTGCATCCTCCAATGATCCCCCAGCATTGTTTTTTGGGGGGAAAAAAAAGTGACCCACGACGTATCGTGGGACACCGGGTCTTGTGCAGACGAGTATTTAGAGCCTATCCGAAAAATCGCTCCCATAGTCGTGCATAGGGATAGATTCTTAGTTTAGGCAATTCCAGAAAAATAATGCCAGGACAGATACAAGATGATCTCTGCGTCCGCGGATTGACTTTATCCCAAATGTTCTTGGTTAATCCTGGGTCTTTCAGTGGCCTCCTGACACAAAATAATCAGGTTCGGGGACATGGTGAAAACTGGACAAGCCTTACATCAACTGACCAGCGCGGGTTTGTCCTTCCGGTAAATGACCAGATCGACGGCCTGCCCATCTTGCAATTGGTAACGCTGATCCAGCTGCGCAACCGGACGCCACGACTCTTGATCGAACGCCCGGCACAACTCTTGGCGGCTCGTTTCCACAAAAGCCAACAGATGTTCGACCTGATCGGGCAAAGGATGGGTCCAAACAAGAATTTCGTGCAATAAATGCGCTGTATAATGTTCAAAATTGGGGTGAAGCCAAATGTCCAACAGGCGAATATGCTGCTGGTAAGAAGCGATCGGCCAGGGATCGAGAAATGGCATCAAGGTCGCCACCCCGATCAAGGCCCCGCCGGGTGTCTGCAACCCAACGGCAATGCCCTTGCCCGTTTCCAGGGTGTCGAAAAAACCCAACAACCGCCCATCGACGGCCCAGTCGCCCAGAATGCCCAATGCATAATGGTGAACCAGATGCGGAAAATCCTGATTGCACAACAGCATCAACGAGGCCCAGTGACCGGGCGAGAGCTGCACCGTTTTGACCGAATCTGTCGGCGCAAAGTACGATGACAGCCACTGGTCAAAGGACTGCCCGCCGACCGTGCGAGCCATCAACACGCCGTCGCTCCAGGGGTCACGCCGCACCTCTTGAAAGCCAAATTCTTGATAGAGGTGATACAAACTGGTATCCCAACCACTGTTCAACATCATAAACTGGCCGCCATCAGCCCGAAAACGCTCGAAAGCATGTTTGAGCAGATTGCGCGCCAACCCCTGGTGGCGATAATCTGGATGTACAAACAGGCGATGAGCGCACCCCACGCGCAGATCAGTGCGTGGCGAAGACACGTCCAACGCTGCCACCGGGTTGGCGCGATCCATCACCACGTGAAAGATGTCTCGCCCGCCTTTTCCTTCCAACCGGTAGCGCAGATCTTCGATCCAGGCGTTGAACTGACGTTTTTGGTCCCAATACGAGTACAAGGACAGCAGAGGGCGGATCCACTCTTTGACTGGGGGACGCAAGGATATGATTTTATGTTCCATCGTTACTCCCTTGGCGCGAACACCCCCCGATCTAGCAATCAGGCCATTTTATTCTGATTTGATTATACCACAAGCCGTCCGTTTCTTAAAATCGAACTGGCGAGTTGTGGTCATTCCTGTGCGATCTCGGCGGTTGGCGGTGGCGCGGTGACGGGTTCGGGCGCAGCTTTGATCGGAATGCGAAATCCAAAGGTACAGCCATGTCCTTCATCGCTGGACGCCCAGACCTGACCATTGTGCGCCTCGACGACAAATTTGATCAGCGGAAGCCCCAGCCCCAGCCCCTCGACTCCGCGTTTGACGCCGTCCGCGCCTTGCGTAAACGCATCCCAAATCGTCGCCAACTTTTCTTCGGGGATGCCGCGCCCGCTATCGTCCACCTTGAACACCAGCATCGATTCTTTGGGCCAACACGCGATTCTGACGTTTCCACCCTCGCGGTTGAACTTGATCGCATTGTGAACCATGTGATAGATCGCTTCGCCCATTCGCTCGCGATCGACATTGATTGCAGGCAGTTTGGAAGAAAGGTGAAAGGATACAGCAACATCACGAGACTGGGCCAACTTTTCCAGCGGCGCCACCGCCTCGTGGATCAATGCTTCCATATCTGTCTCTTCCAATTCGAGTTGGCCTTGCTTGCTCAATAATGAGGCAAAAGAAATAATCTTGTCGATCATTTTACGTCCATCGGCCAGTTCGTTGTTGAGCTGCTGAATCTGGCTGTGCAGCTCGTCGTACATTTTTCTCTCGACGTACCGCTCGAGCAGTTGAACCGAGAACCCGGCCGAGACAAAAGGACTGCGCAACTCGTGGGTGATCACGCCAATAAAGTCCGACTTTAGTTGATCGACCTCTTGCAGCCGTTGGTAGGCCAATTCCAAATCGGCGTTCAGACGCATCATATCGATCGACATGGATTCGACCTGATCGAACAGACGCGCGTTCTGCAGGGCTACTGCCGTTTGCGCGGCCAACGCCTTGAGCCAGCTGATTTCGTCGAGCGTGTACACCTCGCCCGATCCCTTGGCGCCCAGTACGATCACGCCAACCAACTTTTCACTGGTGTGAATTGGCATCAGCAACTCGACGCGCAGCGCATGCAGCCACGCTCGTTCTCGTTCGGGAATGCCGGCAAACTCGGCGCGCAAGTCGATGTCAAACTGGGCGATCGGCGCGTCCGACTCTTGCAGACGAACGGCCAAAACGCTGTCGGCGCCAAGCTCGAACGGCTCTGGCTCAACCGGCCCGACCAGGTTGATCGGATCGAGCAGCACTCCGCCGATCTCGCGTTGCCCCTCGCGGACCAGGTACAGTCCCCCCGTGTCGATGCCCGTGGTGTGAACCAATGTATCGACGACCAAATCCGCGAGCAGCTCCAGGCGCAGCGTCTCGATCACTTTTTCACCATAAACGCGCAGCGCGGCGTCATAGTCGGCATCGATGTGGAACAAGCGCCGGTTCACCGCCCGTTGAACCGCACGGTGTATGGGCACATTGGCAAAAGAAAGCAACAAAGAAACCACGCCTGTCGAGATCAGCGCGCCGCTCAACATATCCTTGACCCCAAACAGCTCGATGGTCACGATAACAGAAACACAGCCCACAAAAATCGTAATCAGTGTCACTGCCAGATAACTTAGCGTATGTCGATACAGCGTTTTGATGTCTAACAGACTGTGTCGAAGCGCAACCAATACCAGGACCAGCGTGCTGCACAGACGCGCCCCGATGCCAAACAATTTGAACGGCGCCTGCCCCGACACGAAAAATGCGTCGCCGACGACCAGCACCAGCAGCGACAACAGCAGATAGCGATAACGATTGCGGTGCATTGGACTGGTCGTCTGTCGATACACGCGCCAGATCGTCGCAATGGTCGCAAACGTAAAGAGACCCCAGGCCAGGATACTGAGCACCTGCACGACGGTTTCGGGGCCAATTTGCCAGGAAGCGATCATCACATCGCCCAAATTGAGCGGGACAAGCTCTGGCGTCAACAGAACGACTCCCACCACGTACAACACGCTCAATACCAACCAGGACATCGCAAACCGGGATGTCTGGCGCAGAAATTCATAGATCAAGAGCAAAAAGACAACGGACAGCAGCACCTGCCCAGCCAGCGCGACGCGCTCGATGACGACAAACCATACGCTGGCCGGAGACACCGCGCAGCGAATCGTGATCAGCACATGCCACAATGCCGAGACAAGCAAATACAAGACCAGCAAACGCTCGCCCCTGGTTCTGACGCGCCGCTTGAAAAGCATCCAGGCAAACAAAAACAGATAGACAATGAGCAAAACCAGAGGCACGCTGATTTGGGCAATGTTCATACCACCCCCCACACTCGATATACGCCGATCCAGACAGCGAGCGGTACCGGCTTGCGTTTCCAGAAAAATAACTATTCCACGTTGCTTTCGCCGGATTTGGCAATCCAGGCCGAGCAGGCTGGGATAATTTAAATTCTGGAACGCTCTTACCGCCCCCACGATTGATCTTGATTTGGCAGAATAAACGGCATCTCAACTTCCGGCAGCGTCAGCGGCCGGTTGATCGGCAGCGAGAAACCAAAGGTACTGCCCTCGCCCAAACGACTGCGCGCCCACAGCTTGCCGCCGTGCGCGTTGACCACATATTTGACCAATGCCAACCCCAACCCCAGCCCCTCGACGCCGCGACGCAATGGATCCGCCGACTGGGAAAAACTGTCCCAGATTCGCTCCAACTTGGCATTCTCGATGCCCACGCCAGTGTCCACAACCTGAAAGCGAATCCCTTCACTGCCGTCGGTGACGCACGAAATATCGATCTTGCCCTGTGGCTGGTTGAACTTGATGGCATTATGAACCAGGTGCGAGATCGCCTCGGAAAGCCGCTCCCGATCGGCCCAAATGTGCGGCAGTCCATCCTCGACGTGGACCGCGACCGAAATCTGACGAAATTGGGCCATCACTTCCAGCGGCTCGACCGCCTCACGCAGCACCGCCTCGAAATCGATCTCCTGGATGCGCAGATCGCCTTGTTTGGACAAAAAAGCAGCAAAAGTGACCAGCTCGTCGATCATTGTCTTCAAGCGCGCAAAACCGTTGACAATGTCGGTGATTGGCTCTTGCTGCTGCGGCGACAGATCGCCCATTTGACGCTTGAGCAGCTGCAACGAAAAGTCAATGCCCACCAACGGGCTGCGCAGTTCGTGCGTGATCACGCCGATAAACGCCGACTTGATTTTGTCCATCTCTTGCATGCGCCTGTTGACCACGTCGCGATCGACGTACAGGCGGTTCAACACTGTGTTGAGGGTCTTCATATAGCCAAACAGCCGGGCGTTCTCTAGCGGAAAGCCGCTGCGGTCGGCCAACTCGCTCAAAAATTCGATCTCGTCGGCGCGAAACGCCTGACCATTTTTCCGCTGCCCCAGCGCGAGGATGCCGACCAACTGCCTGCGGGAGCGGATCGGCACGTACAACTCGACCGCGAGCGATTTGAGCCAGTCCCGTTCTTGGGCATGCACAATCTGAAAACGCGGTTCCGTGTCGAGCGCCTCCTGGCTCAACGCCAGACCCTTGTGGCGCAAGTCATTCATCAGCGGACTGAACGCGCGAAACGGCGGCGACGTAAGAGCCGGAACGTCCAACTCGCCAACCACATGAAACGTCACATTACCCAGATCATCGTCGCCTTCGCTGCTCACCAACAATGCGCCCCGCTCAACGCTCAACGCCTCGTGAACGACCGACATTATCATTTCGACCAACTGCTCAGGGTCGAGAACATTCCTGATTTGCTTGTTATAGGTACGTAAATACTCGGAATAATCGATCGTATCACCCAACAACAATCGATCGATCGACTTGCGAACCACGCGATAGACGACCTGATAAACAACGCCCAAAGTACCGGAGGCAATGATCACCCCCAAGATCAAGACCGGCCCCGCAAATATTTCCGGCGCAATCAATAAAAAAGCAACCAGAACCAGCCCGGTCAACAAAGTCGCGGCAATGTACACAAACAAGTGCCGAAACACCGAGCGCATCTCGACCTGGTTTTTCGCCAACACGGCCATGGTTATGGCAATCACGCCGAACGCATTCCAGGCCGGCGCAAGCCACTCGCACGGCGACCAGGCACACAACACCCCGCCGACACTCAACCCCAACGCCACGAACGCCGCGCACCAGTAACGGCAAGCTTTTGTCCACACCGTCGGCCATACCCCGCCGGCAGCGGCAAGTCCTTGCGTGGCAAAGACCAGCCAAACGATCACCGCGCCCGCTTGATAGGACCAGGTTTTCAGAAACAACTCTTGGCCGGCCAGCGATGCGCCCCAGATCGCCAAACCGGCCAGTGCCGCGCCGGCGCCGCCCAAGATCAACCAGCGCGTCATGTTTTCAGCCTGCTCTTGACCAAATCCGGCGATGCGCCAGAATAAAATACCCAACGACACGCTGCATAACACGGTGGCCCATTGAACCAGCAGCGGCCTCTCGCCCGACGACCAGGCCAAAGAAATATTCCACAGCATACTGGCAATAAAAAAGGCCGCCAAAAGCCGGACCAGCCTTTGATCCAGTTGCCGAGTGCTCAAAATGGCAACCGTCAAACCGGTGCAAATTAACGCGGCAAATATGGGAAACGAAACATCGAGTGTTGGCAACACGGACAACCTCTGCGCTGAAAATACAACTCGGGCAAAAACGGTGATTGATGTGGTCATTATAGCATGTCACCACATGCCGGTCAAGGAAGGACGCCGCGCGGGTACATTTGCCGCTTGGGGCAACTCTGGAAAACCAGACTTGCGGTGTCTTGAAACCTATGGACAACGGTGCCGTAATATGATAAACTAGGCTTATCATCCGACCGTGGCAGCCGGGTGTTCATCGCACTAGCATAACCTTGGGAGGTGAAATGAGCAGTTTGACCCTTGATCACGTGATCGATATTTTAGCCGCGCAGGTCGCGCGCGTTTTGGACAACCAACTCGTCGAGGCGCGTGGTGGGGACGCCGGTGCAGATGCTCCCGTGGGGGCATACATCAATCCCAATTTCGGCGTCGCCGATGCGGGCAGCACGGCAATGTTGGCAGCGAGCTGCGGCTACCTGTTCCTGGCGTCGGCGGGACAATGTCCCCAGGCCGAAATGTGGCTCGAACGCGCCCGCCTGGGCGTCGATTACCTGCTGCGCGTCCAGCGCGCCAACGGGTTGATCGATCTGATCACGTGCAACTATGACTCGGCCCCAGACACCGGCTTTGCCGTGCAGCGATTGTGCCCGCTGATCGAACTGGGGCGTCCGCTGGCCCGGCGCGACCAGAATTGGGCAGCTTTGCTGTCCAGGCTGGAAATTTTTGTGCGGCGAGCCGTGCCCGGTCTGTTGAGCGGCGGCTTTCACACGCCCAACCACCGCTGGGTGATCGCCTCGGCGCTGGCGCAAGCGGGGCAACTGTTCACCAATCTAAAAGTGCGGCCGGGGATCGACGCCTATCTGGCCGAGGGGTTTGATGTCGATGCTGAGGGCGCGTTCATCGAACGCAGCATTGCGGTGTACGACGCGGTGAACGATCGCTCGCTGCTGTTGCTGTACGACCTGCTGGGCATCGAAACGGCGCGGCAGGCGGCCGAGGCCAACCTCGAATTCAACCTGTACCTGTTGAACGCCGACGGCACGGCCGAAACCGGGCTGTCGCGGCGGCAGGACTATGGCACAAAAAAGACGCCGACCAGCCTGACCGCGCCCTATTTGCACTGCGCCCACGTCGCCGGTCGCCCCCAATTTGTCCGGGCGGCGCAATTTTTGTGGGATCGAACGTCGCTGCCGGGAACCGATGCGTTGAACTGGCTATGTTATGTTCTGCTCAAATACGGCGACCCGGCGTTGGCCGGCGCGCCGGCATTGCCGACAGCTTATGCCCGGCATTTTCCGCTCAACGGCGTTTGGCGCGCCCGGCGCGGCGACGCGAGTTTGACCTTGTTTACGAGGACAACGCGGCTGCTGGACTTGAGCTATGGTCAGGCCGAATTGAGCAGCGTCAAGATCAGCCAGAGCTATTTTGGCATGGGGCGCTTTGTCGGCGATGCGTTGACGGTGTCCAATGGCGTTGCGCTGCTGCGGTCAGATGGGCAGCGCGGCCTGCACCGGCCGGGGTATGATCTGCCCCTGGGGCGTCGCGTGCCCAACAGCCGGTGGCGCGAGGCGGCGGCAGAACGCGACTACCGGCCACTGCCACCTTGCGCGAGCACGTTGGCCGTGCAAGTCATAGACGACGGTTTTTCGCTGCATTATCGAACGGTCGAGGGGCTGGACGGCGTCACCGCGCAGATGGCGCTCGATTTTCCGCCCGGCGGCGTCTGGGAAACGGACGAACTGTGTCTCAAACCGCAGGCCGGGCAGGTCTTGTTCCTTAAACGAGGATACGGCACGATGCGATACGGCAACGACGTGATCCGCGTTGGGCCGGGCGCAGACGCGCACCGGATGTGGCAAATGCGCGACGCCGAAACCGCACCCGATCATGTGCGCGTGTTGCTCACTTTTACGACGCCGATCGATCACGTGGTCACGCTACAGACGTTTCATCGCGTACCTTGTATGAGCTGTCATTCCAAGCGGGCCAGCCTGTCCACATTGGATCCACTGGACTGAATCGCATTTACCGGAAACTAGAGTTGGAGCCAGGATCGGAAAAAGCATGCAAATCAGATTGTTTTTCATACTGACGGCGCTGTTCGGTTCATGTGTATCGGGCTGCACCAGAGTCCGGTATATGCAAGAAATCTATCGCGTCTCGTACACAGAGCAATCGGGAACGATCTCGCCGGAAATGCAATTGTCTGAGCGGATCGTCATCACCAGCGACCAGGTGACTTTGACCAGAAAAGGCAAGACAGCGGACACAACGGTCAATGAGGGCGTCTGGAAAATCCAGGTTGACGAGCAAGAGACAAAAAAACTCTTTGAACATCTCCAAACCGTCGACTGCTCGTCCATCAAGCGGGTCGAGCCGGACGAACTCGAGATTGGCGGCGGTACCAGGAGCTATGACATTGTCTACGCAGGCGACAAGACGTTCTCCCTGGACTATGGTCGAGGCGTAACCTATACCGACGGCGCGCTGCTCGTCGAACCAATCGACACGTTCATCAAAAACCTCGTGTTCCCGGCCGGCGCAACCATGCAATACAAACATTGAACCAATCCACCCAAATACCTTCTTGTACTCAATAGCTGGAAATTCCGTCCTTCTGACTATGGCAGCATCATCGCCTCGGTAAAAGCCATCGTAAAACGCGGGTCGTTGGTCAACTCGACATACTGCGCCCGTTTGGCGATCTCGTTCGCCAACTCGCGTTGCGCCCTCGAAATGAGCGCCAGCCGCGCGCCCACACCCGCCGCATTGCCAACCTGCTCGAATTGGTCTTGCCGCAGTTGCGGAAACATGCCCACGCGAAGCGCGTTGCGAACATCAATGTACGAACCAAAAGCCCCGGCGATCACGATGCGATCCAAATCCTCGACCGCGATCCCGGCCTGGTGCATCAACACCTCGACGCCGGCGCGCATCGCCCCCTTGGCCAGCTGAATCTCGCTCACATCGCCGCGCGTAAAGACGATCTCACGTCCATTCCCGCTCTCCTCGCCGGACACCAACACAAACTCGGGGCCGCCGTCGCCCATCCGCGCGCGCGGGTGGGCCAATGACATACCCCCCAGATCGTTGAGCAAGCCGATCTTGCGCAGCTGCCCCACCGTGTCGAGAATGCCCGACCCGCACAGCCCAACCGGCGGCGTGTCATCGATCACCTGAATCGCCACCTCGTCGCCGTTCAGCCACACACGCTCGATCGCCCCCGGCCCGGCGCGCATCCCGGCCTGGATATGCGCCCCCTCAAACGCCGGCCCCGACGCCGTCGAACAAGTCAGCAGCCGATCCCCCACCTTGAGCGCAACCTCGGTATTGGTGCCAATATCCAGCCCCAACACCACATCTTGGGCCTTGTAAATGCCCGAACCAAGCAGCATCGCCACATGATCGGCGCCGACAAACCCGGCAATGTTGGGCAAAATATGAATAAACACGTCCGGCGCGCAGGCCAGACCAATATCGCGCGCCATCAGATCACACGGCTCGCTGAGCGCGGCCACATAAGGCGCTTCACCGAGCTGCCGGGTCGGCAAACCGAGCAGCAAATGGTGCATGGCCGTATTGCCGACAATCACCGCCTCGACAATGTCCACCGCTTCCTGCCCCGCCTGCACACACAACGTACAGGCCAACTCGTCCAACCCTTGCACGATCACCCTTTGCAGCAGCCTGGCGCCGCCTGGATTCTGCCCGACATAGGTCAGCCGCGCCATCACATCCTCGCCATAAGCGATTTGCGGATTCATCATTCCATGCGAGGCCAACGTCTCGCCCGTCGTCAAATCGACGAGATAGCCGGCTACCTTGGTGCTACCCAGATCAACGGCCAGACCCAACGGCGGATTGCCCGGCGGCAGCACACGCACCACCTGACCATCGATCAATGCCGCGGTCACTCGCCAGGCGTATTCGCGCAGAACGTCGGGCAGACGCTGCGCCGCGCTCAAGTCGATGCCCGCACAATCGACGCCTTGCGCACGCAAAACATCGCACAACCGCGTCGCATCCGAGCGCAAATCCCGGCGCGCGGCCGGCGGCAACTGTACCAAATGCGTCTGCACCACCGGATCGAACGGCACGTCCAGTTCTCGCCCCTCAACCTGAGTGCGCTGTGCGGTCGTCAGCGACGAGGCCGGCACATTGACCTTGAGGTCGCCCTGAATTTGGGCCACGCAGGCCAGCCGAAAGCCTTGCTCGATGCGCGACGCGGAAAGCCGTTTCAACTCATTTTCTTCCGGCGGCGAAACCGCCCCCGACATCACCTGCACCAGGCATCGACCGCATGTGCCGGCCCCGCCGCACACCGCGGCAATCCCCACGCCGCCGCGCTGCGCCGCCTGGAGAATACTTGAACCCGCCTCGGCCTCAACGCGACGGCCAATCGGTTCAAAATCAACGATAAAAGACATAAAAACTCCTAAAAAATCATCTCACTCAAACGTGCAACGCCAACCCGCGCGCTGCCAACGCCGCTTC
Source organism: uncultured Anaerolineae bacterium (assembly GCA_964481205.1). Classification (GTDB taxonomy): domain Bacteria; phylum Chloroflexota; class Anaerolineae; order JAFGEY01; family JAFGEY01; genus CAYRXM01. Next base: position 1,475 of record CAYZYE010000016.1, on the reverse strand, counting down.
GACAATGCTCTCTCCCAATGTGGGATGGGCGTGGATCGTCGCCTCGATCTCGTCGATCGTCGCCTCCATACTCAAGGCCAACCCGCCTTCCAGGATCAAATCGCTGGCATGCGCGCCGACAATGTGTACCCCCAGGATCTCGCCATATTTGGCTTCGCCGATCACCTTGACCCAACCCTCGCGCTCGCCGTAGGTCAACGCCTTGCCGTTGGCGATCATTGGAAAACGCCCGACCTGCACCTCGTAGCCTTGCTCGACGGCCTGGGCTTCGGTCAGCCCCACGCTGGCCACCTCTGGATGGGTAAACACACACGAAGGCACAGTCTTGTAATTCATCCTGGCCGCGCGCCCGCAGGCATTCTCGGCAGCGACCACGCCTTCTTTGGAGGACACATGCGCCAGCCACCACGCGCCGGTCACGTCACCGACGGCATAAATACCCGGCACACTGGTCGCCATCCGCTCGTCGACGGCGATCCCGTTGCGCCTGGTCTCGACTCCCACCGCTTCCAGACCCAGGTTCCCGGTATTGGCCCGCCGCCCCACCGAAACCAGCACCCTGTCCACCTCAAAGCGCTGCTCGCCGTCCGGCGTCTCGGCGACCACGACCAGCGCGTCGCCGTTTTGCTCCACCCGTCCGGCCTTGCTCTCGAAATACATCTTGACCTGGCGCCGCTTGAGCGACTTGCGTACCGCCTGGCCGATCTCGGCATCCAACATGGGCAACATCCGCTCAAGCATCTCGACGATCGTCACCTCGACGCCCAATGTGGCAAACAAGGTCGCAAACTCGGCACCGATCACCCCGCCGCCGACGATCAACAACCGCCGGGGCAACGTCTCCAACGCCAGCGCCCCGGTCGAGTCGAGCACACCCGGCAAATCAAAGCCGGGCAAAGGCAGTTTAATCGGGCGCGATCCCGTCGCCAGAATCACCCGCTCTGCGCTCACCTGCCGAACGGCGCCGTCCGCGCCCGTCACCTCGACCGTGCGCGCATCGAGCAGCCGGCCCCGCCCATCCAAGACGGTCACATTGGCCCTCTTGAGCAGCGAACCGACGCCCCTGGTCAAACGCCCCGAAATCTGCGCCTTGCGCTTTTGCATCGCCGCCCAATCCGGCTCGACCTTGCCCTGCACACGAATACCGAATTTCCTGGCGTTGCGTATCGTTTCATAAACCTCTGCGCTGCGCAGCAAAGCCTTGGTTGGAATACAACCGACATTCAGGCACACGCCGCCCAGGTACTTGTCTTCGACCAACGCCACCCGGGACCCCAACTGGCTGGCCCGCAGCGCGGCCACGTACCCGCCCGGCCCGCCGCCGACGACGACAATATCAAATTGATCGACCATACTTTCCTCCATCAACATATTCGAGTTTGTGGTGTTGCCAAGCGGCCAATTTTTCTATTTTACACCCGTACACGCGAAACGGCAAAGCATCTGTGCGCAAGGGAACATTTCAATTTGGGGGT
>CAYZYE010000015.1:0-38480 GCA_964481205.1 uncultured Anaerolineae bacterium | reverse complement strand
TCAGGCGCATGATCACCGGTTTGCCGTCCATCGCCTCGAAAATGCCCTCGAAATCCTGCTCCTGGAAAGGCAGCATTTCGGCCAGCGCGGCGTCGCGCGCTTCCTGGGTGTCGGCAATGATCATCTGAACCACAGCGTCGCGGGCGCGTTCATCAAAGAACATGTGCTCGGTGCGGCACAAGCCGATGCCCTCGGCGCCAAAAGCGATGGCGCGCTTGGCGTCGACAGGATAGTCGGCGTTGGTGCGCACGCCCAGGGTGCGGATTTCGTCGGCCCAACCGAGCAAGATTTTCAACTCGGTCTGATCTTCATAGTTGGCGTCCTTGAGCAGCACTTTGTCCTGGAACACCTCGCCGCTGAACCCGTCGATCGAGATCACATCGCCTTCTTTGACGATCACGCCGCCGGGGGCGGTGAACTGGCGGCGCCCCAGATCGACCGAAATCTCTTCACAGCCGGCGACGCAGGGAATGTTGTTGCCGCGCGCCACCACGGCAGCGTGCGAGGTCGCGCCGCCCTTTTGGGTCAGCACGCCCTTGGAGGCAAGCATACCGGGCACGTCGTCGGGCGAAGTTTCCGGGCGAACGAGAATGACCGCTTTGCCCTCATCGGCGGCTTCTTTGGCGCGAGCGGCGTCCATAATTGCCACCCCCACGGCCGCGCCGGGCGAGGCGTTGAGGCCTTTGACCAGCAGCGTTTTCGGGGCTGCCGGGTCAAAGCTGGGGCGCATCATCAGATCGACGTGCTGCGGTTCGACGCGCATCACGGCTTCGTCCTTGCTGATCACGCCCTCGTTGACCAGATCGACGGCGATCTTGATCGCGGCGGCGGCGGTACGCTTGCCCACGCGGGTTTGGAGCATCCACAGCCGGCCACGCTCAATGGTAAACTCCATATCTTGCATATCGCGATAGTGATGTTCGAGCATATCGACGATGCCGAGAAATTCTTTATAGGTATCTGGCATAACCTCTTCGAGGCTGGGGTATTTGGCGGCGCGCTCTTGTTCCGAAATGTCCCGGAATTTGGCCCAGGCGCGAGAGCCGGCCAGGCTGATCTGCTGTGGGGTGCGGATGCCGGCGACCACGTCTTCGCCTTGCGCATTGACCAGAAATTCGCCGTACAGAAATTCGTGTTCGCCGCTGCTGGGGCTGCGGCTAAAGGCCACGCCCGTTGCCGAATCGTCACCCATATTGCCAAAGACCATCGTGCAAACGTTGACGGCGGTGCCCCACTCGTGGGGAATGCCTTCGTGCTCACGGTAAGCGATGGCGCGCGCGGCGTTCCACGAGCCGAACACGGCCTTGATCGCCAGCCCGAGCTGTTTGTAAGGGTCGGTGGGAAAATCCTCGCCGAATTGGGTCTTGTACATATTCTTGTACTCGACCACCAGGGATTTCAAGCCGTCGAGGCTGACATCGGTATCCAGCTTGATCCCTTCTCTGGCCTTCAAATCATCGAGTTTGCTCTCAAAGTGGTGACGCGAATAATCCATCACAATATCGGAAAACATGGTGATGAAACGGCGGTAAGCGTCGTATGAAAACCACTCGTTGCCGGTCAGCCGGGCCAGCGCGGCGCGCGTCTCGTCGTTCAGGCCGAGGTTGAGCACGGTATCCATCATCCCCGGCATCGACTGGCGTGCGCCGGAGCGAACCGAAACCAGCAGCGGGTTTTCGGGATCGCCAAATTTCTTGCCGGTCTGCGCTTCGAGGTCTTTCATCGCCTCAAGCGCTTGCTCCCACATCCCGGCAGGAAAATCACCGCTGTCCATATAGGCCACGCACGCCTCGGTGGTGATCGTAAAACTGGGCGGTACCGGCGCGCCGGACGCCGTCATCGCCATCAAGCCGGCCCCTTTGCCGCCGAAAATGATCTTCATCTCACCCAGGGTGGGCTGTTTGCCCAATACCTTGGTATATTCCTGCTCGCCGTTACGCGACAGGTACACCCATTTCTTTGTCATCTAGAAAAGCCTCCTGTTCCTCTGTACTAAACAAACTATCACAACAGCGCCCCGACCGACAACGGCGGTTGGGGCAACAGTAATTGCTTGACAACAATACAATTATACGGGTTTTCTCCGTTTTGGCAAACGAATCGGCTCGTACATCAGCAAAAAACACCAACCAAACTGGCTGGTGTTTTCGTAACCAGAGATTTAGCGGCCCATCATCGACGCCTGGACATACGCGACGGCATACCGGTCAACACGCCCTGCAAATCCTGAAACTGTTCCTTGACGACGATGCCGTTTTGGGTCACCTCAAAGCGGTGAATGCCCTTCGAGTGCGTGCTGCCGCGCATCTTGAGTACAAACAATGCGCGCTGCATGGCGCTGTTTACTTCGACATAACGCATCATCATGATCGTATCGACAACATAGGCCAACCGCCCGCGGTCCGAGTATATTTTCTGCGAGCTGCTCTCGCTGATCAACAACGAGGTGATGCCCTCTCGTTTGAACGCATTGATGACCGTGCTGTAAATATTGCGCAATTTGCTTGGATCGCGTGTCAGGCGGGTAAAATGGGCCATGCTGTCCAGCACAACACGCTTTACGTCCCACTCGACGATCGTCCGGCTGAGCGGGCTGGTCGGCGACTGTAGGCTGGAAAGCAAGATGTGCGGAGACGTGAAAATGATCCGCAGTTTGTTGGCCTCTTCCAGTGCGCGCAAATCCCACCCATACGTGTTGGCGTCGCGGTACAGCGAGTAAGGGAATTCTTCAAAGGTCACCAATAGTCCCGGTTCATCGTCCTGCACAATCCCCGTGTGCAGATATTGCAGCCCCAGGGTCGTTTTGCCCGTTCCTGGAGCGCCTTGCAACAAAACGGCAGACCCGCGAACAAATCCCCCTGAAAGCACTTTATCCAGACCGTTCACGCCAGTACGAACTCGCTCTGTCATACTTGACCTCCCGCACGCAGGACATGATACGCCAATTGCATCCGAAATGTCCGCTCCTGCGACATTTCAATCAAATCGGCAATTATTTTTTGAATATCTTGATCCTGGGTTATAGTATAAATCGTATGCCCACTTTGCTGAAATGACAACAAAATGCCTTCGTCGACCAGTTGGCTGGCTTGTTGCTGCACCAACTCGATTGCGCGTCCAATATACCGGGCCAAATTTGCGGCCGTGTCTTGTGTGTTGACATTTTCATAAAAAAACTTGATCAGATTCCACCGCGTAAAGGTGGTGACATGTTTCTGGATAAAATCCAACAGCTGTGGATCCATATCATCCATAATGTCGGACACGAGCGTACTGTGCAAGGCCATTTGTGTGTCTTGCCCCCCGGACCAACGCAACGTTCACGATGAAACTTGGGGAAATTTTACCTGGTTGCAAAAAATAGGCTCAACGCAGAGACCAAAGATGTGTTTTTTGCGCCCAAAGCGATCCCCGATCTGGAATGACCAGGTGTAAGAGAGCCAATGAATGAAATGCGCCCTAGTAATTCTTGCGGAAATGAATCAAGATCAAATTCTTGCTGCAATCTCCGGTGGTGGTGACATTGACGACCGGGGAGACGCCCTTGCCGTTGCGGATCACCTGAACATGAATGGGGAATGAATTTTGGCAGCTGTCGAACAAAAACTGCTCCCACCACGCATAGGTGCCGTGCCCGCCCATCGCCGATCCATACTTGTCCCCGTATTCCGAGGCGTCGCCGCTCTTTGTCTCCCAGGCGTGCCCCCGATCATCCCAAATCCTGACGATCTCGTCGGGCACCGGTTTGCCTTTGCGATCGGTGATCTCACCGGCCACGCCCGTCCACCACTCGCCCGGCTTTTGATTGGCGTACAACCTTTGGCTGGTATAAATCGGGTCCCAGTAAAGCGAAAAGGGCGGCACCGGTCCCGGCGTATAGGTTGGCGTGGCTGTTGGACGAGGCGTTCTGGTCATCGTCGGCGTCGGTGTCGTTGTTGGCGTCCATGTCGGCGGAAATGTCGGCGGCGGCGTGAACGTGGGCGGCGTCGTCGGCGTCATTGCAGCAACAACTGCCGCCGTCGGAATTGTGACTTGAAAAGGCGGAAACGGGTTAAAGGGGACATGCGGGTTGATAAAGATCGTGACATAGCACAACGCAACAATCATCGTCATGACGATGAACAAAACCGCGCCGACCCCACCTGCTCCCATACCCTGCTTTTTTTCCTCAACCGGTTCTTCCCAATCCATCTCCATCGCTAACCTTCTCCTTGCTGCTGTTACCCGACCCGTATCGAGCCGGAAGCGAACAGGATGCTTGTCTGACCATCGACTTGATCTGTATGACATCTATATAGGTCATATTTATTATACCCGAAACCGAAACCATGCGCAAGCGGTACTTTACATAGTGGTGTATTTCTAGTTCGGGGCGACTGGCGTCTTGAGAATGGGAGCACGGTTGAAAAAACAGTGCTTTGACCGTGCCTTGGCTAAAAACGGCACTTTCTCGGCAAAACTCGGCTGTCCCCAACGGCAAAATGCACCCTCTAGTACTTGGCCGGAGACGCCCGGCGACAGGTTCACTCGATTCGGAACAAGCTCAAAACCAGCCGCCCGTCGGCCGCCGCCTGTCCAGATGCCGCCGTAACCGGCAAACGCGCCCCATCTTGCGGGTCGTACAGCCCAACGGCCAGCGCGTACTCGCCCGGCGCCACGCCGGCCAGCGACAGCGTCACCTGATCGCTGATCACTTCACCAACCCGCCACCAACTGGTGGGGTACAGCCCATTGAGCGGGCGCACATCGGCCTGCGACACGATCTCTTCGCTTTGCGGATCATAGAGGTGGACAAAAATACTGTAATCCCCCGGCATTTTTCGTATGCTTTGCCAGTGCAATTTCAACCTGATCGTCGATTCTTCACGTATCAAATCATACCCTTGCAACTTGACCCGCCCGCCAAAATCTGCTCCAACGCGATGTCCCATCGCCGGCAGATCATAACGGTGCTCTCGTTCGACCAGCGGCGCCACCACCGATCCGGCCGCCGGAAAATTGGGCTGCGAACGATCGTACAGGACAATGGCGACCGCCGCCGCGTCCTCGGCGCGAACGCCGGGCGGCGCCGGCAGGCGCAAGCGATCCGTCACCCGCTCGCCCACTGCCCAGGCCGACGTGGGCCAAAAGCCGTATCCCGGCCCCCCTTCGAAATCTCGCTGCGCGATCGGCGATCCGTCTGCGGCCAACATCCGCAGCGAACAGGTATAATTGATCGGCGCCGGCGCGACTGCCTGCCATGTCAATTTGACATCCCAATATTGGCCCGCCGCCGTCACCTGCACGTTGTCATACAGCAAAATACGATCCCCAAATCGAGCCAGCACCGGCCCCGCCTGCGCCGCCGGGCGAGAACGCGCCACCCAAAGCGGGCGCAAATAAATTGTGCCCAGCGTGTTCCCCTGCGCGGTCAGCGCCCGTACCGGCCCCTGGTCGTCAGAAACGCGCAGCGCCAGATAATACAACCCACTTGCGGCGTCCGGTGGAACGGCCAAAACGTGCCTCGTCTCGTTGCCCTGGAGATGTGCCCAGGCCAAAGCCAACGGCGGCGGCGCGGGGGCAAATCCCTGATGCGCGTCGGCCGGCGAAACCAATTGCAGGTCGGCGCGCCAGCCGTCTTGAATCTGCGCCCAGGTCAGCGTCACCGTCAGCACGTCGCCGCTTTGCACCCGCTCTTTGCTATAGGTATAGCGCGCCAGACGCGCCCGGCCGCCAAAATCAATGCCCGCCGGATTGTGATGCAGCATTGGCATACGGTCAAAATCCATACTCAAATCATCGACCGTGTTTGCCCCGCGCGGCGTCGACAGCCAGCCGCCGAGCAGCGCCGCGCCGGCGATGACCAGCGCGCCGCCCCCCACCAAGATGGCGCAAACACGTCGCCGGGAAAGCAACCCGACCACAGGCCAACCCAGCGCCAAAATCACAAAAACGGCAAGCAGTGAAACCAGATCGGCTGCCCAGCGCGCCGGCGTCCGGCCAAAACAGAGTTCGATCTGGTGGCGGCCCGCCGGCGCCGGCAGCGAGATCAAGCCGCTGTTCGGCAAGGGGGCGATCTCGACCGCCTTACCGTCGATTTTGGCCCGCCAACCTGGAAAATAAAGCGTGTAAAACGCCAGGCGCGTCGCCTCCTCCGGCACAACGACCTGCCAGCGCTCAGAACGGGCGTCCCGATCGAGCAACCGGGCCTGCACGCGCTCGCCGTTCAACGCGACCGGCGCAGGTTTGACCCCGTTGTTCAGCGACACCGCCGAAGCGTAGGGACGCGGCTCGACGTCGATGGGCAAATACTCGCCGCGAATCGTTGTGCCAATGTTGGTGGTGAACAACTCGAACAATGCCAGTCGCTCCGCGCCGAGATCGGCGTCTCTCACCGGCAAATATTCTGGCGCGAGACCGCCCAACGCGGCCGCGATCAGCAACGCCCCGCCGGCCATCGACCACCACCAGGGTCGAGGCAGCGCGCGCGCCGCCCGGCCCAGGATCAACGCGCCGAAAAACGCCTGTACCGACAAAAAGCGCCACGGAAACTGGACGATCTGCAAGATAGCCAAATGTTCCCACAGCCATCGCAAAACCGGCGTGATCAAAAGCGTGCTCAACGCCAGCCCGATCACCCAAAAGATACCTGCTCCCGGCAAACGCCCTCTGGCGCGCGCGTCAGAGGCCAACGTGACCAGCGCGCCCAGGGCGATCAAGGTCGCCTGCACGGCGCCCATCGCAAATGGCGTCGATCCGGGGGCGACATCATAGTCGAAAAAGAACCTGGGCTGCACCAGGTCCAGCCCGCGCAAGTGTTCCTTGTAATTAAAATACCCGCTGACCTGAATACTCTGGGCGCTCATCCGCACGGCTCGCAGCTCGAGCGCGGCCGTCAGCCACAAACTGGCCGACAAAGCCAGCCCCAGCACGCCGCCGGACAGCATCAACAACGCCGTGCGCCAACGCGGTCGATGCCATAACAAAAACAACGCATAAATAGCGACAAAAGGCGAAAACATGATCGCCGATAGATTGTGGGTGAGGATCAGCCCACCGTAACTGAGGCCCAGCCAGGCGACATTGGTCCAGACCGGCTTGTCGCGCAGGCGCAGCAAGGCGAGGAAAATCAGGGGATAAAACACAAAAGCGTAAAACTCGGACAATGAATCGCCGCGCACATAGAGGTTGACCAGATGAAACGGAGCGCAGGTATAGGCGACGACGGCCAGAGCGACCGCCGCGGGATGATCGAACAATCGCCGCGCCAGCAGCAGCATTGCCAACGCTGCCCCCGCCAGCCCGAGCGCCTGGGTAAACTGGATCGATACGATCGGGCCGGCCCCCAGAAATCGAAACCCGGCGGCGATGTAATAGGGAAGCGCGGCATAAAAATTGAAAAATGGATAACCCAACCCGTATGCGGCGTCGGGCATCCAGCGCACCGGCCAGGCCCCCGCTTTCAACCCGGCAACCAACTGTTCAAGACGCACGTACAAAAACGGGCTATCGCCGCCACCGCGCGTATTGACCGGCCCCGATCCGGCAAAAAGAGGATAAATAAACAAAATAAGACAAAGGAGCGTCAACAAAACAGCCGTGACGCTCCCATTTTTCAAGATTTGCATACGCTTTTGCCAGGTTTGGCCGTCAAGCCTGACCAACCTCCTCTACCTGCGCTGCGCGGCATTAAAGGCGATCAGCATGCCAAGAGCCAACACAATCACAATGATCCCGCTGTAATCATATACTGCGTTGCCAATCGTCGACAGCAGCGCAACCGGCGTTGGATCGGGGCGCGGCGTCGCCGTCGGCGTTGGCGTCGGCTGCTTTTGCGTCACGTCGCCAAACTCGATATTGATCATTGCCCCATTCTGCATCGAGACTCCCCAACTGTCAAAAGTGGTTGACTCGTAACCGGGAGGGTTCATCTCGGAAACAAAATACACGCTTGGTTTGAGCTCCTTGAAACAATACGGCTCATTGAGACCATTTGTCGAGTACGTCTCAACCACATGCTGCGCGTCCGACAAGGTAAAGACCGCATAAGGCAGCAACGGTTCGCCCGGATCGCGAACGCGGTTCCCGTTGCGGTCGTCATAAGCCAACACACACAGCGATCCCGCCATCGGCGTCGGCGTACAAGTCGGTGTGGGGGTCACGGTCGGCGTCGGCGTGTTCACCGGCGTCGATGTGGGGGTCACGGTCGGCGTCGACGTGTTCGTCGGCGTCGGCGTGATTGTCGGCGGCACGCGCGTAGGTTGCGGTCGATATGGACGCCGCGTCTTTGTCGGCGCTCTGGTTGGCGCCGGCGGCGCCGACGTGGTCAGCGAAGCCTCATCCCAGTACACATCATTGTGATGCGTGGGGTACTCGGGCGCCGACCAGGTAAAGACCGTCACCTTGTTGTTCTTGGCAATCGCCTCGACCGAGAACTTGGTCCAGATACTTAGCGGGTTCTGTTCACCAGACCAGACGACGCTGCCGGCCCAGGCGTTGGTGCCTCCCGTTGGGTCGATGCCGATCCGCATGTGCATCGGGCCGCCGCCCTCGGACTTGGTTGGGTCGTCGCTTTTGCCGGCCCAGGCATGCCCCCAAATGGTAAACTTGACCTTGTTGCCGGGCGCAATACCGCCCACCGTCTGGTAAATCCCGCCGATATGCGTGCCGTAAAATGTAAAAAGCTGCTGCGCCGTACTGCCATTATGCACACGACCATTCTTGGGAATGTCGCTGCTGCGCGCCGGCTTGTATTCCGGCATCCGGTTCTTCCAGGCCGGATCGCTGCCCGCTTGCGGCGTCCACCACGGCAGCCAGTCAGAAGCCATTTGCGCCGTCCCATAGTGCGCAAACTGGTGGCAACAAGACTCGAAATCAGGGTTCTTGAGCAAATTTTGCTGCATCGACGGCGCGGCCCGCGTGGTATCGACCCAGGTGGATAACAATAGCACCATCACCGCAAAAACAGCCACTATACGCAATGTTTTCATCCAAACTCCTTCCTCTCATCAACGCCGGTACTGGATCAAACCACAGCCGCTGCCGGGCGGCCGATGTCATTGCAAAACCAGACTTGTTCCCACCGGCTGCATACGCTCGTCCAGCACGGCCAGGTGCTGCATCGAACGCCACTCATACCACCCGACGACGATCTGATCCTGCGCCGGGTCAAAAGAAACCAAATGCACATCCAGAACCTCATCCCCCGGCCGCCACCACGTGGTGGGAAAATAACCGCTGGCCGGGAAATGATCGTCCTGCGCAACGGTCTGGCCGCCGCGAACGACATGCACAAAAATGGTATAATCGGTCTCCAACGGGCGCCGGGCGCGCCAACGCAGCGTAACCATCGCCAAACCATCGTCTTGCTGCGCCACGTCCCGGGCCAAAAGCTCGATCCCTTGCTCAAAACGGGCCACAATATCGCGTTCACGCGCCCCATCGGGCAAACGGTTGGCCCGAAAAGCGACGTAAAGCAGCCGCGCTTCCGTTTCCAAATCGCCGCGCTCCATCGGCCCCGGCCAACTCGATATCTCGGCCGGATGCGGAAACACCTGCTGCACGTCGCGCATCTCTTCAAACGGCCAGACCAGCGCCAACACCTGCGTCGCCTGGACAACCGGATCGCGGCCCAAGATCGAAATACGCTCCGGCGAACCAACCAGAAAATGGGTCGTCGGGCGATCCTCCCACATCCGGGGATGCAAATACACCCGGCGTCCCGGCGACAGCTCGCCCGGCGGTTCGGCCCAACCCTGCCCCAACCAACCCGTGCCCAAAAAGCGATTGATCTCGACCGCCTCTTGCACCTGAGCGGCCTCGAAATCATGCGCCAGCGCCGGGTTTCCGCCATGCCGGACAAAATAATCGTACCCGCCCCACAAGGCGGAAATCAAAAGCGCCCCCCCGGTGAGCAGATTGCCCACCCACGCCAGAGGGAAATCCGGCGGGTGTGTTTCAAATGGTTTGGGCGTCCGTAGCATCGCCCCTTGCGGGCGGCGCATGGACAGATGGCTACAAGGCAAATGAAACACACCCAAATCCAGCAACCGCTTCCGCGTCCATTCCAACCCCAAGGCCGGGAACAGCACGGCCACCGGCAGCACCCCGACCGCGCGTAAAAAATGCGGGCAATCCTCGGCCAAAATCGTCGGCATGAGCATCACCCCGCACCAAATGAGCGTCAACGCGCTGGCCCGATCGCCATCCCTCAGCCGTTTGAGACACAAAAAGACCCCCAGGACAAACCAGATCGACACCAGGGGATCAAACAGGGGGCGCAGCGGGACATTATGGCGTGGGATAAAGTCGCCACGGTAAACAAACAGGCCGGCGGCGCCGGCCACGTTACGGAGCAGCGCGCCCCACACGTCTCCCCGATTGATCGTCAGGATCGACACCTGCCCCGGACGCGCCACAAATGTCTCCCAATTTGCCAGCCCGTACACCAGGAGCGGCGTCGCCGCCAATATTGCGCTCAAAGCCGGGATCAACAAGGATTTAACGACCTCGGATCGGGTCATTGCTAATAGAGTCGCCCCAAACTGGGACCGGCGGCGACGGGGGCGCTCACGGCCCACCCACCATTGTTCAAGAACATAAAAGCCATATAAAACAGCGACAACAACCACAAACCGCGCCGCTGTATAGGTGTACAAACTCGCTCCCAGAAACAGGCCGCCCAATGCCCACCAGACCCGGCGGTGTTTCGACGCCGTCTGTGTGCCCGTCCACCACAACCACACCGCAACCGACAGCACCAACGGCATACTGATCGCGCGCAACCCGATCCGGCTCAAATTGACCGGCCAGGGCGCAACGGCGATCAACCACGCGCTCCACAACCCCACCCACTCGCCAAACAATGCACGGGCCATCATAAAAGTGGCCGGCACCAGCAAGGTACCCAATATCGCGGCCGGCAACCGCACCGCCACGGGCGTTCGCCCCAAAAGTGACATTGCCATGGCGATGCCATACACAAAGAGTGGCTCGCGGCCATTGTTGGCCGTAAAAAAGATGGGACGTTCCCCCTGCAAGACGCGCCATGCGTCTATACCGTTCAAGGCCTCATCGTGATAAAGGCCGGGCGGCATACTGCCCAACTTGACAAAGCGCGCCATTGCGCCTACGAGCACTGCCGCCCATAATATGGCCCACACCACGGAAAAAGCACTTTTCCGGCGGGGTATCGCCCCTCCTGGTTGCCCATTCACGGGGCAGATTATAGCACACAAGTCGGTCAAATGTCAAAGGTCGTCCCCAGAAGACTAGCGCCCCGGAAAGCGGCTGAGCACCAGCGCATTGATCGCCAGCGCGACCGTGTCGCCCCACTCGAACGCCTGCGGCGTTTTAGCCACCGCGCGACGCGCCTCGGGGTAAATCAGCAACTCGGTGCCCGGCTTGACATAGCGCCCGTCGACCAGGGCCAGCCCAATCTGCCGTTCGCCGATCAACGCGCAGCTGGTCACGCGACCGATCACCTTGCCCCGTTTGTTGACCACCGGCTCGCCATGTTCGCCGCCGCGAATGGCGCGCGCGCCCTTGTCGACGACCTGAAAGCGGACGATGCGGCGTTTGCTCGCGTCATTGTACCGTTTGTATGGCGTGCGGCCAATGAAAAACGGCTTGTGATACTTGACATAAACTGCGAAACCGGCCTCCGTCGGCGTGACCGACAGCGGCCCGCCCAACTCGTGCCCGTACAACGGCAGCCCGGCCTCGATGCGCGTGCTGTCGCGGGCCGCCAGACCGCAAGGCTTGAGGCCAAAAACATCGCCGTACTTGAGCAGCATCCGCCACAACGTCGCCGCCCGGTCGGGGTGGACATAGATTTCAAAACCCATCGCCTCGCCGGTATAGCCCGTGCGCGCCAGGATCAGATCGAGACCGGCAAATTTACCTTCGATAAACTCGGTGCGGCGCAAACGCTCCAGTTTGGCGACCAGCCCGGCGTCGGTGAGATCGGGATAATCCGTCGCCCAGGCCAGCAAAATGCGGAGCGAGTCGGGGCCTTGCAGGGCAACATCCACCCGCTGGTCGTCGCCGCTGGACGGGCTGTGGAGGTCGCGCAGCGTCGCCGGGTGCCGCACTCGCACCCACGGGCGATCGCGGTCAATGAGCACCTCATTGTCGTTGACGGCGTTGAGCCAGGCCCAGTCCCGGTCGAAATTGGCGGCGTTGACGACGATGAAAAAGCGATCCCAGGCCCGTCGATAGACCATAATATCATCCAGCACGCGGCCGTCGGCGTCGATCAGGGTGGCGTATTGCGATTGGCCGTCCTGGAGCCAGTGCGCATAATTGCTGCTGACCAGGTCCACCAGGTCGGCGGCGTGCGCGCCGCTGATCTCCAACGTGCCCATATGCGCCACGTCGAACAGCCCCGCCGTCTCGCGCACGGCGCGGTGCTCCTCGCCGACGCTGCTGTACCATACCGGCATTTCCCACCCGGCAAAGGGGATCAGCCGCGCTCCCATTCGCGCGTGTTCTTGATAGAGCGGTGTGCGTTTGAGCGGCGCGTCGGCCGGCGCGGCCCAGGTAAACGACCGCCGGCTCCCCTCGCGTTCGGGCGCGGGCAGCGCGTTTTGGCCGACAAAGTAAGGTTTGCTCAGATCGAATAAATACGGATATTCTTTGATATAGGGCGCAGCATTTTTCTCCCTCACCCCGACGGCCGGCAAGCCGACCTCGGCGCAATAGCGATCATGCACCTGGGCGGCCGGCAGTGGTACCGCCTCGTCCTCGATCAACGCTTCCCAAATGGCCCGCACCTGGGAGACCAGACCCTGCACACCCCAGATGACCCGGCCGGCATAGACGCGGCGCGTGACCGCCAGCGCATCCGTCAGTTGGAGGTAGGCAAAACCCATTTCGGCGAGCTGTGCGGGCCAGGCCGCGCCCAGCGCCCGGCGCAGTTTCTCCCCGGCCTGCGCGCCGACCAGCGCCACCATCGCAATTCGCTGCTCCGGCGCTCGCTGGCTGACCACCTCGACGCCGACCGGCCCCTGCACTTTGCGCCACACATCCTCGTTATCGCACAGCACGTAACCGTCCGAAATGCCGCGCATCCAGGCGACGATCTGGTCTGTGCATTCTGGGTGCGTGATCACCAGATAAAAGTCGCGTTCACGTTCATCGCGCGGCATGCGCCACACAACCACATCGTCCAGGACTTGCGCGTCCCGGTCGAGCATCAGGCTGTGCGTACCCTGTCCGACCGCCAACGCGGCGATGTCGGCGCTGCACAGTTCATTGAGAAATTGCTGCGCGCGCCACCCGCTGACGGCAATGACGCCGCTGTCGCTGAGGTCGAGCAGTGTCGCGTCGGCCTCGACGGCGATTGTGGGCGAACCTGGTGGGGCATAGAGCTTGTCCGGCTTGTCCACACACTGCGGGCACAGGCAGTAATGCGGGTATTCGCTGCGCGCGCGGTCAATCTCGACTTTGGCGCCGCAGGTCAGGTTATCGACCATCCATTTGACCTCTTCTAGCGTTTGCAAGTCGATCTTGCCGCGCGGCAAGTGCCTGGAGCGTCCCTCATAGTAAAAGGGAACGATGCCATGCACGATACGGGCAATGCACTCGGCCAGCGTGTCCATTTCGGCCGTGCCCATGCCGCGCTGCGTCACCCAGGGCGTGCCCATACGGATGCCGGTCGCCAGCGCGGTCACGTTGTCCCAGGGCACCGTGTTCTTGTTGACGACGATGCCGGCCAACTCGAGGATGCGCGCCACCACTTCACCGTAAAGCGGCTGCTTGTTCTTGGGCTTGACCGATTTGAGGTCGATCAGCAGCAAATGGGTGTCTGTGCCGCCATAAGCCAACTCGATGCCGCGCGAGGTCAGGCCGGCGGCCAACGCCTGCGCGTTTTCGACGATCCGCCGCTGCAAATCGCGGAACGAGTCGCTGCGCGCGATCTGAAAGGCGACGCACATGGCGGCAAATTTGTTGGTGTGCGGTCCGCCCTGCATGCCGGGAAAAACGGCCATATCGATCTTGGCGGCCAGCGACCGCTCCGTGGTCAGGATGCAGGCCCCGCGCGGGCCGCAGAGTGTCTTGTGCGTTGTAAACATGACCACGTCGGCGACGCCCACCGGGTTGGGATAGACCCCGGCAATGGCCATGCCGGCCGGATGCGAGATGTCGGCCACCAGGTACGCGCCAACGCGGTCGGCGATCTCGCGCAAACGCTCAAAATCCGGCGCCCAGGGATACGAGGTGTACCCGGCGACGATCACCCTGGGGCGCGTCTCCTCGACCAATTTTTGCATGTCGTCATAGTTTAACTGGCGTGTCTTTTTGTCGATGCCGTAAGAGACGACGTGGTAGCGTTTGCCGGAGACGTTGAACTCGGAGCCGTGCGAGAGGTGCCCGCCCTGAAACAAGTCCATGCCCATCAACGTGTCGCCCGGTGACATCAGCGCATCATAGATTGCCAGGTTGGCCGCGCCGCCGGAAAGCGGTTGCACGTTGACAAATATCTCGTCTTGGCGTGCGCGTTCGTTGGCAAAACACGCCGCCGCCCGCCGCTGGGCCAACGTTTCGAGGAAATGGACATAATCGGCGCCTTTGTAAAAGCGCCGGTCGGCATAACGGCGGTAATAAGCCAGCTGCTTGACCATATCGGCGAGCAGTGCTTCGTCGTTGCCGACCATTTGCCGGGGCGGATAGCCTTCGGCGTAAATGTTGGTAAACACCGAGCCGAGCGCCTGACGCACCGGCTGCGGGGCATAGCTCTCGGAGGGAATGAGAATGATTCGCCGCTGCTGGCGTTCCTCTTCGAGTTTGATCAGTTGATCGAGCAGCGGGTCGATATCGATCAAATTGGCGCCAAAAACAAAATCGGCATATTGGGTCATCGAGCACTCCTTTGTGATTAATGTTCACCAACCAACCCGGCCCCGGCGGCCAACTCTTGCATTTCGGCGGTGATCGCCTGCTGCCGCATCGACTGCAAGGTCAGGGTCAGTTCGTCGATCAGTCGTTTGCTGTTTTGCGTTGCTCCTTCCATCAATTGGTAGCGCGCCGAATGTTCGGCTGCCGCCGAATCGAGGAGAATGCGGTACAACTCGGTGGTGGTCGCCAGCTGGATGATGTGCGTGTACAGTGAGACCGGGTCGGTGTCGATATATGGGGGCGGCCAGGGCAAAGCCACATTGGCGTCTATGGCAAATGTGGGGGGAAGGATGCGCATCATGACCGGCCGGTACAATGTTGAATTGAGATAAGCGTGATACACCAGATCGACGGCGTCCAGTTCGTAGGCCTCGTAACGCGCCATCCACACGTCGATCAACTCGGCGGCCAGACCGCGGCCCGGCAAAGCCGTCGTCGGCAGCGATTTGGCCCAGGCGATGGGCGTTCCCTGGCGCTGCAACAGACGCACAATGCGTTTGCCCAGCGCGTGCAGTTCAACCTCGATGCCTTGCGCCTCGTATTCGGCCAGCCGTTTTTGAACCAGCAAGGCCAAATTGTTGTTGAACGCGCCGCACAGACCGCGTTCGCTGCCAATGACCAGGAGAACGGTCGGCGCAAGCGGTCGAGGCCTGCGCCACCACCAGCGCCGCCTGCGCCCCAGGCGAGCAAGCACGGCCGGCAGCAGCGAAACCAATTGCTCGCGATAACGTCGAATGCGCAGCTGGCGGTTGAGCGCGGCCTGCCAGCTGCCCAAAGAGATCGTGCGCAGCGCGCCCAAAATCGGCTCAACCGAGCGAATATTTTGCAATCGGGTATGGATACGTTCCTGATCGGCCACTGCCTATCCCCACCGGACAAGCCGGTTCTACAAGACCATAAACTCTTGTACGTTCCAGATAAAAACCACAGCGCCGCCGACCTGCGTCCACGAGCGCGTTGGCCGTCCTGGCGACGAATCTTGGACCTGCGTCGAGTCCATCGCCACGCGAGAGCGGCAGTTTTGTTTAATGATCGAGACCACGTCTGCAAGCTGGGCGTCATCGACGCCGATCAACAAGGTCTGGCTGGTTTGACGCAGCATGCCGCCCCGGCTCTCGGTCGAGGTCACGCCATAGCCGGCCGTGATCAGCGCCTCGAGCACGCGCGCCGTCTCTTGCTGTTGGACAATCGCCATGACCATTTTCATCGCAAACCGCTCCTTTCGGCGACACGATTGCGCAGCGACCAGGAAGCGCGGTACTCGGTCAGCATTGTGGTCAACGCCTCGCGCGTTTCCTGACTCAATTCGCCCGTGGCATTGATCCGGTCATAAATGTCGGCGTGTTCGCTCTTGAGCAGCGACAACATTTGCCGTTCAAAAACGGGAATATCTGTCGAGGCCACATCATCCAGATACCCGCCCGTCGCCGCCGTCAATACCGCCACCTGCTCGGCCAACGACAGGGGGTGGTGCTCCTCCTGGCGGAGCGCCGTTTCCAGGCGAATGCCGCGCTGAATTTGCCGTTGGGTGGTCTCGTCGACCTCGGTGCCAAAGCGGGCAAAACGCGCCACCTCCTGGTACTGGGCCAGGTCGAGTTTGAGCTTGCCGGCCACGCTGCGCATCGCCCGCGTTTGCGCCGCGCCGCCGACGCGCGACACCGACTGCCCCACGTTGACGGCCGGGCGCAGGTTGCGGTTGAAAACGTCGGTGTCGAGGACAATTTGCCCGTCGGTGATCGAGATCAAGTTGGTGGGAATATAGGCCGAAATGTTGCCGCGCTGGGTTTCGACAATGGGCAGCGCCGTGAGCGAACCGCCGCCCCAGCTTTTATTCAATTTGCACGCCCGTTCCAACAAACGCGCGTGGAGGTAAAAAATGTCGCCGGGATACGCCTCCCGCCCCGGCGGGCGACGCAGCAACAAACTCAACTCGCGGTAGGCGTCCGCGTGCTTGGAGAGGTCGTCGTACACAATGAGCACGTCATTGCCGGTGTACATCAAGGCTTCGGCCATGGTGCAGCCGGCATACGGCGCCAGATAGCGCAGCGCCGGTGGGTCGTCGGAACTAGAGACGACGACGATCGTCCAGTCCAGCGCGTCGCGCTCGCGCAGCGTTTCGAGCACGGCCAGGGTGGACGATTTTTTCTGCCCAATGGCGACATAGACGCACAAGACGCCGCTCTCGCGTTGATTGAGGATCGCGTCGGTTGCCAGCGTGGTCTTGCCGGTTTGCCGGTCGCCGATGATCAGCTCGCGCTGCCCACGGCCAATCGCCACCATCGAGTCGATGACCTTGATCCCGGTGTACAGCGGCTCGCGCACCGGTTCGCGGGCAATGATGCCGGGCGCATCACGCTCCAAAAAGGCGGTATCGACGGTTTCCAACACCCCGCGCCCGTCGAGCGGTTTGCCCAAGGGATCGATCACCCGCCCCAACAGTTTGCGCCCGATCGGGACGTGCAGCCGCCGCCCGGTGCCCGTGACCAGATCGCCACCCTGGATGCCCTCGTCCGAACCGAGCAAGATCACGTCGATGAATGACCGCTCTAGATTGAGGATCATTCCCTGCACGCCGGTGGCAAAGTTGACCAACTCGTCGGTGCGCGCGCTGGGCAGACCCGACAGTTTGGCGACCCCGTCGCCGATGCGCTGCACGGTGCCCACGTCGGTGAAACGCACGCGGTTTTCCACCCGGCCGACACGTTCGCGCAGCACGCCCAGCACCGGCTCAACGGTGGGCTGAATATGCTGCACGAGCGCCTCGGCGGCCTGATCGCTGATCTGCCGCACCAGGCTGACGTTTTGAAGGTTGACCGCTGGAACGTCTCTGGCGCGTTGGCGGAGCAGGCGCAGCACCCGCACAACGTCGACTCGCCCGGCGGCGTCTGTCCCAATTGATTCCGGTTGGTCCAGGTCAGGCTTGCTCATCCGTTCCCTGCTCCTCGATCGCGACTCGTTCTTCCAACGCGGCCTGTTCTTCCAACGCCATTCGTTCCACGAGCGCCGTCGCCGCCTGCTCGCGGAGTTCTTCCAACTGGCCGGCAATCGAGCTGTCGACCACGAGGTCGCCGATGCGCACCCGGACGCCGGCGACCAGCTTGGTGTCGACGCGCGCTTCAAAGTTGATGTGGCGGTCGGCGAGCGCGGTAAAAGTGCGCGCCAGCAGCCCCTGGTGGTCCTGGGTCAATTGTCGCGCCGTCGTGATATGTGCCGTCGGCTCGCGGTCGCCCAAAGACTGGCGAAAGGCGTCCACGCGCTGAATCTCGGCCCGCCCCAATTCCCAGATACGGTTAGCCAACTGCCGGATCAGCGAGTCGTGGATCTGCGGCGAGATCGTATTGCCAATGACCGTGCCGGCGACATCCAACAAGGCGTCGATCAAGTCGTCATGAAAGGTATCTATGGCTTGCTTGCGAATGCGATAAGCATCGGCCTGCGCCTCGACCAGGATGCGTTCGACCTCGTTGCGCGTTTGCTGAAACATCTCGGCGCGTTCCAACTCGGCTTGCTCGCGGGCGACGATGAGAATGTTGGCCGTTTCCTCGTCCAACCGCGAAAGCCGTTCATCGAGGTTGGCCCGCTGGGCGGCCAGCACCTGTCGCTCTTGCTCCAACTCGCGAATGATTTGAGCCTTTTCCTCGGCGCGCGTCTGGATTGTCTTCATCGTCGGCTTGAACAACAGCCAATACAGCAGCCCGGCCAAAAGCGCAAAATTGACGACCTGGAAAAGTACCGTCCACAGATCCAATTCTAACATAAAGGATTCCTAATCTGGATAAACAAACACTAATACGATCTTGAATCAACCCGTCGGGAAAAAGCGATCGAGCAAAGGGTTGGCAAAGAGCAAGATCAGGCAGATGAGCAGCACATAAATCGCCGTCGATTCGAGCAAGGCCATGGCAATGATCAGCGTGCCACGCAGGCCGTCGGCGGCCTCTGGCTGGCGGGTCATCCCATCTAGCGCCTTGAGCACCGCCAAACCCTCGACAATCGCCGGCGTGATCGCGCCGAGGATCATCGCCACCGCCGCCGTGAGGATGGTTACCAGTGTGATTAACGTTCCTGATTCAAGTTCAAACATCGAAAAACTCCTCCAAACATACTCTTGTATATTCGCGTCTATTTGGTCACACTCGACGCGATATAAGATGCGTTCAACACCGTAAACACATAGGCCTGCAACAATGTGCCAATGGCGGTCAAGGCTACCATGATCAATGGCACGCCAACCGGTACCAGGTCCGAGATCACGGCGACGATCACTTCGCCGGCAATAATGTTGCCAAACAAGCGCAAAGTCAAAGACATCGTCCGGCTGACATAGCCGATCACGTCAAAAATCACCATCGGATGAAGAAACAACTTTATTCCCCGCACCTTGAACCCAAAGAAAAGCGTCATGGCCAGAGAAACCAGAGCCAAAGCCAACGGCGTATTGATGTCTCGCGTCGGGGTGAACAACATTGGCACATTGCCCAAGAAATTGGCGACGGCAATAAAAATCATCAAAGAACCGAGAAAGGGAATGTATGGCGAGGCCGAGCCGGGGATAAAACTGCCCGCCAGATTGGACGTAAAGTCGACGAGCATTTCCAGCACGATGGGCGCTTTTTTGCGCAAAATGAGCACGCCAATGGTGACAAACGCGATCATGATCCACGTGGCTACAACCGAATTTCGCACCGGAATGTCGAGCAGCGGAATGCGAAAGGCCACGATCGTAAAAACGGTATCCATCAAAACTCCAAACCCGGCGCTAACGCCTGATCAACCACAAAATGATGCCCCAGCGAAAAACCCAATAACCGGCAAAGGCCGCCAGTCCATAAACCGGTCGATGCAACAATGCCAGTGTCAAGACCAGCGCCATCCACACCAGACGAAGCCCAAAACCGGCGCTCACAATCCACACCGACCGCCGGGGGCTGCGGCGATCGACCAGCCGGAGCGATCTCTGGCGCAAGAACGTATTGACCAACTCGGCGACGCCTCCGGCCAGAAACCACAAAATAATCATCTGCGGGTCAGCAATGTATCGGCCAGACGCTCAAACCGTCTGGCGCTCTGCGCGGCCGGCGCCGATAACGGCTCGCCGGCGCCACCGGTCAAAAAAAGCGTCACCGTATCCTCCTGCACTTTTAGGATGCCCGCCGGAAACTCGACGCGCTGCGCGCCGCGCCGGTCCCGGTAACGCACTGTCTCGGCGACGGTTTCGGCCAGCAAAGGCGCGTGCCCGGGCCAAATGGTGATCCCCCGGCCGTTTGCCAGTTCGACATGCACCCAGGCGACGCCGTCCACGTCCAACAATGTCTCGGCCGGCGTCCAGGCGATCAGGCGCAGAACGTCAGACCCGGCCACCGTACCGGCCCTCTTGCGCCAACGCTTCGGCCTTGCGCAGCGCATCGTCGATGTCGCCGACCATGTAAAACGCCTGTTCGGTGAGATCGTCGTGCCGGCCGTCCAATATCTCGCCAAATCCACGCAGTGTTTCGTCCAGTGGAACGCGGCGGCCGGGAATGTTGGTAAACTGTTCGGAGGTGAAAAATGGCTGTGTGAGAAAACGCTGCGCCTTGCGCGCGCGGTTGACGATGCGGCGATCCTGCTCGCTCAACTCTTCCATGCCGAGAATGGCGATCACGTCTTGCAGCTCTCGATAGCGGGCCAACAATGCGCGGACGCCGGTCGCGATCTCGTAATGAGCTTGTCCCACCCCCTTGGGCGTGAGCAGCGAGCTGTTGGATTCCAGCGGATCGATGGCCGGGTAAAAAGCCTGACTGGCTAACTTGCGCGAGAGAACGGTCGTGGCGTCGAGGTGGGCAAATGTGGCTACCACCGCCGGGTCGGTCAAATCGTCGGCGGGCACATAAACGGCCTGAATCGAGGTTATACTGCCGCCGCTGGTGGTGGTGATGCGTTCTTGCAGCTTGCCCATCTCGCTGTCGAGTGTAGGCTGATAGCCTACGGCGCTGGGCAGCCGCCCCAACAGCGCCGATACTTCGGCGCCGGCCTGGATATATCTAAAGATATTGTCGATAAATAACAAGACCTGGCGATTTTCCTGGTCTCTGAAATATTCGGCCATCGTCATCGCCGTCAGCGGCACACGCAGGCGCGCCCCGGGCGGCTCGTTCATCTGCCCGAAAACGAGAATCGTGTTGTCGATCACGCCGCTCTCTTGCATCTCGAGCCACAGATCATTGCCCTCGCGGCTGCGCTCGCCGACCCCGGCAAAGAGGGCGATCCCCGAATGTTGTTGGATCGTGTGGCGAATCAGTTCAATGATCAACAGCGTCTTGCCCACCCCGGCGCCGCCAAACAAGCCGATCTTGCCCCCTTGCGGATAGGGCACCATCAGATCGATGGCCTTGATGCCGGTCACAAAAGGCCTGCTCACGACACGCTGTTCGTTCATCGGCGGCGACGGGGCGTGAATGTTGTGCCGGGGCGCGTTTGGCAGCGCCGGGCGGCCGTCGATCGGGTCGCCCAACACGTTAAACATTCGCCCCAGCGTTTGCCCGCCCACCGGGACGCGGATCGGCTGCCCGGAATCGATCACGGTCAAATTGCGCTGCAACCCCGACGTGCTGCTCATCGCAATCCCCCGGACGATGCGCGGGCTGATGTGCTCTTGCACCTCGACGACCAACTGGGCGTTCTCTGGAGTTTGAATGTAAAGCGCATTATGAATGCTGGGCAAATTTCCAGATGGAAACTCGGCGTCGACCACGACCCCCGCGACCCGGTCAATCCATCCCCTGCTCATAACACCCCCGCTCGAAAGCATCTGGTATGAAAAACCATCTGGCATGAAAAACGACCAGAGCCTTACTTCTGACCCGGCCGTTGCTGGTGATTTCAATCAAAACATTGACCAATCATACACGTTCCCGACAAGGGATTCTACCATCGAATGCCATGAACGTCAAGACCCGGCGTTGGGTGTTGGCGTTGGCGTCGCGTTGGGCAGCGCCGGCAGTCGATACGATGTCGAGGCAAAGTCGTTGTGTTTCCAATCGCCATTGCGCAGGCGAAAAACCGTCACCGGGCGCGAGTGGAGGAGGCGGGGCGCATTGCTGGTGATCAGCGCGTGGTCTTGGGCCCATACAACGCGATCGACCTTGATCGGGGGAAAAGAAAGCGCCGCGCGGTCTTGGACCTGGTCGAACACATATTCCTGGTGGCTCTGCCACATTGCCTCTTGAGAGTCCTGGAGCAGCAAAAAGGTGTCCCTGCGGCCGGCCAGAAAGGCTTCTTGTTCGATGTTGAGCAGCATTTCAAAATAATCAACGGCATTGTCGCCGGATGGCGGATCGAGCGCCAGCCACCGTTCTAAAAACCAACCCAGGGTGGTGGGGTCATCGCGGAATGACTCGAAAACCTGGGGCAGTATATCCGGGCCATGGCGGGCGATGATCCGTCCCAAAATCGGCGCCTGGGTTGGGTCTTGGGTGCTCATCCACACCGCATACTCGTCAATGATCGCCCGTTGCGGTGAATTGTCCAAATAGGGCGCGTCTGGAAAAGCGGCAAGCGCAACTCGATACGCAAGCATACGTGCAGCTCGTTCGATATGCCTATCGCTCCACTCCCCTTCCAGGGGGATGCCCGAGATCCAGGGCGACGACACAAAGATGACGTGCGGCGCGGGCTGGCCCGTCTCAAACTCGGTGACAAAATGAATCTCGAATTTGTTTGTTTCCGGGCAGTACACGGTACGGCGCACTTTGTAAAACAGTTTGCCCAGTCGATCGAGCAGCGGGTCAATGTAGGGCTGATCGCGTTGATGATAGCGAAAAATGAGCTGCTCGCCATATCGATATTCGACCGCCGTCCCCCAAAACGTCTCGTCGGGCGCGGTGTGCAGCCAACTGTTGGCCTCCCGTCGATAAAAACGCATCTGGCGCAGCGGCGCCGGCCCCTGGATCGTTTCGACCCAGGCCACGTCGCCCTGGACATTGACCTGGCTTATCTGGATCGGAGGGAGCGGCTCGGCGGGGCCGCGCTCATGCCGTTCACGGATGAGCTGCGTCTGTCGCCCGTACCAGTCCAGCGCCAATTCGTCTTGCTGCCGCAAGTACAGATCGACATCGCCGCGATTCCAGGCGCGCACTTCTAGATCGATGACCGATTGGATCTGAAATGTGATCTGGCGATTGGCCTCCTGAAAACGCCGGCGCAGGAACAGATAACTCGCGGTCGATGCGACCAGCAAGAGCAGGCCTGCTGTTACCAACACGCGCCAGGACCATTTGCGCTGGGGCTGTCTTTTCGTCTCGGCGATGGTCTCCCATTCGCCGCCTTCGCCGCCAACTTGCCACTCGAAATCTATTTTGCCCATCCCACTTGATGTCCCAGGTGTCGAGCCGGGAGGTTCCACTCGACACGCTATCGTTTCGCTGCCTTTTTCCACTCTGGTCCGGCTTGGGTGTCCTCAAGCTGTTGTTTGAGTTCAAAGACCTGATCGCGGAGCAAGGCCGCTTTTTCAAATTCGAGATCGGCTGCCGCCTGGTGCATCTGTGTCTCCAACCCGTCGATCAGGCGGGTCAGTTCTTCGGGAGGAATGCGATCTCGTACTGTATAGACTTGTCTGGATTCGGCAACCTTGTCGTTCTGCGCCCCGCCGGATACAAGCTCGTCGGTCAGATCGCGCACTGCTTTGACGATGCTGGTCGGCACGATGCCGTGCGCCTGGTTATAAGCCACCTGCTTGGCCCGGCGGCGGTCGGTTTCTTGAATGGCTCGCTTCATCGAATCGGTGACGCGATCGGCGTACAAGATGGCCTTGCCGTTGACGTGTCGCGCGGCGCGGCCAATGGTCTGGATCAACGCCGAGTCGGAGCGCAAAAACCCCTCCTTGTCCGCGTCGAGGATGGCCACCAGGCTGACTTCGGGCAGGTCCAACCCTTCGCGCAGCAAGTTGATGCCCACGACCACGTCGTACACCCCCAGGCGCAGGTCGCGCAAAATCTCGACGCGCTCGATGGTATTGATCTCGGAATGCAAATAGTGAACGCGCATCCCCAATTCGATCAAGTAATCGGCCAGGTCTTCGGCCATACGTTTGGTGAGCGTTGTCACCAACGCGCGTTCGCCGCGCTCGACGCGCGCATTGATCTCGCCGACCAGGTCGTCTACCTGCCCCTTGACCGGTCGAACGTCGACCTGGGGGTCAACCAGGCCGGTGGGGCGGATGATCTGTTCGACTACCTGGTCGGCATGCTCGCGTTCGTAGGCCCCCGGCGTCGCGGTGGTGTAAATCACCTGGTTGATCAAGTCCTCGAACTCGTCAAAGTTTAGCGGCCGGTTGTCCAGCGCGCTGGGCAGGCGAAAGCCGTAATCGACCAGCGTTCCCTTGCGGCTGCGATCGCCGCCGTACATGCCGCGCACCTGGGGAATGGTCATGTGTGATTCGTCGATGACCATCAAGTAATCGGGTGGAAAATAGTCGAGCAAACACCACGGCCGTGCTCCCGGCGCGCGCAACGCCAGATGCCGTGAATAGTTTTCGATGCCGGAACAATAGCCGACCTCGCGCAGCATCTCGAGGTCATAGCGCGTGCGTTGTTCGATGCGCTGCGCCTCCAACAATTTGTTTTCGGCCTTGAATTGGGCGATGCGTTGCTCCAGCTCGCTCTCGATCCGGTGAATGGCCTCTTGCAGCGAGTCTTGGGGGGTGATAAAGTGCTTGGCCGGATAAATTTCGATGCGCTCCAGTGTCTCGATCACTTGGCCGGTGAGGGGGGCAACGTGGGTGATCCGCTCGACCTCGTCGCCCCACAACTCGACGCGGTACGCGGCGTCCTCGTAGGCCGGCCAGATTTCCAGCGTGTCGCCTCTGGCGCGAAACCGGCCGGGGCGAATCTCGAAATCGTTGCGTTCGTAATGGATGCCCACCAGTCGCTGCAAGATGCGGATGCGCGGGTTCAGTTCGCCGGTTTGGAGCACCAGTTTGCCCTCGCTCCATCCCTCCGGCGGGCCGATGTTATAGATGCACGACACGCTGGCAACAATGATCGTGTCGCGACGGGTCATCAATGCCTGTGTCGCCGCCAGCCGCAGGCGGTCGATTTCCTCATTGATCGAGGCGTCTTTTTCGATATACAGGTCGCGTCGGGGCACATATGCTTCGGGCTGGTAATAGTCGTAATAGCTGACAAAATAGGCCACGGCATTGTCGGGGAAAAAATCCTTAAACTCGGCGTACAGCTGCGCGGCGAGGGTTTTATTGTGCGCCAGGATCAAGGTGGGGCGCTGTACTTGTTCGATCACCGAGGCGATGGCAAATGTCTTGCCGGTTCCCGTTGCCCCCAGCAAGGTTTGGTGCTTGAGACCCTGTCCCAGCCCGGCAACCAATTCCTCAATCGCTTGCGGTTGATCGCCGGTTGGTCTAAAATCGGATACGAGTTGAAACTGGGGCATTGGTCGCGCCTCCCACGCCAGGTCTTGAGTCAAGCGATTATACACGCTCAACGCCAAGTTGCCAAGTCGGTTGAGCGGCTGAACGCTCAATTTGCGCTTGTCGTTTGTTTATGCTACTATGAACGCCCCTGACCGGCGCAACAAAAAGTCTGGAAATCGCAAACGATCGCCAATGAACGCCAAATTTCAAAATTAGTGACAGTCTGTGTTCGTTAGCGTAAATATGCGGTCGATCATTCGTGTTCGATGCTTTTTTGTCGAGGAGGCGTATGGTGCTGGATTCGCTGCGTGAAGAGATTTGCAAGTTGAACAGGGATTTGCCCCGCTACGGGCTGGTTGCCTGGACCAGCGGCAATGTCAGTGGGCGCGATCCCGAAAGCGGGTTGGTGGTCATCAAACCCAGCGGCGTTCCGTTTGAAGCGTTGACCCCGCAGCGTATGGTCATTGTCGATGTGGACGGCAACCGGATCGAGGGGGCGCTGGGGCCTTCGTCAGACGTGCATGCGCACAATTATGTCTACCGCCATCGCCCGGATATAGCCGGCGTCGTGCATACTCATTCCAATTACGCGACGGCATTTGCCGCGTTGGGGCGGCCGATCCCGGTCTATCTCACCGCCATCGCCGACGAGTTTGGCGGCCCCATTCCGGTCGGCGCTTATGCCCGGGTGGGCGGCGACGAGATTGGGCGGGAGATCGTTCGCTCGATCGGCGCCTCGCCGGCCATTTTGATGAAAAACCACGGCGTGTTTACCGTCGGCGCAACCCCCACGGCGGCGCTCAAAGCGGCGGTGATGGTCGAGGATGTGGCGCGCACCGTGTGGCTGGCCTTGCAGCTCGGCCAGCCACACGAGATTCCACCTCAAGAGGTGGCCCGCGCCCGCCGTCGATACACAACCGAGTACGGTCAGCCGGTGCTGGAACGCCCGGACGGGTAAGGTTGAAGGGTTTACCCGTCCCCCTGGAACTTTGGGCTGGCGCGGAACACCGGGCAAAAATGTGCCATGGAAATTTGACGCCAAAACCGCAGGCGATTAGGCGCCTGGTCTTTTGCCCCGTCCCCGGCTGCGCTGGCGGTTCGACCTGGTTTGCTCGAATTGTTTCCCAACCGCTGCGCTGCCATAGTCGAATCCGGGCAGCCGCCGCCGTTCGATTCGCGTCCCCAGCAATTTTTCGATCTGGCGCACCATTGGCTCATCTTCTTGTACGACAAACGTAAACGCCTCGCCGCTCTTGTTGACGCGACCGGTGCGCCCGATGCGATGTGTGTAGGCGTCGACCGTGTCGGGCATATCAAAATTGATCACGTGCGAAATGTCCGAAACGTCGATGCCGCGCGAGGCAATGTCGGTGGCAACGAGAATGTCGTACTTGCCTTCGCGAAACCCATTGATCGCCTGCTGCCGCCGGTTCTGCGACATGTTGCCTTGCAGCGCCGAAACGCGATAGCGGCGATTTTCCAGGTCGCGGGCCAAAAAGCGAGCGCGGCGCTTGGTGCGGGCAAAGATCAACACCCGCCCGGTCGCTACCTGCTGCAACGTGGCAAACAAGAGCTTTTTCTTGAGTTTGCGAGTGACCGGATACAGCGTGTGTGAGACGGTCTGGGCCGGAGCCATCATGCCAATTTGCACCGTGACCGGGTCGTCGAGAATGCGGTCGGCCAGCCGGCGAATATCCTTGGGCATCGTAGCCGAGAAAAAGAGCGTCTGGCGTTTTACCGGCAAAATTTTGAGGATGCGGCGAATGTCGGGCAAAAAGCCCATGTCGCACATCCGGTCGGCCTCATCCAACACCAGCACCTCGACGTGTGACAGATCGAGGCGTCCATCACCATACAAGTCGAGCAGACGACCGGGGCAGGCAACGACGATCTCGACGCCGCGCCGCAGGGCCATGAGCTGACGGTGCTTGCTCACGCCGCCATAGATGGTGGCGCTGCGCACCCTGGTTTGTTTGCCCAGGTCGGCGCTGGCCTGATGGATCTGTTCGGCAAGTTCGCGCGTTGGCGCGACGATCAGCGCCCGCACGCGGCGCGATGGGCCGGCAAGCAGTCGTTGCAAGATGGGCAAGATAAAAGCGGCGGTTTTGCCGGTGCCGGTCTGGGCCAGCCCCAACACGTCGCGCCCCTGGAGCACGACGGGGATGGCCTGATGTTGGATCGGCGTGGGGGTAGTGTATCCCATCGCCCTGGTAGCGGCGACGAGACGTGGATCGAGGGAAAATTGTTCAAAATTCAATTCAAGAGACTCCTTGACTCTATAGAGCCAAGTCGCACCCTTGACCCGATGATGTTGTGATTGCGCCACGAACCGGTTGTTCGCGGCAAGAGTCTTATTATAGCATAATCGAGAAATTATGCAAATTTCCTCCAATCTATTTGAGCCGCGCTTGACGGGGGTATTTCATTTGGGTGCGTTTCAAATGATTGGGGCGTCCGTAGCGTCGCCCCTTGCGGGCGACTGTGGGCGGAACAGCCGCTCCCGCCGGATCGTCAGATCCGGCGGCTGAACAATGGCCTTTGAACCGCCCCCCAAATTGAGGCGCCATCCGCTTGACCTTATGATTGGAACGTGCTATAATGTTCGCCGTGTATGAGAACTGGGACGCGCTCTAGCGAACCAGGCGCTTGATTTTTACACCACCACATTGTGGCCTTTGGGTCTAACTTACGACTAGCAAAAAAGTGGGCATCCCCCACTTTTCTTGTTATAGGAGGAAAAGTTGAAGAGCGAACTTGTGATGGCGATAAACCAAATTTGCAGCGAACGCAACCTGGCCCAGGAGGTGATCATTGAAGCGATCGAGACATCTTTGGTTTCGGCTTATAAAAAGAACTTTGGCGGGGGACAAAACATCAAAGCCACGATCGATATGACCACCGGCCGGCCTTGCGTATTTACCGAGCGGATCGTCGTCGACGAGGTTCAGGATGAGCGATTCGAGATCACGCTTGCCGAAGCGCGCAAGCAAGCGCCAGAAGCCAGCCTTGGCGCATTGATCCAGATCGACATCACGCCCCACACCTTTGGTCGCATCGCCGCACAAACAGCCAAACAGGTGATTT
This sequence comes from uncultured Anaerolineae bacterium, assembly GCA_964481205.1. GTDB lineage: Bacteria > Chloroflexota > Anaerolineae > JAFGEY01 > JAFGEY01 > CAYRXM01. The sequence continues at coordinate 10,117 of CAYZYE010000015.1, read as the reverse complement.
TGCAGCGCATTCGAGAGGCCGAGCGCGATGCGCTGTTTTCCAACTATGCCGATCGCGAGGGCGAACTGGTCACCGGTATGGTCGCCAGCATCACGCCGCATGCCATCACCATCAACCTGGGGCGGACCGAGGCGATTATGCCCCGCAGCCACCAGGTGCCCAACGAGCGATACCGCATCGGTCAACGTGTGCGCGTTTATGTCATGGAAGTGCGCCGCGCAAGCCGGGGGCCGCAGATCATCGTCTCGCGTACGCACCGGCACATGCTGCGCCGCATGCTCGAACTCGAAGTGCCCGAAATCTTTAACGGCACCGTCGAGATCAAAAACATTTCGCGTGAGGCCGGATCGCGATCCAAAGTTGCCGTCGCCGCGCTGCAAAACGGCGTAGACCCGGTTGGCTCTTGCGTCGGCATTCGCGGCATGCGCATCCAATCTATTGTCAACGAACTGGGCGGCGAAAAGATCGACGTGGTCGCGTGGAACGCTGATGACAAAACATTCGTTTCCAACGCCCTCAGCCCGGCCCGAGTCAGCTATGTGGTGCTGGACCCCAACGCCACCCCGCAGACGGCGACCGTAGTCGTGCCGGACGATCAGCTGTCGCTGGCGATCGGCAAAGAAGGGCAAAACGCCCGGCTGGCGGCCAAACTGACCGGCTGGCGCATCGACATCAAAAGCGAGAGTGTGGCCGTTCGCGACGACATCAAACCCACCGATCACGTCGCCACGATCGCGCGCGACGACAAGGACATTCTGGCTATGGCCGAGGCCATCTTGTTGGGCAAAAAATCCGCGCCCGCCAAGATCGAGTCGGAAACGGTCACTGAACCGCCTGATGGAACACCCGTCGTCGCCCCGGCGCCAGAGCCGGTCGCTGCCGAACCGGTTGCCGTTGAACCGGTTGCTGCTGAACCGACAGCTTTGGCGACGAGCGAACCGTCGCCGCCCGAACCATCGTCCGAAACCATCACTGAACAGGTGACCGCAGAACCCGCCGCGCCGGCGACCACTGCGCCAACGGCGGCCGCGCCCGAAAAAAAGGCCGAAGAAACAAAACCAAAGCGCAAAAAGACCAAAAGCAGAAGAACAAAATACGAGTATATCGAAGACGAGACCGAGCTGCAAAGCCTGCAAACCGCCAAAAGATCGCGCCGCAAGCGTCGCAGTCTGGTTCGAGATGAAGAAAGCGGCGAACTGGTCGTCCAGCGCAAACACAAGCGCGACAAGGAAGACGAGATCGAGTGGGAGGAATACCTGGATCGCTGATGAGACGAAAACACATCCCGCAGAGAACGTGCATCGGCTGCCGGCAGGTCCGCGCCAAGCGTGACATGATCCGTATTGTCCGCACCCCCGAAAAAAAGTTGGTCATCGATCAACGGGGAAAACAAAACGGGCGGGGCGCATACCTCTGCCCCACGCGAGCGTGCTGGCAAGCTGCGCTCAAAGGCGGGCGAATCGGCAGGGCGTTGAATATGGACATTGGCGCTTTGGAACGAGAAATACTAGAAAATTTTATGAACAACTTGACAGGTTGATCGGCAATTCACCCGGCATACCGATCGAGCATACCGGGGGCAAACGCGCGCAGCCGAAAATCGCTGTGACGATCCCCCGCAAGTGAACATTGCTGGCCCCGGACTGGAGAGAGGTGGACGTATGGAACAAGAACTTGTATCTATTCAAGTATCGGAATTTGTAACGGTACGCGAGCTGGCGACCGTACTTGAGGTCAGCCCGATCGACATCATCAAAGAGTTGATGAACAATGGCATTATGGCCAACATTAACCAACAAATTGACTTTGACACAGCCGCGATCGTCGCCCAAGAGTTTGGGTTCGAGGCCCACTTGCCGGTCGAAGAAGTCGAGATTGAAGCCCAAGAGGAAAACCTGCCGCTGATGGCCCGCCTTTTGGCCGAAGAAAACCCCGATGATTTGTGTTTGCGTCCACCCGTCGTCACGCTCTTGGGGCACGTCGATCACGGCAAAACCTCATTGCTCGATGTGATCCGCAACACCCGTGTTCAGGTCGGCGAGGTGGGCGGCATCACCCAACACATCGGCGCCTACCAAATTACCCACCACGACAAAAAAATATCCTTTCTCGACACACCGGGACACCAGGCCTTTACCGCGATGCGCGCGCGCGGCGCACAGGGCGCAGATATTGCGATCCTGGTCGTCGCTGCCGACGACGGCGTCATGCCCCAGACCAAAGAAGCGATCGCACATGCCCGCGCCGCCCATGTGCCGATCATCGTGGCGCTCAACAAGATTGACAAGGACAACGCCAACCCAGATATGGTCAAGCAGCAGCTTGCTGATGAGGGGCTGGTGCCCGATGATTGGGGTGGAGAAACGATCTGTGTGCCGGTATCGGCCAAAATGAACATTGGCATCGAAGAATTGTTGGAAAACATCCTCCTTGTTGCCGAAGTTCAGGAATTCAAGGCCAATCCCAACCGGCCGGCGGTCGGCGTGGTCATCGAGGCCGAGATGAGCAAAACCCGTGGCGCCACGGCGACGATCCTGGTGCAAAACGGCACCTTGAACCAGGGCGACAGCTTTGTCGTCGGCGAGGTGTACGGACGGGTGCGCGCCATGTTTGACTATACGGGAAAACGCCTCTCGAGCGCCCCGCCGTCGACGCCGGTGCAAATCCTGGGACTCAGCAGCGTGCCCGTGGCCGGCGACCGTTTTCGCGTGGTCAGAGACGAACGCACGGCGCGGCAGATTGCCATTGGCCGCGCCACCAGGCGAGAGCAGACCGTTGTCGCTGCGCCAGAGATGAGCCTGGAACAACTGTTTGCCCAATATCAAAGTGGGCGGGCCAAAGAGCTAAACATTATCGTCAAGGCCGACGTCCAGGGATCGATTGAGCCGATCATCAACTCGATCGAAGACCTGAGCACCGACGAAATATCGGTACACATCATCCACAAAGGCACCGGCAACATCAGCGAGTCCGACATTATGCTGGCCATCGCTTCGCGCGCCATCGTCATCGGCTTTAACGTCGTCGCCGATACGGCCGCGCGGCGGCAGGCCGAGTCGGAAGGGATTGAAATCCGCTTTTACAACATTATCTATAAAATCATCGACGATGTACAAAAAGCGCTGACCGGGATGCTGGAACCGACATACCAGGACGTTGTCACCGGCCACGCCCAGGTTCGTGCCGTGTTCCGCATCTCTCGCGTGGGCAACATTGCCGGCTGTTACGTCACCGATGGCCTGATCGAGCGGAACAACCGCGCGCGCCTCTTGCGCAACCAGGAGGCCATATTTGAAGGCAGCCTCAGCTCGCTCAAACGTTTTCAAGAAGACGTTCGCCAGGTTCGCGCCGGTTTCGAATGCGGCCTTGGGCTGAACGGATTCAACGATTTCCAAGAGGGAGACATCATCGAAGCCTATAAAAAAGAGAGGGTGACATAACCTTGTCCAAGAGACAAAAACGCATTGCCGACTTGATTATGCGCGAATTGAGTTACATCGTTCAACGTCGGATCAAAGACCCACGGCTGCAAGGCCTGACCATCACCGGCGCCAAGATCACAGCCGATTATAAATATGCAGACATTTACATCTACCGGCTGGGCGGCGATCCGGCGTCGTTACAAGAAGCGATGGCCGGCGTCGAAAGCGCCAAAGGCTTTATTCGTCATGAACTGGCCGGGCTGTTGACCATCCGTCAAACGCCCGAGCTGCGCTTTCACCTCGATGACTCGATCAGCTATGGCGAACACATTGAGGCTTTGTTGGAGCAAATTCATCACGAGAGGCAGGCGGATGAACGAGACGATCACACAAATCGTACACCAAATAGCTAACGCGCAGCGCATCCTGGCCTTTTGCCACGTCGCCCCGGACGGCGATGCGATTGGCTCTTTGTTGGCCCTCGGCTATGCGCTCGAAAAAATCGAGCGCCAGATGACGCTGGTTTGCAGCGATCCCGTTCCCGAATCCTTTGCTCATCTGGCCGGCTGGAACCAGATCACCCAGACGCCGTACCCGCAGGACGAACGCTTTGATCTGATCATCAGCCTCGATTGCAGCGATCTCCAACGGCTGGGAGACGCTTACGACCCCGACCGGCTGTCGGGCATCCCAATCATCAACATCGATCACCACGTGACCAACGTGTCTTTTGGCGACATCAACTGGATCGACACCGGTGCGGCGGCCACCGCGCAAATGCTCTATACCCTGATCAACGCCCTGGACATTCCCCTGGACGCGACGATCGCCGCCTGTCTGCTGAATGGGATACTGACCGATACGTTGGGCTTTCGCACCGCAAACACCACCGCCGACACTATGGATGTTGCCGTGCAGCTGATCAGAGCGGGCGCGCCCCTCGCCGAGTTGACCGACTCGGTGTTTCACCACCGCCCAATGTCGGTGATCAAGATGTGGTCTGCGGCGATGGACGATATGCACCTCCAGGGGCGCATTCTGTGGAGTCAAATCACGCAAGAGATGCGGCAGCGCGTGGGCTACAAGGAGAACGGCGATTCGGGGCTGGTTAGCTTTTTTTGCGCCATCGACGAGGCCGATATTGCCGTGGTCTTTGATGAATTGGACGACGGCAAGATCAACGTTTCGATGCGCGCCGTGCCGGGCTATCAGGTTTCGCAAGTGGCGCTGGCGCTGGGCGGCGGCGGGCACCCTCAAGCCGCCGGATGTACCATCCCCGGCCCGTTGGCGCAAGCCCGGGCCAAAGTCCTGTCGATGCTGCGCCAGACCTGGGACGAACAATCGCGGCTCAAACAAGCCGCCGGTTAGCGCGATGATCGATGGCATCTTGAACGTCGACAAACCCCTCGGCCTGACCTCGCACGATGTCGTCGCCCAGATTCGACGGATGGCCCGGCAGCGCCGGGTGGGTCATACCGGCACGTTGGACCCACTGGCCACCGGGGTGCTGGTCGTCTGCTTGGGGCGAGCCACGCGCGTTTCCCAATACTTGATGAACTCGACCAAGCGATACCGCGCCACCCTCCACCTCGGCATTTCGACCACGACACACGACGCCGAGGGACAGGTCACTGCCGAACGCGCGGTCGATATTGCGCGGCCCGAGTTTGGGCGCATCCTCGACCAATTCACCGGCCACATCGATCAAGTGCCGCCAATGCACTCGGCGATCAAGCAAAACGGGAAAAAATTGTACCAACTGGCGCGCCGGGGCATCACCGTCGAACGCCCCCCGCGAGAGGTTGACATCTATGCCATCCACGTCACCCGGTGGACGCCGCCGTTGGTGCAGATTGAGGTCGAATGTGGGCCGGGCACATACATCCGTGCGCTGGCGCGCGACATCGGCCAGGCGGCAGGCTGCGGCGCGCATTTGGCCGCTCTGCGCAGAACACAGAGCGGCCAGTTTTCCGTCGAACAAGCTATTTCGTTGGCACAGTTGGCGCAAACCTTTGCCGATCACACCGTGGAGCAGTGGCTGTATCCCCTGGATACGGCTTTCCATGCTCTGCCCAGCCTTCACCTGGACGAGCGCGCCGCCGCCAAATTGACCTTTGGCCAACCGATTCCCTTTGCCGGTGAGCAGAATGTGGGGCGGCGCGCCCGCGCCTACGGCCCCAACGACCAATTTATCGCCCTGGTCGATCAAGACTGCGAAAACGAACAATGGAAACCAATTCAGGTCTTTGCCGATGCGCGTACTGACCGACGATCTTGAAAACATCCACTTGCCCGATGAACTGGTTGGACAACCCTCTTTGATCACCATTGGCGCATTCGATGGCATCCATCTGGGGCATCAGCGCCTTATTCGCCGGCTGGTTTTGGCCGCCCGGCGGCAAAACGCCCTCGCCGGACTGGTGACCTTTTACCCGCACCCGGCTGCCATCCTCGATCCACAGCATGCGCCGCGTTATCTGACCACGCCAGGGGCCAAGAACGTCCTTTTGGAAAAACTGGAACTGGACTGGACAATCATCCTGGCTTTTGATCGCCGTCTGGCGGCGACTACGCCGCGCGCATTTATGGAAGCGCTTTACCGGCGCGTAATGATGCGACAGTTGTACGTGAGCGATGATTTTGCTCTGGGGCGCAACCGTCAGGGCGACATCTCGACTCTGCGGGTTTTGGGCCAAGAGCTGGGATTCGAGGTACATGTCGTTGCCCCTTTGCGCGACCAGGAGACCAAGATCGGCAGCTCGCATATTCGTGCTCTGCTGCGACGTGGACATGTCCAACAGGCGGCCGCGCTTTTGGGGCGACCTTATACCATCGCCGGGCCGGTCGTTTACGGCGCGCAGCGCGGGCGGTGCATCGGCTTTCCAACGGCCAACCTCAGCCCAACCGCCGAGCGCGTCATGCCGGCCAACGGCGTCTATGTCACCCGCGCTTACCTTGGCGCCGACAGCTACGAGTCGGTCACCAGCATTGGCACGCGCCCCACATTTGACAACGGCCAAACCAGCATCGAAACCTTTATTTTGGACTTTGATCAGGACATTTATGGCTGCGACCTGGTTGTCGAATTCATCGCCCGGCTGCGCCCCGAACGCAAGTTTGGCAATATCCAGGAACTGATCGCCCAAATTACGGCAGATGTCCAAAGCGCCCGGCTGATTCTCGACCGCCGGTAGCCGCTCAGACCTCACCCTTGCGGCGCGGCTTTGACCTGCACCAACTCGGTCTCTAGATCGCCGTTGTCGATCAGGCGCAACTCGCGGTAGGTCAGCGTCCACACCGTCGAATAATAAATTGTCGCCAGTGTTGCAAACAGCGTGTTGGGCAGCCCCATGACAATGATCATCACCGGGATAAAGATGAGCAGCCCCACGATCACGCCGACCAGGGGCGTGCCAAAAAGCAATGCCGCCAGCGTGCCGATGCCGGCGGCAGGCAGTCCGGCTACCAGCAGCGCCAGCATCATCAACGGCAAGTTGACGATAAACAGCGCAATGTTCCAGGCAATACCCAGGCCAAATACCAACAAAGCCTGCAAGGCCACAGCCAACAAATTGCGGCGAATGAGCGCCCAGGCCTCCTTGATCGACTCCCAGGCGTTCGACTTTTCCAGCACACAGACCCGGAACGCAATCTCGCTGATCAGCGAGGTGATGATGCGCAAGGCAATGGCAATCAGCGACAGCGGGATGACGATTGCCATACCCACCAAGACGGCGATGATGCCAAAAACGACCGCTGCCACCGCGCCGGTGCCTCCAGATTTGGCCGTGCCGACAATGACAACAATGATGATCAGCGCGCCGGTCAGGCCAATCAACATACTCGCCAACGAGAAGAGAAAAGGAGGCAAGCCCAACAACAATCTGGTCACGAACAGGCCAAGCGCCGATTTGGACCAGCCCAGGCGTATCCCCTGCCAAAATCCAACCTGCTCCCCGCTTTCTTCATACCGGTCGACCATTTCGATCAATGAAGTGCGGGTGACATAGCGCAAGATCAATTTGACGATACCCAACGACACGGCCAGTACAAAAAGAACCGCAATGATGATCAAAATGATCATGATCACCGGCAGCACTTTTTCCTTGGCTGCCGTCCAGTCTTGATCATGTGGTTGATCAAAGACCGGGCCGTTGTTGCTGGTGTGCCGGCTGCCGCCGCCACCCGGCGCGCCGCCGCCCGGCGATCCCCTGAACCCGGAGCCAACCGCGCCGCCGACCAGGACGAGCACCAGGCCGATCAACCACAGCGCGCGGTAATGCCACACAATATCCCACGCTCGTTTCAAAATCTTGAAATGATCCATTCTAAACTCCCTTCAACTTGGCAGCGTTCAAACTGCAAATTCCCGGCCCCGGCGCGTTGAGCGCAACAGCAGCCCGACCCAGCCGATATATGGTATAAAAGAAAGAAATAACAAAATATACAACGATAACTGTAACGCGACATCAAGCAGCCCAACCCAGGACGCCACCCATAACGCATCTCCCCAGGCTACCTGGGTTTCGATCCATTGCCAGCCGGGCAGGATCAGAGACGTGATCCAATCGCCCCAATCCAGAACGACCAGCAGCAGTAGCGACGCGATCAAACTCTGCAAGAATACCAGCCCCCCCGCCAGACTGAACGGCACTGCGTACCAGAACCAGGCGCGATACGGCACGCCTGGTTTTCTGCGTCTGGAGACCTGGAGCATCACCTGGGCGCGAAACACCTCAACCGGCGCCAGGTCGGTGGGCAACTTGTATGTCGACAGCACATTTGACAGCTGCACCCATTGCGCCAATTCGGACCGGCAATCCTCACAACCGGACAGATGAGCCTCCACTTGCTGCCGACGCCGGGCAGGCAGTTCCTCGTCATAATATTCGGCCAGCAGATGAACCACGTGCTTCATCGATCAACTCCTTTGCCCGATCCGGGTCAGGATACCCACTCGCTCAACTCGGCTTGCAGCCGCCGCCGCGCGTCATTCAGGCGCGATTTGACCGTGCCCAGCGGAATGTCGAGCGTATCGGCAATTTCTTTGTACGACAAACCCTCGTATTCTCGAAGCACGATCGCCGCGCGACTGCGAATGGGCAATTTGAGAACCGCTGCCCGCACTGCCGCCGCGCGCTCGTTCAACACGGCCGCCCTTTCCGGCCCGGCCGCCTGATCGACAAGCGGCACATGTTCCAGATCGACCGTTGGCCTGGTCCGCCGCAGCGCGTCGATGGTCAAATTGGCCGTGATCCGGCACAACCAGCCGCGCAAATTGCCGTCGGGTCGAAAACTGGGCAGTTTGTCCCAAATCCGAATGAACGCGAGTTGAGCTACATCTTGGGCCAGCGCCGCATCCCCGCAAATCCGGTACGCCACGCCAATGGCCGTCCGGCGGTAGCGCAAAATCAACGCGCCAAATGCCGCGTGATCGCCGCGCAAAGACTGCGCCATCAACTCGTTATCCGTTTGCGTTGCCAACTCGCTCACGTCGTCTCCCGCCCTCTTGATCATGTTACGAAATCCAGCCCGCTTTGGTTCGGACGAGCCGTAAAAAATAAAAGCAGCCCACTTGGTGGGCTGCTCAGGCATCGATCGACATCGCGCGGCGCGCCTAAAACAGATACATCAAAACCACAACTACTGCCCCGTACAACGCCAGCGCCGCGATGAACGGCGGATCGCCGAGCACGATTTCTTCCGGCGTGCCGCCCATCTTGCGCACGTGAACCAGATATTGGTACCGGAACAAGGCGTACAAGACAAATGGAATCGTCAGCATCATCAACGGCTGCCCGTTTGGGCGGGGCAAATTTTCGGCGGAAAAGGTATACAGCGAATATCCCATCACCGCCGCCGACGCCACCACCACCGTCATCTGGTCGATCAGTTCCAGGCTGTAATGCTGCAAGCTGGCGCGATGGCTGTCGGCGTTGTCTTCGAGCGTAAACAACTCGTGCCGTCGCTTGCCAAAACCCAAAAAGAGCGCCAGCAGAGACATACAGACATACAACCAGGGCGAAAACCGTTCGGCGTCGATGACGACCACCCCGGCGGCCACGCGCAAGACAAAGCCGGCGGCAATCGTCAACACATCAATGATGACAAACTGTTTCAGGAAAAACGTATACGCGATCATTAGCCCCAGGTACAGCGTCATCAAAGCGCCCAACATCAGATTGACGAGAAACGCCAGCGGCAAAATGACCAGCGGGATGATCGCCGCTGCCGCCATCGCCACCCTCGGATCGAGCTGCCCCGCCGGCAGCGGGCGTTTGCGCTTGGTGGGGTGCTGTCGATCTTTGTCAATATCGACCAGATCGTTGATCAAGTATACGGTGCTCGAGATCAAACAAAAAGCGGCAAAGGCAAGTACCGTGCGCAGCAGCAACGCGGTGTTGAACAGCTTGCGGTCAAAGACAATCGCCGCAAAAAGAAACACGTTTTTGATCCATTGCTTGGGGCGCATCGTCTTGAGCAGCGCTTTGATTGTAGACACAAAAACCTCCTGGAGATTTGATCAAGCTGGATTATATCCAACAAGATGCGAATCTGCAAATTGCTGTCGGGGCAATCGCATCTGAATTATTTGGGTGCGTTTCAAACAATTTGGGCGTCCGGTCATTCCACCTGCTCCCGCCGGATCGCCAGATCCGACGGCTGAACAAGCTGAATGCGACCGGGTTCGCCAT
>CAYZYE010000014.1:0-39819 GCA_964481205.1 uncultured Anaerolineae bacterium | reverse complement strand
ACGGACGCCCAAACCATTTGAAACATGCCCAAATAATTTAGATGCAATTGCCCTGCCGCATTCCCGCTTGCAAATCCACTGTTGACAAAAAACGCGCTGCGCGCTATAATGTTATTGCAATTCATTGCAATAACCAACCACTGCAAAAGGAGGCGCAATGCACATTCCAGATGGATTTTTGAACACCGCAACTTTGGCTGTGACCTGGGCCGCTTCGGCGGGGAGCGTGGCCGTGGCGACGCGCCGGGTCAACCAGACGTTGACCGAGCGCCAGGTGCCGTTGATGGGCGTTTCGGCGGCGTTTATCTTTGCCGCGCAAATGATGAATTTTACCGTGGCCGGCGGTACGTCGGGGCACCTGCTGGGCGGCGCGTTGGCGGCGATCTTGCTCGGCCCGTGGGCGGGCACGCTGGTGATCGCCAGCGTGTTGGCCGTGCAGGCGTTGCTGTTTCAAGATGGCGGGCTGCTGGCGCTGGGCGCCAACACACTCAATATGGCCGTGGTCGGGGTGTGGTCGGGCTGGCTGATCTATGCTGGTCTCAAGCGGCTGCTCGGAGAAAAGGGATGGGCGGTGATCGCGCGCGGTTTCGTTGCCGGGTGGATGTCGGTGTTGTTGGCCGCGCTGCTGGCTTCGGTCGAATTGGGGTTGTCCGGCGCGTCGCCGTGGGGGGTGGTGCTACCGGCGATGGGCGGCGTGCATGCCTTGATCGGCGTTGGCGAGGGCTTGATCACGGTGGCCGTGTTGTCCTTTTTGCGCGTCACCCGTCCCGATCTGTTGACGCTGCGTTCGGCGCAAGTGTGAGGTGAGAGATGAAAACGTTGCAAAGGTACTGGTGGGTTGTTGGGCTGTTGATCGCTCTGGGCGTGGCGCTGTTTTCGCCGCTGGCGTCGCCGCACCCCGACGGGCTGGAACGGATCGCGCAAGATCAGGGCTTTCTCGACCGCGCGCAAGAGGCGCCATACCAGGTGATGCCCGGCTATGTGTTTCCGGGCGTTGCCAATGAAAACGCGGCGACGGTCGTCGCCGGGTTGGCCGGCACGGTGTTGATGTTTGGGCTGGGCTGCGCTCTGGCCTGGGTGTTGCGCCGGCGGGCCAAACCGGCCGCGCAATGATGCTGCATTCTGTTTTAGAGCCATATCGCGCCGCCAACAGTCCGATCCACCGCCTCGACGCCCGGTTCAAGTTGGTGGCGACGCTGGCTTTTGTGCTGGTCGCCACCAACCTGGCGACGTGGACGTCGCTGTTGGGGTTGGGGGTGGTTGCCGCAGCGATCACGCTGATCTCGCGCGTGCCGCCGGCGACGGCGCTCAAGCGGTCGCTGGTTGCGCTGCCTTTTGCCGGTATGGTTGCGCTGTCGATCCCATTTACAGGTGATGGCCAGGTGGTGTGGAGCGCACAATTGGGCCGGTGGACGCTGGCGATCACCGATCAGGGGTTGGGTTTATTTGCGTCGATTGTGGTCAAGGCGTGGTTGTCGACGTTGGTGAGCGGGCTGTTGGTCGCCACCACGCCTTTTCCCATTTTGCTCAACGCGCTGCACGCGCTGCGCGTCCCACAAATATTGATCACGATCATTTCGTTCATGTATCGCTATTTGTTCGTCCTCATCGACGAAGCCATGCGTTTGCAGCGGGCCCGTCTGGCGCGCTCGGCCGGGGGGACGGATGGCGCGGTGCTTTGGCGGATCAAGGTTTTGGGGGGGATGATCGGCTCGCTGTTCATCCGCAGTTACGAACGCAGTGAGCGTATCTATTATGCCATGTTGTCGCGCGGCTATGACGGGCAGTGGCCTTTGGTGGAACGGTTTCGGTGGCGGGCGCGGGACAGTTGGGCCGGTGTTTTGCTGGGAACATTTTTGGCGGTCATTGCCGTGCTGGGCAGGTAACGTTATGTGTCCGATCATTGAAATCGAAAATTTGTCTTTTGCATACGCCGACGGGCAGCCGGCTTTGGACGGCGTCGATCTGACCGTGCATCGCGGCGAAAAGGTGGCCGCGGTGGGGCCGAATGGCGCGGGCAAGTCGACATTGTTTTTGCACCTCAACGGCATTTTGAACGGTCGCGGTCGCGTGCGCGTGGCGGGGATCGAGGTCGGCGAACGGACGGCGCGGCAGGTTCGCGCCCGGGTCGGCCTCGTCTTTCAAAACCCCGATGATCAGCTTTTTTCACCCACCGTGTTCGAGGATGTGGCTTTTGGGCCGCTGCACCTGGGGCTGTCCCCGGCAGAGGTGCAGGCGCGAGTCGAGCGCGCGCTGGCGGCGGTGGCGATGAGCGGTTACGAGACGCGGATGCCGCACCATCTCAGTCTGGGTGAACGCAAGCGCGTTGCCATCGCCACCGTGCTGTCGATGGCGCCGGACATCCTGGTCCTCGACGAACCGTCGGCCGGGCTGGACCCGCGCGCGCGACGGAATTTGATCCATTTGTTACATACTTTGCCGCAAACAATGCTTGTCGCCACGCACGACATGCGTTTGGTGTGGGAGTTGTGCCCCAGAACCATTTTATTGGATCGCGGGCGTTTGATTGCCGACGGGGCGACGCGCAAGTTGCTGCAAAACGTCGCCTTGATGGAGCAACACGGGCTGGAAACGCCTTATTTTGTTGATCGGAGAAATGAGCATGTGCCAGGCAACCGTATATCTCGACGGTGAAAAAGTGATGGAAGATGTGATTTGGATCGAACCGACCGAGGAGGGGATGTTGTTGCGCAGTTTTTTCGCGGAACCGCAGCGCGTCAAGGGGACGCTCAAGGGGATCGATTTGCTCAAGCATCGCGTTTTGCTGGTGTCGAACGCCCCGGCGGAATTTGAAATTCAACGCAGAGACGCCGAGTCGCAGAGCCTATAGATAGGGAAAAAAAAAGCTAGCGGTCTTTTGTGGGTGGCTTATGAGCCGGCTGCGTGGGCAAAAACGGTCACGCGGCGCGGTGATGGTTTCGGGGACTTGTAGTGGAGGTGATTTATGAACGACGTTGATAAATTGCGTGTCTTATTGCCGCACTGGATCGAGCACAATGAGGAGCATGCCGCCGAATTTGTCCGCTGGGCGGAAACCGCGCAGGACGCCGGTCGCAGCGAGGCCGCCGAATTGATCGGCCTCGCCGCGCAAAACATGGCCCAGGTCAACCGGGATTTGCAATCGGCTTTGACCAGGTTGGGCGGGGCGCTCAAGACGCACCTACACGAGCATTGACGATGGCTTGTGAAAAGACGTTTCTCAAAAAACTCCGCCAGCACGGTTTTCGGCTTACGCCGCAGCGCGAGATGGTGCTTTCGACCATGCATCAAATCGAGGGGCTGGCCACGGCCGACGAGATATATACCCGGGTTCAAGAGATCAGCGCGGCGGTGGACATTTCGACCGTTTACCGCACGCTCGATTTGCTGCAAGAGTTTGATCTGGTCGCCTGCGTCGATCGCGGCGACGGGCAGCGGCGATACGAGTTGTTGGGCCTCCACGGGGCGCACATTCATTTGATCTGCCGGCAGTGCGGCGCGGTGCTCGGCGTCGATCTGGAAACGGCGCAGCCATTGGCCGCGCGGCTCGAACGGCAGCATGGCTTTGTCGCCGACCTCGATCGCCTCTCCATCCCCGGTCTGTGCGCGACGTGCGCGCAGCATTGATGGCGATCAACCTGGTTCGTTCCAAAACGGGTCTGTCATCCACGTTCTGATGAACGGCATGCACCACTCAAAGGCCCAACTTGAAAACAGACTTTGCCCGATGATGGGCTGGTTCTTTGCGCCGATCCCCAACAGCCAGATTTGACGCAGCGCCACAAATAGAGGCAAAACCTCCAACTCGATCTGGCTCAGAGGGCGCACAGCCTGATACCCCTCCAGGAACGCTCCCAAAATACCTCTGCTGCGTTCTGTTCTGCCCAGTTGATGAATCTGGTTGTTGAAAAACGTGGCAATGTCAAACACCCGCCACCCATAACCAAAGTATTCGAAATCAAGCAACGCCCATTCATGAGCGCCATTTGTGTAAAAATTTCCGCCATTTACGTCGCCATGACAAATGCCGTACTCTGGCGTGGTGCGAGAGAGCCGCTCTGCTGCTCGTTTCAAGCGGGGCGATATTTCCATCAAGTAGGCCAGATCGTCCTCGTGTCCAACGAACAGCGGTTTCAAACAACGCAGCGGCCTGTCAACCATTTCGGGGAACTCGAAACGAAAACCGGCGCAGTTGGCCGGATAACCGTCCGTGACGGTATGGAGTTGGGCAATGGCTTGACCAAAGCGCCGGGCGTGCTTTGTGGTCGGGCGGTATGGCGTCCCGGACACAAAGGCAAAGACAACCGCATGCCGGTCGCCTTCGGGGGCGTTCAAAGTCTGAATATAGTCGCCATCTCGGCGCCGGGCCGGTCGCGGTACGGCAATATGCTTCTGGTCGAGAAAGTTGAGCAGATCGATCTCGGCAGCTAGCTGGTCCCAAGAACGCCGCCCCGTGGGTGATACCCGCAGCACAAGTTTTACCCCACCCGCCTCGACAAGGTAAAGATCGTTGATGCCGCGACGCCAAAACTGGCAGGTCGGAAAAGCAGCCAGGTCATAGTGGTCTGACAGCCATTTGGCCAGGGCCAAAGATGACAAGAGGGATCGCTGAACGGGAAATGGCGTTCTTTTGATCATGGCAGAAATCCCGGCTATTGGGCGAATCGCTGCACTATTTTGCCGCTTGTTTTGTCCTTGAGGATCAATTTGACGCGACCGTCGGGCATGGTTTCTTTTTTGATCAGCCAATGCTGTTCGTCATATTCGACTGCCGCCGTTTTGGTTTGCGCTTCCGCCGCGCCGCGCCACACGTCGAGCACGACCGGCGCCCACTGTTTGGATTTGGCCGAGCGGTAGCAGGCGTCCATGATCGCGTTGACGACATAGCCGTCGTAAAAGGTCTCGGTTGGTTCGACATTGTTGTCCAGCGCATCGAGCATGTCGGTAAACATGTGGGCATAGCCCAATTCGTTGACTTCGTCGCCGACGGGGAACAGCCATCCGGTTTCGCCTTCGGCCTTTTCGGCGACGTACCCGCCTTGGCCCACCGAGGTAAACATTTCAAAGCCGGTGCGCAAAAAGTGATTCAACCAGATCGTGCCCTCGGTGCCCGATACCTCGTCGCGCAAGTCCATGCCGCCCCGAAACGCCCAACTGACCTCGAATTGGCCGATCGCGCCGCCGGCGTATTTGACCAGGCCGATCGCCGCGTCTTCGGCGTCGATGGGGTGTACCTGGGTATCCGACCAGCACATCACTTCGACGGGGCGCTTTTCTTTGCCAATAAAGTGGCGGGCGATCTCGATGCAGTGGCAGCCCAAATCGACGATCGCCCCGCCGCCGGCCTGTTCCAGGTTCCAAAACCAATCACTGTGCGGGCCGGGGTGTGTCTCGCGCGAGCGCGCCCACAGAATGCGTCCCAGGGCGCCGTTTTTGACCGATTCGACCGATTTGAGCATTTTGGGTGTGTAAACCAGGTCTTCGAGATAGCCGTTGAACACGCCCGCCTGTTCGACAATGTCGAGCATTTCTTGGGCCTCGACGGCGTTGCGGGCCAACGGCTTGGTGCAAAAGATGGCTTTGCCCGCCTGGGCCGCGATCTCGACCGCTTGCTTGTGCAGGTGGTTGGGCAGGCCGATCACGACCACGTCTGTGTCCGCGTCCTCGATCGCCGCTCGCATGTCGGTCGTCCATTTGGGAATGTCCCATTCTTGGGCAAAAGTCCGGGCGCGTTCCTCGGTGCGAGAATAGACGACATGCACACGGTCGCGCCGGCGATGGCCGTGCAAGGTCCGGGTGTAAAACATGCCGATCAATCCCGTGCCCAACATTGTTATTTTGTGCATTTTATCGCTCCTTTATCCAAACTTTGGTAATATGGTTATTGTATTCCCAGCACGGTTACGATGCCAAACGCGGGCAGTGTAACCCGCAGCGTGTGGTTTTCCCATCGGGCCGTGTTGCTCTCTACGGGCTGCTCTAGTGTATCGACCTCGATGACGGTCGCGCCGTCGGGCAGCAACTCGGGGGCGATGCTCACGCGCGCCTCGGTGTCCCGTCCTTCCACTTCGATCAAGCGCAGGACGATCGCTTTGCCGCCGGGCAGTTGGTCGTTTTCCTGGCTTTCCTTGAGCGCCGCCAGGTGGACGTTTTGGTCGTGGATTTCGACCAATGACGCGGCGCTGGGCAGTTTGCCAGGGTGAAAATCGCAGCTCGATACGACCAGCGGGATGTTGATCTCTGCGCCGGCGCGCATGGCCTGACCGACGCTCCACTCATCGCCGTGCGGCAGCAGCGCGTATTCGATAATGTGTTCGCCCAGGTCGGGTAGCGGGTCGGGGTCGATGCTGGCGCGCAGCAAGGTCATGCTCAGCGCGTTGCCCTGCATGCCAAAGCCGTACTTGGACGAGTTGACCAGGGTGATCCCGGCGCCGTCGGGCGACGAGAGATCGACCCAGCGTTGAGCGGGTGTTTCTTCCCCGTCGAACAGGTCGCGGCGAATTGAGCCAAAGGGGATTTCGTAGCGCGGTTGCGGCCGGTCGATGGCGAGTGGAAAGCGCGCGCGCAGGTTGGGGATGCCGTCGGCGCTGCCCATCTCGCGCCAATCGACGCGCAGGCGGTATTCGACGCGCGGCACTCCGGCGCGCAGGGTGATGTCGAGTTCCAATTTGCTGTGGTGGATGGTCTTGCTCCAGCGCCAGGTGTTGATATAGGGGCCGCTGCGGATTTTTTCCAGCGCGCCGCCGTCGATCAGGTCTTCCTGGGTCAAAAACTGGCCGATCACCCAGGCGGTCATTCCCCGGTTTTGCTCGACGCTGTACCGCAAGACGCCGATCAATTCGCCGTCCGGCGCCCATTCGCGCCCGCTGCGTTTGTCGATCAGGCTGCTCAACCCGCCGGACGCGGGGTCGATCTCGAGACGCAGGTATTCGTTTTCCAACGACCAGTCATTGGGTTGAATTTTGCGCCACGAAACCACCATCCCGCCCCACGGGTCGGCGGGGTCGGACGTGGGCGGGCCCAGTTCGGCCCGGCGGTCCGAGATGCAGACGGCGCGATAGCCCAATGCCGGTATTTGCACCGGAAAGGCGATGGTCGAAAACTCGTGGCCCCAGTATTTTCCCTTGTCGAGCACCTGAACGGGCTGCGGCGCTGCGTTCTCGCCAGTGACGACGAGTTGTTTTTCGTCCAGGTTGGCGTCCCACAATTTGGCCTCGATCACCTCGCGGCGGGGGTGGGGCAGCGGGTTAAAGATCAGAAAGGCGCGGTCGCTGCTCCGGGCGACGCTGAACGCCGACTCGCCTCCGGTGCCGGTGGCATAGCCAGCGCCGGCGCCCATCGACAGGGCAGATTCGGCCTCGTCTTGGCGCTCGCCGTCCGGGGCAAAGGCGTCGCGCAGCGATGCGGTGTCGATCTGACGGCTCAATGCGCGCAGGGCGTTTGTGCGGGCCATACTCGATGCGGCCTGACTGTCCTGGGCGCGGGCCATCGCGTAATGGCGCGTTTCGCGCACGCCAGAGCCGGGCAGGATGTCGTGAAATTGGTCAAACAGGACATGTTTCCAGGCCTGGTCGAGGTTTTCTTGCGGATAGGGCACACCGGCGATGCGGCTGCCGATGACGGCGGCGGCTTCGGCGGCAAAGAGCGAGTTTTCGCTGCGCCGGTTGGCCCACTTTTGTCGCGCCTGCGAGGTATAGCAGCCGTCAAAGACGCAGTTGCGCTCGCCGCTGATTTCGGGCACGTTTGTCGCTTCCTTTTCGGCGCGCCGGAAAAAGTTGTGCAGGGTCGAGAACTCGAGGTTGGGGAATACCGGCCAGTTGTTCATTTCAATGACCCGCTTCAGGTCGCGCCGCGTGGGGCCGCCGCCGTGGTCGCCGACGCCGTACAGCACCGGCATTGCCTTCATCCCCGTCGCCAGTGAAAATTCGGGCAGGGCATCGGCGATCTGCGGGCCGATGGTACACATGTACCATTGAACATCGTTAAAGGTCAACAAACGAGAGCCGTCGGGGCCGAGCCACCAATAGAGGTGCGGCCCGACGCTGCCCCGGCAGTGATAATAGTATTTGACCCCGCCGCGCGCGAGGATGGTGGGCAGGGTGGCCGGGTGTCCGAATGTGTCCGGTTCAAAGTCCACGGTCACGTCTTGGGGGGTCAGGCCAAACGTTTTCCACATGTATTCGCGCGTGTAGAGCAGGTGGCGGCTGATGCTCTCGCCGTTGGCCATGTTTTTGTCGCCTTCGACCCACTGGCTGGCGGTCACTTCCCACCGGCCCTGGTCGATACGGCGGCGAATTTGCTCAAACATGGCCGGGTTGTATTTTTCGATCAATTGGTACGTCGAGGCCTGGCTTTGGGAATAGATCCAGCCGGGGAATTCGTCCATCAGGGTGAGCATGGTTTGAAAGGTGTCGTTGGTGACGGCGACCGTCTCGGGCCAGGACCACATCCAGTTCATGTCAATGTGGGCGTGGCTGATGCACAGCAGGGTGTAGGTTTTGGCGACCAGGCCGATGGGGGCCAGGATGTTTTCGGCCTGGGCGATGAGCGCGTCGAGGTCGATCTGGTTGGCTTGAAGCCCCGCTTGCGCCACGCGCCCGGCTTTGAGGATGAGCGACTGCCATTCTGTGGCGCGATCGGGGTGGATGGCGGCAAGTTTGTGGGCAAAGTTGAGCTGCGCGGTCAAGCGCGCCAGTTGGTCGGCCTGGCGTTGCGCGCTGGACGCGAACGACCGGAAAAGGCGGGTGAATCGGGCGGGGTACGGGAGCATCTGTCATCCTCCAAAAGGTTTGTTGTCCAAAAACAGCTGCGGCCAAAGGTCATTGCGGGTTCAAGTATAGCACATTTTGGCGTTCTGGGGAAAATTCGCGTCTCTGACTGTTTCATGTTATAATTTCCTCCGCTGTTAGAAATGGAGATCATACGCTTGGACACATTGCTTCTTCCGTTGGCCAGCCTGATTAGTTTGGTGCTGGGGATTACGGTACATGAATTTTCACATGCGCTGTCGGCCGACTTGTTGGGCGACTCGACGCCGCGTTATCAGGGGCGGTTGACGCTCAACCCGTTGGCGCATTTCGATCCCATCGGCGGGTTGATGATCCTGGTCAGCTCGCTCTCTGGTTTTGGGTTTGGTTGGGGCAAACCGGTGCCGGTCAACCCGGCGAATTTGCAGTACGGGCCGCGTGTCGGGTTGGCGATCGTTTCTTTTGCCGGGCCGTTCTCAAATATCGTCCTGGCGACGTTGGCCGCCGCACCCCTGCGCCTGGCTGTGATGCGAGGCGTGGTTTTGTCCGGCGCGTTGGTCATGCTGTTGTTGGTCATCGTCAGCACCAATATCGCGCTGGCCGTGTTCAACTTGCTGCCGCTTCACCCGCTGGATGGGTTCAGCGTGTTGCGCGGCATTTTGAGCACCATTCGTATGCGCTGGGCGTATGATGTCAGCGCGTTTATGGATCAAATGTTGCGTTATGGGCCGATGATTTTTATGGCGGTGATTTTCCTCGATCAGCTTTTGCCCGGACGGGGCATTATTTGGACCGTTTTGGGGCCGGTTTACGATCTGTTGTTCAAGGTCATTGTTGGGTATTAGCAGTCACGTGTGCGGACGTATTGGCTATCGGGTGGGGCAGTTTTTGCGGGCCATGTTGGGCCGGGTGCGCAAAAAAGAGTATGTCTGGCTCGAATCGTACCTCTCTCCATCCCAGGTTGCATTGTTCCGGCAGATGCGGCGTATCGATCAGCGGCATGGCCTGGACGTGTTTCGTACCTTGTACGACGCCGGGCATCGAGAGGCGGCGTTGTTGCAGGCGGCATTGCTGCACGATCTGGGCAAATCGGCCGGACGGCTGACGATATTTCATCGTGTGGCCGTGGTTTTGCTCGATCGCTTTGCGCCGGCGTGGCTCGAACGTTTGGCCCAAGATGGTCGCGGCTGGCGTTCCGGGTTTGCCGTTCACGCCAGACACGCCGAGGTCGGCGCGCGGTGGATGGCGCAGGCGGGCTGTTCGCCAGAGGTTGTCGCTTTGGTGGCTCAACACCACCGGTCAAATTCACACGACGCATTGTTGGCCGCGTTACGTCTGGCCGACGGACAGAATTGATATATGGAGTTAAAGATGGCATCGAAACCTTGTATTACGATTATTGGCATGGGGCTGATTGGGGCGTCGATCGGGCTGGCGATCCGCAAGGCCAGGGGCGACGAGATCGAGATCGTGGGGCACGACAAGCAGCCGGGCGTCGCCGGCGCGGCCAGGCGTATGGGGGCGATCCACAAAGTGGAGCGGAATTTGTTTTCGGCGTGCGCCAGGGCCGACATGATTGTGATGGCTATTCCGGCGTCAGAGATCAAGGATACGCTGCAATTTGTGGCCAACGATCTGAAATCGGGGTGTGTGATCACCGACACGGCCAGCCTCAAGGCGCCGGTGCTCAAGTGGGCCGATGAGCTTTTGCCCGCCGAGGCGAGTTTTGTCGGCGGCGATCCGATTTTGTTTGGCGATGACGCGGGCATCGAGTCGGCGCGCCCCGATTTGTTCGAGAACAAGTTGTATTGCCTGACGCCTTCGGACCGCGCTTCTTCGGACGCGGTCAAGTTGGTCACAGATTTGGTGGCAATGTTGGGGGCGATTCCTCATTATATCGATCCCTACGAGCACGATGGATTGATCGGCGGTACGGAGCATCTGGCCGATGTGGCGGCGGTGACGCTGTTGCACGCGCTGTCCTCTTCGGACGGCTGGCGCGATATGCGCCGTTTGTGTGGTGCGACGTTCGATCGTGTGACCTGTTTTTCGATAGCCGATGCAGCAGAATATCGAGATCGCGCCTTGCTCAACCGCGACAATATGGTGCGTTGGATCGACTCTTTGCAGGAAACGCTTTCTCATTTCAGGATGCTTGTCCAGCGCGGCGACGCCGAAGAGATTGAAAACTATTACCGGGTGCAGATGGACGTGCGCCAACAGTGGTTGGAGGCGCACGCGACGCAAGCGTGGGATGGGCAGCGCATGCAGAGCGACATTCCCTCGGCCGGCGAGATGATGGGGCAGATGTTTTTTGGCGGCTTGGGGCGGCGCCGGTCACGAGATTGACCATTGCGCACATTGAGGTGTGGCTGCGGCGTGAAAAAATACAACACATTTGAATGGATCGTCCTGGCGCTGTGTTTGATCTCTTTTGCGCGAGGTGTGGATGGGCTGGGCAACCAGAGTCTATGGTGGGACGAAAGTCTGAGCCATTATCGGGCGACCCGACCCTTTTCGTTTATTTTGTCCAATCGCATCGACGTCAGGTCGAGGGACGGCGAATGCCCAACGCTCGATAACCACCCGCCGCTTTACTTTGTGTTACTGCGGCTTGTTGTGTTGGCCGCCGGCGACAGCGAGTTTGCGCTGCGTTTTCTCTCGACCGCGGCCGGCGTGCTGGTGGTGGCGATGCTCTATCGCTGTGGCAGAACGTTGCTCGATCGCTGGAGCGGCGCGTTGGCGGCGTTGTTGGGCACATTGTCGCCGCTTTATTTGTGGTACCAGCAAGAGGCGCGTCCCTATACACTGGCGACGTTGTGGGGTATCCTCTCTTTTTACGCCCTGATCCGGGCGCTGCGGGCCGGGTCCCGAGCCAGGTGGGGGGTGATCTATGTCCTCTCGGTTGCGGCGATGCTGACCACCCATTACTTTGGCTTTCTTTTGCTGGCTGCCGAGGGCGTGGTTCTGATTTTTGCCTGGAGTCAGAGCAGGCGCTGGGTTTGGCTTCCGGTTGCCACGGGCGTCGTCGCCGTCTTGGTGTTCATGTGGGGGCTGACGGTTATGCCCAGGGCCGCCCATTTGCCCGGATACGACTTTTTGCCGTTATCCACGTTGTTTCGAGACGTGTTACATGCGTTCACGCTGGGTCTCTCGGCCGACACATTGGTTGCTTTTCGCTGGTGCGCGGTGGCCTTGCTGGGTCTGGCGATCATTGTGTTGTTTGTCCCCCCCCAAAGTTTGACCACGGCTGAACGGGCGTCTGGTTCTGTTGTGGCTCTATGGGTCTATCCCGCCTGGCTGTTGATCTGCTTTGTGCTGCCGGTGTTGGGCATGTTTTTGCTCTCGCTGCGGCGGCCCGCTTATCTCGGCGTGCGTCACCTGATGTTTGCCAGTCCGTTTTATTATCTCGTTTTGGGCGGTGGTGTGGCCCGATCTCGGCGCCTGACCCGTTGGCGCGCGCCGGCCCTGGCGGCGATGGGCGCGGCCTTGGGCATCGTCATCGTAGGGATGCTCCTCTCTTCGGCGGCTTATGCGAGCGCCCCCGAATACGACAAGGAGGATCATCGCGGCTGGGGACGGTATTTGAGCGAGCACGTTCGCGCCGAGGATATGGTTCTGGTCGTTCCGGCGCTGGTTTTCGATCTGTACGAGTATTATGCGCAGACGGACGCGCCGTGGATGGGTATGCCGCTGCTTTGTCTGCCCAGGCCCGATACCGTCGCGCAATTGGAATCTATGGCGCGCGCGCACGATCGCCTGTGGGTGGCTTTTTCGTCGACGCCCGCTTGGGCCAACGTCGGCAATGTGCCGCTCAAGTGGCTGGAAAAGCACGCCACGCGCACGCATTTTGTCCAGTTTGACAGCTCCAGCACCGTCGTCCAGGTATATGGGTTTCAGAGCCGGGCCACGCTGTTGGACGAGCTGCCCCAGGGGGCGTTCGAGCCGGCGCTCAATTTTGACGACCAGATTCACCTGGTGGGGATGGGCGTGGGTGAGGCGTTGTCCGGGCATACGTTGCAGCTGAGTTTGTATTGGACGGCGGCGCAGGCGTTGGCGCGCGATTACCGGATGACGCTTTCTTTGGGCGACGACCGGGGGTTTTCGTGGGCGGCGCTGGATTACGCGCCCTGTTATGGCGCGTGTCCCACCAGCGAGTGGCCGCAGGGGCGGATCGTTCGGGATGCGGTTGACCTGGAAATTCCGCCCGGCGTTCCGCCCGGCCGGTACCGGTTGTATGTCTCGGTTTACGCGGCGGATGCAAGCGCCCCGGCGCTGGCGGCGAGATCGTTGCGCGACGACAAGTTGTTGGGTTTGATCGTGCCGGCCGGCGAGGCGCTTGTCGCTTTGCCCGACGAGCCGGTTGCGCCCGGTGATGTGTCGATGGCGCGGACGTCACCGCACCGGTATGGCGCGCTCGCGCTGCTCGGCCACAACGAGATCGCCGGCGCGTATCGCCCCGGCGACGTGCTGGCGCTCAGTTTGTATTGGCAGGCGGCGCGCCAGCCCAGGCGAGAGGCGCGGTTTGCGTTGCAGCTGGTCGACGCGGATGAGCGGGTTTGGGCCAGGCGGGACATTGCCGTCTCGGCCGCTTATCCGCTCACTCGATGGCGCAAGGGCGATGTGGTATGGGCGCAGCACCGTTTTCGGATTCCGGTTGCCGCGCCGCCGGGCGAGTATCGCTTGTACCTGGCGCCGGCCGACGGGGGATTGTGGCCCTGGGGTGATCGCCGGGAGGTGTTGGGTGCGCTGACCATCGAGCCGCGTGACGATCGGCTTGTTTTTGACGCGCCGTCGATGCAGCACGAATTGCGCGTCAATCTCGATGACCAGATCGAGTTGTTGGGCTATGATCTGGCCTGGGACACGGTTCGTCCGGGTGGGGTGGTGTCTTGCACTTTGTACTGGCGCGCTTTGCAAGAAATAACACAAAATTATACCGTGTTCAATCACCTCGTCGCCGCAGACGGGCAGACGTGGGGGCAGTGGGACAATCAGCCGCAGCATGGCGCGCTGCCCACCACGCGCTGGGCGCCGGGGCAGGTGGTCGCCGACCCGTACCAGATTCCGCTTTCCGGCGACGCCCCCGGCGGGACGCTGCAATTGTGGAGCGGGATGTATGACGCGGTGACGATGACGCGCTTGCCGTTGCGAGATGAGCGCGGCCAGGTGGTTGGCGATCACGTGGTTGTGGTCGAGATCGATGTCGAGTCAAAATGAGTGAATCACAGGCCGCCGAGCCGCGATACAATGTCTTGATGATTGCGCCGACGATGTTTTTTGCCGATTACGGCTCGCACGTGCGCATTTTAGAAGAGGCCGTCAGCTTGCGGGCGATGGGCCACCGGATCACCATTCTGGCCTATCCCAATGGCCGCGATGTGGATGGGTTGAGGGTGATGCGTTGTTGGGGTGTGCCGTTCAACTATCGGATCATTGTCGGGTCGTCGCGGCACAAATTTTATCTCGATGCGATGTTGGGGCTGCGCAGTTTGGCGGCAATGTTCCAGGTCAAACCGGACATCATTCACGCGCACGTACACGAGGGGGCATTGATCGGCGCGGCGCTCAGCAGGTTGTGGGGGGTGCCCATGCTCTTTGACTTTCAGGGCAGTATGACCAGCGAGATGGTCGATCACCATTTTGTCAGGCCGGGCAGCCTGGTTTACAAATTTTTTCGGTGGTTAGAAGAGCGTGTTGTTCACTACGCCGACGTGATCGTGACCAGTTCGCACAATGCCACGCGGTTGCTGCAAGCCGAGTTTGGTCGAGCCAACGGCGATGTGCATACGATTTCCGATTGTGTGCAACCAAACTTGTTTCGCCCTGATCTGTTCGATGCCGAGACGCGGGCGGCGCGGCGTGCTCAATACGGCATCCCGGCCGACGCGCAGGTGGTGGTTTACCTGGGGCTGTTGGCCGATTATCAGGGTATTCCCCAGCTGATCGAAGCGGCCAAGATCGTGCTGGCGCGGCGTCCAGAGACCTATTTTTTGATTTTTGGCTTTCCGGGGGTGTGGTATTATCAAAAGTTGGTCCGGGAGGCCGGTCTGGCGGAGCGTGTTTTTTTGCCCGGCGCCGTGCCTTATGAGGAAGCGCCTTTCAAGTTGGCGCTGGGCGATGTGGCCGTCGCGCCCAAACTGTCGGCGACAGAGGGGGCGGGCAAAATCCTCAATTATATGGCGATGGGGCTGCCGGTGGTTGCTTTTGACGCGCCGGTCAGCCGCGAGTATCTGGGCGAGTGGGGGATTTATGCCGAGTTTGGCAGTGTGACCGCTCTGGCCGACGGGTTGCTGTCGGCGCTCGAACATCCCGATCGATCGCGGTTGCGCGCCGCCAAACTTCGCCAACGAATTTTGGCCCAGTATACGTGGAAACAGGGCGCACGCAAAATTACCGAAATATACAACGCTTGTCTTGGTTTGAGGCAGAAAGCAAAAGATGAAAAGTCGCTTGCTTGAACTGATCCAGTTTCGAGAATTGATCGTCAATTTGGTGGTGCGCGACCTCAAGGTGCGCTATAAAAACTCGGTGTTGGGCGTTTTCTGGTCCTGGCTGAACCCGTTGTTCATGATGGTGGTCTATACCGTCGTGTTTACGATCATGCAGCCCGGCGGCGCGAGTATCCCCAAGAACCAGTTCCCGGCTTTTGTGCTGTGCGCTTTGCTGCCCTGGAACTTGTTTTCCTCGTCGGTGATGCAGTCGATCGACAGCATTGTGAACAATGCCAATCTGGTGAAAAAGGTCTATTTTCCGCGCGAGATTTTGCCGCTGGCGGTGGTTCTGGCCAATCTGGTCAATTTTGGCATCTCGATGATCGTCCTGATTCCGGTGATGCTGTTGCTAGAGGTGCCGCTCACGCCGTGGATGCTGCTTTTGCCGGTTATTGTGTTGATCCAGTTTTGGTTTATGACCGGGGTGATTTTGATCTTGAGCACGGTGAATGTTTTTTATCGCGACACCAAGGTGATTATGGATGTGGTGATGATGGCCTGGTTGTTTGTGACCCCCGTTTTTTACCCGATCAACCGGCTGCCGCAGAGCGCCGAGATATTGGGGATGGCGGTCGATATTCGCCGCTGGACGCGGATTTTGAACCCGATGGCGTCGTTGGTGGCGGCATACCGCGATATTTTGTTCTTTGGCCGGCTGGTTGGTCTGGATTTTTTGGCACGCACGGCGATCACATCGCTGGTCATTTTTATCGTTGGCTATGGGGTGTTTTGTAAATACAGCCATATTTTTGGCGAAGAGGTTTGAAATCGAGATTCGAGGTGCAAAATGGTCCGAGTTGGAACGTTTGTTTTGATGATAATTTTGTTGTCGGCGGCGCTTATGCTGCTGACCTGGGTTGTCGGGGCGTGTATCGCGCTGATCAGTTGGACGTTGGGTCTCGTTTTCCCCTTGTCGATGCTGGAAGGCATTTTCATCACCCTGGTTTCCGGCGGCGTGGTGCTCTATGTGGCCTATTTGTTTTTCCGTGATTTTATCATGACCGATTTTCTTGATGATGATGAGGAAGAGGATGAGGAGGAAGGAGAGGACGATGAGCCGCCGATCGTTCCGTGGCGGCGGCGACGCCCGGTGCCGGCGCCGGCCCCTCGAAAGGGAAAGAAACGCCAATGACGAGCGATGTGGCGATATGCCGGGGACACCCCAGCTATGTGTGGCGCGACGGGCAGGAACGCCGCCTGGGTATGGTGCGGCGATATGTCGCGCTCGAGGGCGCGCGTATCCTCGATGTCGGCTGCGGCCTGGGGATGTATACCGAGGCATTTAGACGATATTCTCCGTATGTTTACGGCATCGAAGTCGAGTTGGAGCGCGCGGTGGCGGCAATTCCGCGGACCGCGGGGGTGGCGCAGGCCGCCGGCGAGGCGATCCCTTTTGCCGATCACACTTTTGATCTGGTGTTCAGCCACGAGGTGTTAGAGCACGTCGATGACGACCGGCGGATGGTGCAAGAGATGGTGCGGGTGGCGCGGCGGGGGGGGCGGATCGCCATTTTTTGTCCCAACCGGCTGTGGCCTTTTGAGACGCACGGCATTCATTGGCGCGGGCAGTACTATTTTGGCAATGCGCCGTTGGTCAACTATTTGCCCGATCGCTGGCGAAACCGGCTGGCCTGGCACGTGCGGGTTTATACGCGCTCTGGTTTGTGGGCTTTGTTTCGCCATTTGCCTGTGCGCGTTGTGATTCAGCGCACCGTTTACCCTGGTTTTGACAATATCGTCGCCCGCCGGCCGGCCGTGGGTCGCCTGGCGCGGGCGCTCAGTTATCAATTTGAGAAATGGCCGCTGTGCGATCGATTTGGCCTGTCGCATTTTCTGGTGGTCGAAAAGCGCTGATTGGGAAGCGAGTGTTGTACGGTTTGGTATCGAAACGGTTTGTGGTGAACCAACCCTACAAAATAGCGTTGCTGGTCTTGATTCTGGTCGCCCCATTTGCCATTACTCTGGCATGGGGCGATTTTTTCCAAGATACAGTCTATTCGACGTTGCTTTACGCCAGAAATTTGTCTCAGGGGATGGATGTGATGTTTGGCCTGTCGGGTTTGGCAACCCCCGCGCCATTGTTCTCGCCGCTCTATGTCGTCTTGTTGGCCGGGCTGGAGCGGGTTGGCGTGTCGCTGCTTGTGGCTGCACAGGTGTCGAGCGCGTTGGGATGGAGTGTGGCGGCGCTGGCTCTATTTGTCTGGTGGCGATCACAGGGGCGGCCAATGGTGGCCTGGGGGGCTATGGTGTTGACGGCGACCAGCCCGCTGGTCACGATGAGCGCGGGCAGCGAGTTGTCCTGGGGCGCGGCTTTGTTTTGGGTTGCTGTTGCGTTGGCGGGGCGTGAACGTTGGCGCATTCGGGGCGCAGCGTTGGCGCTGTTTTTATGGCTGCGTTTTGATTGGGGGATGTTGTTTCTCGTCGTTTTGTTCCTGTTCTGGGATTGGAGCAGTGTTGGACAAAGGCGACTGCGCGCGTATTGGGCGACTTTTGCGCTGCTCGTCCTGGCCTGGGCGCTGACCGCCGTGCTGTTGTTTGGGCAGGTGTTCTGGCCTCCACGGTGGGGGCAGGGGGCGTGGATGGATGCGGTGCAGCGTCTGGCGCCCGGACGCGATCTCTATTGGTTGTTTTTGCCGCTGGCGGGGCTTGGGCTGTTTGTGGCCCCAAGACGCCTGGTGGGGCTAGAGATCGTTTGTGGTCTGATGGCGTGGATGGGCATCGGCGAGGCGGCGGTGATTTTGTTTTGGTCGATCATGTTGGTCATGACGGCATTGGGCGCCGAGTATGCGTTCAAATGGTTCGAGATGCCCGGTTTGTTTCGGTCGAGACGTTCGCTTTGGCAAGCGAGTGCGCTTTGTTTGCTCTTGTTGGCGCCGGAGGCGGCGCAGGTTATATCATTGGCAGTTCAATTTCGGGCGCGTCCGGTGGACTGGCGGCGCGTCGAACAAGCGGCCGGCGATTGGTTGGCGTCGACGGGAGAACCTGAGGCAGTTGTGTTGGCTACGGCGCGGATGGGATATGGTGCGCGCCGGCCTACGCTGGTGTGGAACGGCGCGGATTATCGCCAGGCCGATCTGGCGGCGTTGTTGAGTGATTTGAACGACAGGCCGCCCCGGTATGTGGCTTCTAGCAAGACGCTGCCCTGGTATTGGTTTACCGGGACGGAATGGTTTTCGGAACGTTACGATCGTGACAAGATATTTGAGACGTCTTATGATGCGTTGTCTCCGCTGATCATCTGGCGATACCGGCGCAGCGGGTTCGATTTGGGGGTGTTTCATTCTCTCAATCTCTCCTTGTCCGACGAGATCGAGTTGGTCGGGTGCCGGTATTGGCCCGAACGCCTCCAGCCCGGCGAACCAATTTACGCGACATTGTTTATCCAGGCGCGCAAGCCGCCGTCCGAGGCTTTTGACGCCGGCGTTCGTGTGATTTCGCCAATTGATGGGCGGAACTGGGCGCAGTGCGACGAGATCGTGCCGCGCAGTATGCCGGTGGATTGGTGGCAGCCGGGGCAGGTGATCGCCGAGCGTTTTGTATTGACGACGACCACGGAAACGCCGGTGGGCGCATATCACCTGGACATGATCGCGCCGGCGGTGGATGTCGATGGTGCGGTCTTGGGTTATGTGGCCGTTCCCTGGCAGGGCGATATGGGCGATGCTGTGTCGATCAATGCGACGTTGGCCGGACAGGTTCGTCTGCTGGCCGCCGATGTGCCAAAGAGGTTGACGGCTGATCTAGAGGTCACACTGTATTGGGAGGCGCTGCGTCCGCCGGATGATAACTGGATCGTTTTTGTACATTTGGTCGATCCGGCGGGGCAACAGGCGGCCGGGCATGACGGCGCGCCGATGGATGGCCGGTATTTTACAAAGGCCTGGCGCCCCGGTGAGGTGGTGCCGGATACGCATCGCCTGCTTGTAGACGAGGCGCTGCCGGCGGGAACATATCGGTTGGTCGCGGGGATGTATCAATGGCCGTCGGTGGAGCGTTTGCCGGTCTGGGACGAGGCCGGCGTCGAGCAGGCGGATCGCGTGATTGTGCTCGCGTCTTTTACGGTGCGCTAGATTTTGGCGCCAATCACAGGGGCGCGTTTCATCTGGGTGCGTTTCAATTGGCTTTTTCCACTTTTCGAGTATAATCCGCCTTGTCAGGCTTTTCCAGTTCTTAAAATGTCCCAAGCAGCGATAAAAATTGAAATTTCCAAATTCCGCATCGCCGATTAGCGACTATTATCAATGGCATCGCAGTGAAGAAATGATCAAGCACATCCCCTATACGCCGGGGTTGATCGTGCTCGATCTCGCTTGCCACACCGGCACACTATTCCAACACCTTCAAAACCGGACCGGGCGGACCTGGGGCGTAACGCCAAGGCAAAGCGAGATCGACGCCCCCAACCTGCGAGAGCGCGCCATCGCCGCCGCGAGCGAGCGCCTGCCCTTTGCCGACGCCGCGTTCGACGCCGCGATCCTGCACGAACGAATCGGAGCGCCGCGCCGCACACAACGCATCCTGCGCCAAATCGAGCGCGTGCTGCGCCCCAGGGGACGCCTGATCTGGCAGCGATCGCGCCCTGAACAAAACAAGATCGCGGCCGGCAGCCTGCTCGACGCCACAGGGTTTGCACTGCTGGCCCAAGAAGCCACCGACTATTTGACCATCCCCGTGATCGAGTTATTTGGCCGGCTGCCCGGCCTGTCCAGATCGTCGGCGCTCAAAATAGGCCTCAAGATCGCCATCGCCATCGACGGCGCGTTGAGCAACATCCCGGCTTTGCAACCGTGGAGCAGGCACGTGATCATTGTGGCCGAGAAAACAAGCAGACGCTGAGAAAAGAGCAAAATGAGTACACCCACACTCGACCTCTCGATCATCCTTCCCGTTTATGAAGAAGCGGAAAACCTCCCAATCCTGCATCGAGAGCTGACCGAAACGCTAAATGCAACCGGGCGCAGCTACGAGATCATTGCCGTCGATGACGGCAGCCGCGACCATTCACTCGACGTACTCGAACAACTCGCCGAAAACGACCCCGGCCTGCGAATCTTGAGCTTTCGACGCAACTTTGGACAATCGGCGGCGTTTCAAGCCGGGTTCGACCACGCGCGCGGCGCGGTCATCTTGACGATGGACGCCGACGGCCAAAACGACCCCACCGACATCCCGGCAATACTGGCCGAAATGGAACGCGGCGATTTTGACCTCGTCGGCGGGTGGCGGCGCGACCGCCAGGAACCATTTCTCACCCGCCGCCTGCCCTCAATGATCGCCAACGCCCTGATCGGACGAACATCCCGCATCCCCCTGCACGATCGCGGCTGCTCGCTGCGCGCATACCGGCGCGACCTGATCAAACATATACGCCTTTATGGCGAAATGCACCGCTTTATCCCCGAACTCGCCAGCCAAATTGGGGCGCGCATGTCCGAAGTGCCCGTCAACGACCGCGCGCGCCGCCACGGTCGCTCCAAATACAACATCACGCGCGTACCCCGCGTCCTACTCGACCTGTTCACGATCGTCTTTCTCCTCGGCTACCAGGCCCGCCCGATGCAATTCTTTGGCCTGTTCGGCCTGAGCAGCGGCGGCGTCGGCGCATCGATCGGCGCCTACCTCGTCATTGCCAAAATCATCGCCGGCGTCCGGGGCGGCATCGACGGTTTTCGCGCTCACCAGATTGGCACCAGCCCATGGCTGATGCTCTCGGTACTGTTGATCGTCCTGGGCGCCCAGTTTTTGACCATGGGACTTTTGGGCGAGTTGATGACGCGCGCTTATCACGAAGCGCAAGGTAAAAATGTGTACATTATCCGGGAAACCATTGCCCGCACCGGCGCAACGGCGCGTGAACAAGAAAATGTGTAAATGATGAAAACCCTGATCGTTGGCATCGACGGCGCCACATTCGACCTGATCCGTCCATGGGCGGCGCAAGGCCGGCTGCCCACGCTAAACCGTTTGATGACCCAGGGCACCTGGGGACGCCTCGAATCGACCATCCCCCCGATGACCTCGCCCGCCTGGCCGTCGTTCGCCACCGGCAAATACCCGGCCAGGCACGGCATATTCGACTTTGTATCGGCGCACGCCGGCAACTATAACATCGTCAACGCGACGGCGATCAAAGCGTCGCCGCTGTGGGACATCTTGTCCGCGCAGGGGCAGCGCGTCGGCGTGATCAATGTGCCCGTCACCTACCCCCCGCACCCCGTCAACGGCTTTATGATCACCGGGCTGCTCTCGCCGGCCAACGCCGAGATCACTTATCCGCCCGACCTGTTGACCCGCTCAAACGGCGGCGAGGATCGATACCGCGTCATGCCGGTCATTCAATACAAACCGGGCAACGAACAAGCCTTCATCCGCGACCTGCTGGCGCTGATCGACACCCGCGCGCGGTACGCGATACGGCTGCTCAAACAACACCCCGTCGATTTTATGATGGTCCATTTCCTGGCCACCGACATCGCGCAACACGCCTTGTGGCGTTTTGCCGACCCCAACCACCCGCGCCACGAACCGGGCAACCCGTTCCAAAACGCGATCTATGACGTCTATCGCCGCGTCGATGACGCGCTGGGACGGTTGCTCGAACAGATCGACCGCGACACGACAGTGATCGTAATGTCGGATCACGGCTTTGGCCCGCTGCACAACGTCGTCAATTTAAACATGTTACTGCTTGAAAAAGGACTATTACATCTCAAACGCGATCCGCTGACGCGATTCCGCGCCTTCCTGTTCAAAAATGGGCTGACCCCTTCGGCGGTCTATCGTTGGCTGGCGCGATTCAATTTGCAAAACCTGGTC
Source organism: uncultured Anaerolineae bacterium (assembly GCA_964481205.1). Classification (GTDB taxonomy): domain Bacteria; phylum Chloroflexota; class Anaerolineae; order JAFGEY01; family JAFGEY01; genus CAYRXM01. Next base: position 17,762 of record CAYZYE010000014.1, on the reverse strand, counting down.
TCGCGCGTCTCCAAATCGACCCGCAACGCGGTCTTTGGCAAATTCCTCTCCTTTGACGACATTGACTGGAGCCGCACAACCGCCTATTCGCTGGGCCACATCGGGCAAATTTACATCAATCGCACCGGACGCGAACCGCACGGCATCGTTCGGCGCGGCGCCGACTATGACCGCGCCTGCGACCAGGTGATCGAGGCATTGACCTCACTCGCCACGCCGGACGGACGCCCAATGTTGAGCCGCGTGATCCGCAAACAAGCCCTCGCCGGCGGGCCGTATGCCGACCAGGGACCAGACCTGCACGTGGTGCTGGACGAATATCGCTACATCTCTTGCCCGCTCTTTGCCACCGACGGCAATGTGATCAGAAAACAAATCCGTGGCGACTCTGGCTGCCATCGACGGCACGGCATCTTGATCGCGCGCGGCCCCCACATTCGCCCCGGCAGCGAGGTGCAAAACGCCCGGATCGTCGATCTGGCGCCAACGACGCTCCATCTGATGGGACACGCCGTGCCCGCCGGTATGGATGGCCGCGTCTTGCACGACCTGTTTACCCCGGCTTTTCTGAGCGCCCATCCCGTCCACGCCGAAACCATCGATCCGCCTGCCGCTCAAGACCTCTATGCCCTGTCCAGCGCAGAAGAAGCCGAGTTGGAATCCAGTTTGAAAGGATTGGGATACCTTGGCTGAACCAAAACAAGCCCGCCAAACCGCCGCCGGGCCGCTCAAAACCTGGATCATTGTGATCGCCCTCGCCGCGATCGCCCTCCTCCCGCGTTTGAGCGCCGCGTGGCAGGGCTTTATCACCCCCGATGAACCGTTTTGGGTATTCAGCTCGATCCGCTTCTTGCGCGCACTGGAAACACACCATTGGGCCGACACTTTGCAGATCGGCCACCCCGGCGTCACCACAATGTGGGTGGGCACGTTGAGCGTGCTCTGGCAGCGCTGGCGCGACGCCTCTGCCGCCGCCGCGCACCTGGCCTGGGTCGCCCCGGTGCCCTGGATCGCCCCCGAAAACGCGGCCCTGTTTCCACACCTCGCGCCTTTTTTGAAACCCGCGCGGGTGATCGCCGCCCTGATCAACACCCTGGGCGTGATCGGCATATACGCACTCGCCCGCCGGCTATTCGACCGCCGCGTCGCCCTGCTGGGCGCGGCGCTGATCGCCCTCGACCCGTTCACCATCGCCCTCTCTGGCCTGCTGCACGTCGATGCCCTGGCGACGACCTTTGTCACCCTCGGCCTGCTGGCCTGGCTGATCGCGCTGCAAGAACATGACCGGTCGCCATGGCGCCGATGCCTGTTTGCCGCCCTCTCGGGACTGTGCGCCGGATTGGCCGCCCTCTCCAAATCGCCGGCCATTTTCATCGCCGTCATCGTGCTGCTCTCGGCAATCGCGGCTTTCCTGCTGCGCCGGCCATCGCGCCGCGCGCTGAAAACCATCGCCCTGTTGATCCTGGTCTGGAGCCTCGCCCTCGCCGCAGCCGTCTTGGCCGCCTTTCCGGGCATGTGGCAAGACCCCATCGGCATGCTGCGCAGCATCTATGATCTGGCCGGGCGCTATCAAGACGAGGCTCACGAAATCACCTTTTTCCGGGGACACAGCGGCGGCGACCCCGGCGCGTGGTTCTACCCCACCGCCCTGGCCTTCCGCCTGACGCCGCCCACCCTGATCGGCCTGCTCTTTTCAATCTTGCCGCTGCTGCTCGACTGGCGCTCACCCCAGGCCAACAAACGCCGCGCGTCGATGACGACGTTATTGTTGTTCATTGTTGGATTTACGTTCTTTATCAACTTCGGCGCGAAAAAGTTCGACCGCTACCTGCTACCCACATTTCCGTCGCTGAACCTGCTGGCCGCCGCCGGCTGGATCGCGGTCATCGATCCACTGCGCCGCATCTTGAAACGATGGCCCTTTGCCTCCAACCGGGTCTGGCCGGCGCTGGCGCTGATCCTGCTCGTTGCCCAGGCGGCAATGATCGGCAGCGGTTGGCCGTACTATTTTGACGTTTATAACCCGCTCGCCGGAGGAATGAAAACGGCCCTGCGCACTCTGCCCTCCGGTTGGGGCGAAGGGCAAGAACAGATCGCCGCATACCTGAACGCCCTGCCCCAGGCCGGAAAACGCACCGTCGCCGGAGCCAGCCCGGTAACAATGGGAACGCTGTTCGAGGGCCGTGTGCTCATGCTGAACGAAACCTCGCGCCTGCTGGCCGACCACATCTTGATCACCGCGCTGGATCGACAAATTGCGCCGCGCCGCGTCGCCGCATTCACCGCCGGCGCGACCCTCGAACATGTCGTGCGCGCCGGCGGCCAACCCATCCTCTGGCTGTACCAGACCCAGTACACCGCCGAGGCGGAACACCTGAAACAATACGGCGCGCCCGGCGACGCCCTGCTGTGCGACGCCCGGACGCCGTTTGCCCGCCGCCCCGGCGTATATGTGCTCGACGACGCCGGCCCGGACAAAATTGCCGCCTCGTTGAACGACTGGAGCGCCGCGCACACCCGGCTGTGGTATTTCAGCTACCCCATAGCCTCACCGATCACCGCCCAACAAATTCGCCGCCAGCTAGACACCTTTGCCGCCCGGCTGGACGAGGTCGATTTGGGCTATGCCACCGCCGCGCTGTACATCCTGCCCGGCGATCCGGCCTTTGTCGCGCGGCCGGCACCTTTTTTACCGGCCCATTTTGGCGCGTTGACGCTGCAAGGCGCGGCCCAACTCGACCGCGAGATCGCCGCCGACGGCGTCGTGCGCTTTGTGCTGCGCTGGCAGGCCCAGACAGCGCCCAACGCCGACTATGCGCCGTTCATCCACCTCATCGACGCCGCCGGACATTTGCGCGCCGCCGGGCGCGGCGACGACCTGCTGGTCGATGACCGCTATTGGCCCACATCGGTCTGGCAGCCCGGCGACCAGGCCGAACTGCCTTACAGCCTTGGCCTTCCCCCCGGATTACCGCCGGGGCAATACCAAATCCACGTCGGCCTGTCCAACGCCGCAAGCGGCGACTGGCTCCCCGTCCTCGACGAACAAGGCCGGATCAAGAGCGCCATCGCTCCGGCGCTGACCGTCGATATTTTGCCCGCGACCACGCCGCCCACGCCCGATCAACTGACGCTGCCCTATCCGGCCAGCGTCACCTGGCGCAACCAGCTCAAACTGTTCGGCGTCGACCACCCGTCCACGGTCAACGTTGGCGAAACGGCGGTCATCGGCATCGGCTGGTTGGGCTTGGGCCGGTTCGGCGAGGCGTACCGCATCCGGTTGAGCCTGGTCGATCCAGACAGCGCAACGGTGCAGCAGCAAACTTTTTCCTTGAGCCAATATCCCACCACCGCGTGGCGCCGGGGCGAACTGCTTTACGAACTGTACGACCTTGAACTGCGCGGCGAAATCGAGGGCGGCCAATATGCCCTTGAAATCCAGGTGCTCGACGCCGCCGGGGTACCGCTTTCACCGCCGGTCGAGATTGGCGCGCTGACCGTCTCGGCCCCCAACCGCCTCTTTGCGCTGCCCGCGCCGCCGCAGCATTCACTCGATCTGCGCCTGGGCGACAGCCTGTCCCTGATCGGCTATGACCTGCCCCAAACCGAGATCGCCGCCGGGCAACCGCTGTCGCTGACCCTCTACTGGCGCTGCGAGGCGCCGCCGGCGGACAACTATGTCGTTTTTGTACATTTGGTCGACAGCCAAGGCCGGATACAGAGCCAGGTCGATCGCCAACCGGCGAACGGTCGAGCGCCAACCAGCGGCTGGGTCGAAGGACAGATCATCGTCGACGAGTACGCGCTGTCCATCGACCCGGACACGCCGGCCGGCCTGTTCCAAATCCAAGTTGGAATGTATGACGCCCGGACAATGATCCGCCTGCCCATGCTCGACGAAAACGGGCAGCACCAACCCGACGACCGGGCCTTGCTGCCGGATGGGGTCGATCTTGACTGAACCCACCCGGCCACCTGGAGAAACCGAGCCGATGCCCCGTACCGCCGCTCCCAACCCAGAACCTTTTCTTTGCATCGTGATGCCCGCCTACAACGAGGCGCAAAATCTGGCGGCCAACGCCGCGCGGCTGATCGACAAACTGGATGAACTGGACATTGACTTTGAACTGTTGATCGTCGACGATTGCAGCATCGACGCGACGCCCAAGCTGGCGCAAGCCCTGTCCGCCCGCGATGGCCGCGTGCGCGTCTTGCGCCACGCGCAAAATTGCGGCATCGGCCAATCCCTGTACACCGGCTTTGAAAACGCGCGCGGCCAATACACGATCTTTATTCCCGCCGACCTGGCGATGGACCTGGACGACCTGCCCAAATATTTCGAGGCCGCCCGCCACGCCGACATTGTGGTTGGGCTGCGCAGCGATCGCCGCGACTCGATTTTGCCGCGCAAGATCGTGTCCCTGATCAACATTGGGCTGCTGCGCTTGCTGTTCCAAATGCCCCTGCACCAGTTTCAGTACATCTGCATGTACCGCACCGATCTCCTGCATCAGATCGAGCTGGAATATCGACACAGCGCCTTTCTCCAGGCCGAGGCGCTGATCAAAGCCCGCGATATGGGCTATACTCTGACCGAGGTAACGATTGGATACATTCCGCGCACCGGCGGCGTGGCGCGCGGCGCGCGGGCGAGTTCGATCGCCGCCAGCGTGCGCGACATCCTGCACTTTTGGCTGCGCTGGCTGTTCAAGCGACGGCAAAACGGCCGGCGAGATTGGCGCATTCGCTCCGGCGCGCGGAAAACAAACGGACGGTTGATCGCCGATGGCTGAACAACAACCTTGCCAAAACACACGTGCTTTCGACTGGGCGCTGCTGCTCATCCCCCTGATCGGCCTCGTCGCCGTGTGGCCTTTGCTCACCCGGTCGATGCCCAACACCGACGACGGCACGCTGTTCAAACTGCGCGTCGTCGAACTGGACCGCCTCTTGCGCCACACCAGCCTGTCCGAGTGGGGCGACATCTGGCCGCCGCGCTGGGCGCCGGACTTTGCACACGGTTATGGCTATCCCATCTTTAACTATTACGCCTCGCTCTCTTCTTACATTGCCGAGTTTTGGCACGCGCTGGGACTCGACTTTTCACCGGCCATTGCCGCGGCCACGATCAGCGCGTTTTTCGTTTCCGGCTGGGGCGCGTATCTGCTGGGGCGCGACATCGCCGGCCGAGGCGCGTTGGCCCGCCTGGCCGGTCTGGTCGCCGCGACGGCCTATATGTATGCCCCCTACCAGTTTTACGACAGCGTCTACCGGGGCAACCTCGCCGAAACGTGGGCGCTGGCGCTGCTGCCCTGGGTCTTGTGGAGCGCGCGGCGGGCGGCAACGCGCCGCCGCTGGCCGGACATTGTTCCCTGCGCCGTGGCCTATGCCGCCCTGATCTATACCCACAACGTCTACACGCTGCTCGCCTCGCCGCTGCTGGGAATTTATCTGCTCTTTTTGTGGTCGAAAAACGGCCACACCTGGCGCGACGCGCTCCGCCTCGGCGCGGCGATCACGCTGGGGCTGGCCTTGAGCGCCTTTTTCTGGCTGCCCATGTTTTTTGAAAAAGAATGGACGCATTTTTCCACCGACCTGGTTGATTATCGCACCTTTTTCCTGCCCCTACGGGAACTCTTGGCCCGGCCGCCGCAAGTCGATCTCTCGCTGCTCAACGACTATCCGCCGCGCAGCCTCAGTTGGGGCATGTTGATCCTGACCGGGTTGCACGTCGGCGCCAGCCTGCTGCCAAGAGCGAGGCAAAAACCACGCATTGCGTCGAGTGAATGGGCTTTTTTCCTCCTGATCCTGGTCTTGGCCGCCTTGATGACCATCCGCCCCTCCGATTTCCTGTGGCGCACCGTGCCTTTGCTCAACCTGGCGTTCATTCCATGGCGCTACCTGGGCATCGCCTCACTGGCCGGCGGGCTGGTCGCCGGGAGCGCCATCACCCACCTGGCCGACCGTCCCACGCTCAAATCGCCGGCGCTGATCGGCGCCGGCGCGGCGATCACGCTGCTCATCCTGACCGCCGTTCCCTGGACCTATGCCACCCCGTTCCCGCAGACGCCGAACATTGGCCTGCCAGAGATGATGCGCTGGGAATACGACACCGGGTTGATCGGCACCACGGCCAAGAACGAATACCTGCCCATCTGGGCGCAAATGCCCGACCAGGTGGCCGATCCATCGCTGCTCACCGACCACGATCCGATCATCGCCCGCCTGGACCAAGACACGCTGCCCGGCGGCGCGACCATCGTCTCCGCCCGGTACAGCCTGCTCCGCGCCGATCTGACCATCGACACGCCGCTCGCCTTTCGCGCCATCTATAAACAATTTTACTTTCCGGGGTGGCGCGTCGAGATCGATGGGCAGGCCGTGCCGCAAATCATCACCCAACCCTACGGGCTGCTCGGCTTTGACGTGCCCGCCGGCCGGCGCCACATCGTCATCCGGCCGGGGCGCACCCTCCTGGGCCGGGTTGGAGAGACGATCAGCGTATTGGCCGCGCTGGTCGCGGTTGGGCTGGCCGCAAACGGCGCAAGCCGCCGCCGGACACGCTGCATCCCTCCGGCAAAACGCAGAGCACGCCCCGCGCACTTGATTGCGACAGCCGTTTTGTCCCTGGCGCTCCTGGCCCTCAAAGAAGGGATCATTGACCGCACCGACAACCCTTTTCGCGCCCACCGCTTTGATGGCGCGCACGCGCCCGGCGCACAAACCCAGACCCAGATCAACCTGGGCAATATGCTGACCCTGCACGGTTACGATCTGCCCGCGCGCCCAACCCGCTCCGGTAAGGCGTTGCGCGTCGATCTGTACCTCAGCGCCCGCCGGCGCCCCGTCGACGGCAACTATATGGCCTACGCCCGCCTGGTCGACGAACAAGGCCGTTTGTGGAGCCAGCCCGACAACGGCGCGCCGGAAGGCTTTCGCCCGCCTCCGCCGACCACGCTCTGGACGCCAGACGCCTACGGACATTGGTCTTATCTAACCTACATCCTGCCCGGCACGCCGCCCGGCGAATACTGGATCGAGATCGCCGTCTTTGAGCGCGGCACCTGGCGCGGACTGAACGTACTCGACGAACAAGGACGTATCATAGGGCAAAAAACAACGATCGGCCCGGTGCAGATCACAGGCCCGCGCATGCCGCCGCCCCTCGACGCACTGGACATCGAACAGCCGCAGCGCGTCTCGGTCGATGGAGCGTTGTACAGTCTGGGCAGCGCCCTGCACTCGAGCCGCGTCCGCCCCGGTGAACGCATCGACCTGACCCTGTTTTGGCAAGCCGTGCAACAGATCGAGCGCGATTACCGGCTGCGGCTCGACCTGGTATCGAAATCAAACACCTACTTTGTGGCCGGCGAACTGGCGCTGGGACGGGCAACACATCCGACCACAAGGTGGCAAAAAGGCGAGATCGTGCGCAGCCCGCACCAACCGCGCATCCCGGCCGCCGTCGCCGGCGGCGTCTATACGATCGCCGGCCGCCTGATCGACGTCCGCGGAAACCCCGTCGGCCAGCCGATCTCGTTTGCCACAATCGAGATCGCGCCCATCGAACACCTCTTGACCCGCCCCGACGACATTCAATACACCGTCCGGGCCAACCTGGATGACCGGATCACGCTGTTGGGCTACGATCTGCCGCAAACGCGCGTCGCGGCCGGCGGCGCGCTGCCCGTGACGCTGTACTGGCAGGCGCAACAAGAGATGAACACCAGTTACAAAGTATTCGTCCAACTCGTCGATCACGGCGGCGCTCTGGCGCAGATCGACGCCATTCCGGCCCATTGGCAGCGCCCCACCACCGGCTGGGTCGCCGGCGAAATCCTTGTCGACGAATACCGGCTGGACATTCCGCAAAACGCGGCGCAAAAGAGCTGCCGGCTCATCGTCGGCATGTACGACGAACGCACGCTCCAACGCCTGAACGTCCTCGATCAAGCCGGAAACGCGCGCGACGATTATATCCTGCTGGCAGACATTGACGTGGAGTTGAAATGAACATCGCTTCAAAAACCGGCCCCGGAGAAAAACGACCCCGGCCGGCCGGCGCGTTATGGCTGATCCCGATCCTGCTGATCGCCTTTTTCATGCGCGTCCACGACATCGGCCACACGCCGCTCGGACTTCACTATGACGAAGCGGCCAACGTCATCCTCTCGACCGAGATTGCCGGGGGCGCCCATCCGATTTTCATCAAAGGCTATACCGGCAAAGAAGTGCTCTTTTTTTACCTGGCCTCGACGCTCGTCCGTCTGATCGGCCACCCCTTGATCGCCGTGCGCCTGGCCTCGGCAATGATCGGCCTGGTCAGCGTAGCCGTCACTTTCAAGATGACCGCCGAGTTGTTCGACGACCCGGCGCGGCGGAACACAACTCGTGCCCTGGTCACGGCGCTGATCGCCGCCGCGCTGCACGCCGTCAACCTGTGGGCGATCACCACCAGCCGGCTGGGGTTTCGCGCCCTGACCCAGCCGCTTTTCCAGTCGCTCACCATGCTGTTTATTTTTCGCGGCCTGCACCGCAGCCGTTGGCGCGACTGGATATTGGGCGGCTTGTTCTGCGGGCTGTCGGCCTATACCTATCTCGCCGTTCGCGCCTTTCCCCTCCTGCTTGCGCCGCTCTTTTTGTGGACGCTGCTCGCGTCACCCGGCCGGCGGCAGCGGGGCAAACAGATCGCCTTGCTTACGCTGATCGCCGCCGTCGTCGTGGCCCCGCTGGGCCTATTTTACCTGCACAACCCCCAGTTTTTCGGCAACCGGATGAGCCAGGTCGCCGTGTTTTCCCCGGATCGCGCTGGATGGGCGGCGTTTCGACACGCCGCCGGCGTATCATTGGCAATGTTTACCATTCGCGGCGATCAGAACTGGCGCTTCAACGTCGCCGGTTCGCCCGCGCTGTGGTGGCCGGTCGGCGTCTTTTTTTATTTGGGACTGCTGTTCGGCCTGATCGAACTTGGCCGCGCGTTCACCCGCCGCCCGTCAACCCCAACGCCCTATCTGACCCTCTTGCTCTGGCTGCCGATCATGCTCTTGCCCTCGATCCTTGGCGGCCAAGACGTCGAGATCAGCCTCAGCCTGCGCGCCATCGGAACGCTGCCCGCGCTGTTCATCTGGCCCGCCCTGGGTATGAGCCAGAGCACGGCGTACCTGACCGCGCTTTTTGGCAAACGCGCGCGGCAGTTGGGCCGCTCATTGACCGCGCTGGCGCTCGTATCGACCGGCGTCTATGCCTATATTCAATGCTTTCACGTTTGGGGGCCGTCGCCCGAAAATTACGCCGCCGCTTCAGGATACCTGACCGACGCGGCCGATTTTCTCAACCGCGCCCTCCCCCCCGGCGCCGCCTGCTATGTCGCCGCCGAACACTATCGACACCCCACCCTGGCCCTGACCGCTCATGACTATGCGAATTTCAAGTGGTTGATCGGCCCGGATGTTTTTGTCTTTCCCGGCGACGCCGTCCACGAGACGTGGTACGTGTTCACCCGCGAGGCAATGCCGTCGGACGACATGTTGCTCCGTATGTTTGGCTCATTGGGCCAAGAACACCGGTCGCCCGACGGGCAGACGGCCTTTCGCGTCTACCGCCTGCCCCCCGGCCGCATCCTGCCGCCCCACCCGCAGCGCCGTTCCAACATCAACCTGGGCAACACGCTGCGTTTTGTGGGACACGACATCAACCAACCGGCCACGTCGGGCGCGTTTTTCGACGTCACCCTCTATTTCCAGGTACTGCGCCAGGTGGATCGCGACGATTACGCCTTTTTCGCCCACTTGATCGACGACGCCGGTTTTCAATGGGGCGGCGACACCTTTTTCACCTACCCATCGGCACAGTGGGCAACCGGTGAAACGATCGCCTTTCGTTTCACCTCGCGCATTTGGAGCGGCGCACCGCCGGGGCAATACGACCTCGCCGTCGGCGTGTACTCACCCTCGCTCGACGCCCGGCTGCCGGTCTTGAACGCCGCCGGACAAATGACCGGCACCGCCATCCCGGTCGGCCCGATCGACGTGGCACACGCGCCCACTCTGCCGACCGAACAACCCGAAATCGCGCACCCCATAAACGCCAGTTTTGGCCCCAGCCTCGACCTGCTCGGCGCCGACCGCGTGCCGGAGCGATTGAGGCCGGGGGAACAGCTCAATTTGTCGCTGTACTGGCAAAGCACGGCCAAATTGGACGACGGCATAGTCGCGCTGTGGCTCGAAAACGCGCAAACGCGCATCGACCTGTGGCATGGACACCCGGTCCGTGGCCGGTACCCATTCGCCCAATGGCAAACGCACGACCTGGTCCGCGACCGCTACGCCCTGCGGCTGCCGATCGACATGCCGGAAGGCGATTTTGACCTCCAGGTGGCCGTACCAGGCATTCAGGGGAGCCGAGCCGTTTCATTGGGCGTCATCCACATCGAGGCAAGCGAGCGGTTGTGGGAAGCGCCGGAACTGGAACATACTGTCGGCGCCAACCTGGGCCGGGTGATGTTATTGGGCTACAACCTCGACCCAACCGAGGTCGCGCCGGGCGAGACCGTCCACCTGACCCTGGTCTGGCAATGCCTGGAAGAAATGGACACCGCCTATACCGTGTTCACCCACCTGCTCGATCGCCATGAGCAGATACGCGGCCAACGAGACAACCCACCCCGGCGCGGTCGATACCCCACCACCTTGTGGGCCAAGGGCGAGATCGTGGTCGACGAATACGACATTGTCGTTCAGGCGGACAGCCCGCCCGGCCAACACGCCATCGAAGTGGGCATGTACGACCCCGGCACCCTGGAACGCCTGCCCGTCCGCGATCCGAGCGGCGCAATGGGCAACCGGGTCTTGCTGGGCGCCGTCACCGTCACCTTTTCGGCCAAACGCGAGTGATAAATCCGCTGCCCCCAACGGCAAATGCACCAGGAATTGCCTGACGACTTTGGCGATTCGGGCTTTGTGATGTACAATTAGGGTACAAAATAAATCATATCCAATCGAGAGGAGCGCAAAACAATGAAAGGCACTGCCGGCGCGCAGCTATACACCGTGCGCGAGTTCACCCAAACCATCCAGGGCGTCGCCGAGACGCTGAAAAAAGTGGCCGACATTGGCTACACGGCGATCCAGATTTCGGGCTTTGGCCGCGACCTGGACCCAAAAGAAATTGCCAAACTGGTCCAAGACAATGGACTGACCGTGGCCGCGACGCATATGGGCTGGCCGCTGTTTCAAAACGAGTTGGAGCGAGTGATTGAAATACACAAACTGTGGCAATGCGATCACCCGGCGATCGGCGGGCTGCCGGGCGACTATCGCACCCCAGACGGCCTGAAAAAGTTCCTCGACGAGCTGGCCCCCATCGCCGAAAAACTGGCCGGGGCCGGCATGGACTTTTCATACCACAACCACAACCACGAACTGGCAAAATACGGTGGTCAAACCTGGTTGGCAATGTTGTACGATCAGGCGCCGCCCGACATGCTCAAGGCCGAGATCGACACCTATTGGATCCAGGCTGGCGGCGGCGACCCGGCAGCGTGGGTGGCAAAATGCGCCGGACGCGAGCCGCTGCTGCACCTCAAAGACATGATCGTCACCCCGCAGCGCGAGCAGCGTTTTGCCGAAATCGGCGAGGGCAACCTCAACTGGCCGGCCATCCTGGACGCAGCCGAAAAAGGCGGCGTGGAATACTATTTGGTCGAACAAGACCGCTGCTATGGCCGCGACCCATTCGAGTCGCTGGCGATCAGCTATCGCAATATGGCAGCGATGGGTCTCAGCTAGCGCCCTTGACACACCCTCTTGGCGGGACGCGCTTGAGCGCGTCCCGCCTTTTTGGTTGCCCAACAGACCTCGCCACATACTTTTTCTTTGTGGAAGGGGGTAAAAAACTTGAACATCAACCAACAATCGCGTATAATCCCAACATTGGCCTATATGAAAGGACCCGGCTTTGAAACGAGCCATCACCAGCGCGTTGTTGATCCTGATCATACTCTGTGTACGCCACCCAGCATTGCGCCCCACCCTGGCCCAATCCCCGGCGGTCCGGCTGTTGAGCAGCGACGACGAATCGCTGATCATTGCCGTCACCCTGCCCGACGTGACCTTGCGGGACGTCGTCATCCAGGGAGAAAAATTTACCAAAATCGAGGTCGCCGGTTGGGACGCGACGCGCAGCCCCGGCGAACCGCAGCTGCCGCAAATCGGCGCCCTGCTTGGCCTGCCCCCGGATAGCGCGCCGACCTGGCGCGTTCTCGACCTGGTCCAGGAGCGTGCGCCGGCGCCAAACCGGGTGTACCCCGCGCCGTCCCCAATCGCTACGCGAAAAATCGCCCCCCCGGTCACACCGCGTTATGCCTTTACCCTCGACGAGCAGACCTATACCCAAGACGCATTTTACCCGTCCGCCCTCGCCGCCTGGGGACAGACCGGCTGGCTGCGCGACCAGCGCGTCGCGCAAATAACCTTTCACCCCATCCGCTACAATCCCGTTCGAGGCGAACTGGAAATCACCCGCCGCCTGGTGCTTCAAGTCGATTTTCACGCCACCGGCCGCCCCACGGCCAACGCCGCCGCCGGAGACATTGTCTTTGCGCCGCTGCTAGAGAGCGCACTGCTCAACGGCAACGTCGCCCGCCGGTGGCGCGCCGCCGAACAGCCGCACGTCGCAGCAACCACGCTAAATGTCGCCGCCACACAGCCCAACAGCTCCAAGATCACAATCAAAAATAATGGTCTTTATAAATTATCGTATCTCGATCTCCAAAATGCCAACATCCCCGTTGCCAGCCTCGACCCGCGCACATTGCGGCTCTACGAACAAGGGACCCAAGTCGCCATCCGCGTGATCGGCCAGGAAGATGGCAATTTTGACGAAAACGACTATATTCTGTTCTATGGTCGCACGCCCCCCAGCCGGTACGTCGATCACAACATCTATTGGCTCTGCTACGGTGGCGAGTTGGGACTGCGCATGGAAACGCGCGACGTCGCCCCCGGCGCCGCGCCAGACGGCCCAACCTGGGGCCGGGCCCGTTACGCCGAAAACCATTTTTACGATTCCACCCGCCCCGCCGCCGACGGCGATCACTGGTATGCCGCCAATGTGCGTCCGGGCGAACCGCAAACGGCAACCCTCGCCCTGATGCCGCCGGCGACCGGCGCGCCCACCGGCGCGCCCACGGCAACGCTGCACGTCCGGCTGGTAGGTTACACCTCGGATCACAACATCGATCCCGACCACCACGCCGTCGTCGCCGTCAACGGGCAACGCATCGGCGACATGCGCTGGGACGGCGTCGCGCCGGTCACGGTCACACTGACCGTCGACGCCGCGCTGCTGAACGCCGGCGAAAACCGGGTTACGGTCAGCGCCCCCGGCGACAGCGGCGCGTCTGTCGAAGGAATGTGGCTGGACACGGTCGAACTGGACTATGCCTTCCAACGGGCGGGCCAGGATCAGACCTTTTTTTGGGGAGAACCGGGCACGCACACCCATACCATCGCCGGATTTGGCAGCCCCACGGTGGCGCTGTACGACATTACCGCGCCACGCCGGCCGATCCGGCTCGCCAACGCCTCGACATCAGAACACGACGGCTATACCCTCGACTTTTCGGACGCTGGTTACGCCGGCCGCGCAGCGCTTTATCTGGCTCTGACCGGCGATCAGGTCCGCCGGCCGGCCGAGATCGCGTTCGACGCGCCGTCCGACTTGCACAACACGGCCAACGGCGCAGATTATCTCATCATCACACACGCCGATTTCATCGACGCCGTGCAGCCGTTGGCCGCCTACCGGCGAGAACAACAGCTGCGTGTCGCGGTCATCGACGTGCAAGATATCTATGACGAATTCAACGGCGGGCTGCTCCACCCAGACGCGATCCGCGAGTTCATCGCTTACGCCTACGCGCAGTGGTCGCCCCCCGCGCCGGCCTATGTGCTGCTTGTCGGCGACGGCAGCTATGATTTTCTGGATCATTACGGTTACGGCCCCAGCGCGCGCAACACACTCCCGCCCTATCTGGCCATGGTCGATCCGTGGTGGGGCGAAACCGCTGCCGACCATCGCTACGCCATGGTTCACGGCAAAGACCTGTTTGCCGACGTGCTGCTGGGACGCCTGCCCGTGACCAGCGCCGAACAAGCCGCGACCGTCGTCCAGAAAATCCTCGCTTACGAACAAACGCCGTGGTACGGCGACTGGAACGCCCGGCACGTCTTTGTGGCCGATGACCGCGACGGGGGCAACGACTTTGCCGCATCGACCGACGCCGTGTACAATACCTATATCTCGCCGCCGTGGATCGGTCGCAAAATTTACCTGGACGAGTTGACGCCGGAAAAAGCGCGTCAAGATACACTAGACGCGCTAAACCGTGGCGCGCTGCTCATCGGCTTTGCCGGGCACAGCTCGTGGCATCAATGGGCCGCCGAATCGCTCCTCGACATCGACGACGTACCCCGCCTTGCCAACGACCACCGCTGGCCGGTCATCCTCTCGATGACTTGCTTTACCGGCTTTTTCCAACATCCCGAATACGGCACACTCGACGAGTCGCTGCTGCGGCTCAAAGGCGGCGGCGCCGTGGCAACCTGGTCGCCCAGCGGCCTGGGCATTGATACCGGGCATCGACACCTGTACAGCGGTTTTTACCGCGCCGTTTTCGACCAGCAACAGACACAGCTGGGTCTGGCGACCGCGTCGGCCAAACTCTACCTGTACAGCCAGGCGCCGGCATACGCCGATCTGCTGGATACCTTTCACCTCTTTGGCGACCCGGCCATGCCGCTCAACCTGACGATTCGGCCCTGGCCCCACTCGATTTATTTGCCCATCGTGACCAAAAAGTAAAGACGTTGCAATGCAACGTCTTTTTGAACCACATCCAAACCATATTTCATACCACAATCAGGAGGAAAAAATGAACAAAACAATCATCTTGATACTCTTGTGTGCACTTGCACTCGCCGGCTGCGCCCGCTCGCCCACCTCCACGCCAATGCCCGGCGCAACGGCGACCCCCGTTCCCCCCACAGACACGCCCGCGCCAACCGCAACGCCGACATCGACGCCGCACCCTACCGTCACCCCTCCGCCCACCCCACTCGACCGTTTTGAGCAAGGCCGGCGATTGGGACGCGGCGTCAATCTGGGCAACGCGCTCGAAGCGCCGAGCGAAGGCGAGTGGGGAATGACGCTGAAACAAGAGTTTTTCACCCTGATCGCCCAGGCCGGGTTCGACACCGTCCGCGTACCCATCCGCTGGTCGGCGCACGCGCTGGACGAACCGCCCTATACCATCGACGAAACCTTTTTCCAGCGCGTCGATTGGGTGATCGAAAATGCGTTCGCCAACGACCTCAATGTTGTGATCAATATGCACCACTATAATCCATTGTTCTCCGATCCACGCCAGCACCACGATCGATTCATCGCCTTGTGGCGTCAAATCGTCCTCCGCTACCGAGACAGACCCGGCAATCTCTATTTTGAACCGCTCAACGAACCGCATGGCGGCTTGGGCGCCGCAGTTTGGAACAAGCTACTGGCCGAAACCGTGACCGCGATCCGCGAGCTGGACAAATTCCACACCGTCGTCCTCACCGGCGCCGAATGGGGCGGCATCAACGGCCTGATGAAACTCGATATCCCCCCAGGCGAAGAAAACTATGTCTGTTCATTCCACTATTACCAGCCCTTCCCCTTTACCCACCAGGGCGCCGAGTGGGTCAACGATCCGTACAGCACCGGCGTCGAATGGCCCGGCCCGCCGCAGGTCAAATTGACGCCCAGCCCCGAGGCGCTGGAAATCAGCTGGCTGAAAAAATGGTACAAAGACTATAACGACCTGCCGGAAAAACACAACCCTTGCGGCCCGCGCGCAATTCAAAAGGACCTCGATTGGGCGCTCAAATGGGGCGAAAAACTCGACTGCCACTTGTGGATGGGCGAGTTTGGGGCATACGGCAAGGCCGGTATGGACTCGCGCGTGCGCTGGACCACCTTTATGCGCGCGGAAGCCGAACAACGAGGCTTTTCCTGGTCGTATTGGGAATTTGGCGCGGGGTTTGGCGTCTATGACCGTAGTATGCACAAGTGGAACCAAGACCTGCTCGATGCGCTGATCCCGCCAGAGTAAAATTGCGGCTCCGGTACGAATTTCGTCACTAAAAAACTCATCCTTGACATTTTTCGTCTTTTGTATTATAATATGAGACGAAAGTAGAAAGGGTGGGTCGGCGTGGTTTACCAGATCGACGACATTGACCGGCAAATCATCCACGAACTGCAAGAGCATGGACGCAAATCCAATGTCGATATCGCGCGCCAGGTCGGCGTCACCGAATCGACCATACGAAAACGGCTAGAGCGCCTCCTCGCCGCGCAGGTCATCTATCCCACCGTTTGCCTGAACCTGTCACAGATTGGGCTGAACACCGGCGCAATGATCGCCCTCCAGGTCGATCTGACCCAGATCGGCCGGATCGCTGAACAACTCGCCAACCTGGAGCAGGTGCGCTCGGTTTGCTATACCACCGGCGAGTACGACCTTTTTGTCGAAACCGCGTTCGATTCGGACCAAGACCTGCTCTTCTTTTTGACTCATGCCATTGCCCCCATCGACGGCATCCGCAAAACATCGACTTTTCACATTCTCAAACGCATCAAGAGCGAACATCAATGGCGGCTGCCCACGCCCTTGCCGCCCAACATCCTGGTGGTAGACGACGATCCCGACTTTGTCGAAGCGACGCGGATCGTATTGGAAGCGGCCGGGTTTCGCGTGCTCGCCGCCCACCACGGCGACGCCGCCCTGGAGCTGCTGCAACACAACAAACCCGCGTTGATCATTATGGACATTATGATGCAGGGCGTCCTGGACGGGTTGAACGCCAGTTGGCAAATCCAGGCGGACCCAGACCTGAAAAACACACCCATCCTGGTCGTCTCTTCCATCGCCGATTCGGACTATGCCGAAATGTTTCCCACCGACGGCCATTTCCCGGCCGATCGATTCTTGTCCAAACCCGTTGCCCCGGAAACATTGATCAATCAAGTCAGACGACTGGTCAAATGAGCCAGTCACCCCGAACCATACACCCAGTTGTACGCCCTGGAGGAAAACATGAGTGCGAAAATCCTGGTTGTCGATGATGATCCAGACTTTGTGGAAATCATTCGTACCGTCCTGTTGACAGAAAACTATGAGGTAGACACCGCCGCCAATGGCGATCAGGCGCTGGCCCAGGTACACACCAACAAACCAGACCTGATCATCCTGGACATTATGATGTCTACGGTTTTGGATGGAGTCAACGTCAGCCAAACGCTGCACAATGACCCCAACCTGCGCGACATTCCACTCATAATGATCTCTTCTATTGCCAGCACCGAGCACGCCGAGGTATTCCCGACCGACGAATACCTCCACGTAGACCGGTGGCTTTCCAAGCCGGTGCAGCCCAAAGACCTGTTGGCCGCCGTAAGGCGCTATGTCGGTCGATGACCAACCGTCAGGCAATTCCAGAGAAATAATTGTCCCAGATTAGCATAGGCCATAGAATAATTGGCATAAAATAAGCAAACTTGTGGAATTGCCCAAACTTTTCCAGTCCGTTTCGAAAGCAACTGTTTGTCAACAGGCTTCAGTGCTTGCAAATTTTGGGACATTTTGAAAACTGGAAAAGCCTTAATAACCAGGGCTGTTCAATTCTACAACCCAGCGGTTGAAACCGCGTTTGGCGAGCCGT
>CAYZYE010000013.1:0-41450 GCA_964481205.1 uncultured Anaerolineae bacterium | reverse complement strand
CAAGCGCCGCCGGCCCCGAACAAGTCTTTACAATCGGCGCCGCCGCCTTTGCCGAGTCTGACGTGTGACGCCTCAAATGAACTGGGTGTGCCGCCCATTACAGGCCGCCGTAAACATTTCCAATTGCGATCTGGTTGAAAAGGAACATCAAATGAAGATTACAGACGTTAAAACCTATCCCACCTGGGTAGGACACCGCAACCAATGCGTCGTCAAAGTCGAAACCGACAAAGGCATTTACGGCTGGGGCGAAGCGGGGCTTTCGGGCCGCGAGTTGGCGGTCAAGGGCGCGGTGGAGCATTACCGCGAATTTTTGATTGGCCGCGACCCGATGCAGCGCGACGCGCTGTGGCAAGAAATGTACCGCAGCCAGTATTTCGAGGGCGGGCGCGTGCTCACTGCCGCCATCTCGGCGATCGACATTGCCCTGTACGACATTGCCGGCAAGGCGCTGGGCGTGCCGGTCTATCAACTGCTCGGCGGCAAGCACCGCGATGTGGTGCCTTGCTTTGCCACCACCGGCGGATCGACAGTCGAGCAGCTGATCGAAAACGTGCAACTGTTGATCGGCAAAGGCTGGAACGTGATCCGCACCGGCTCGGCAAACGTCAAATTTGGCGCTTCCGACCTGTACAAGCAGCAAGACGCGGCCACCCTGTTCGAGCCGCGCGAATCGATCGCCGTCACCGCCGAATGGCTGACCCGGCTCCGGCAGGCCGTCGGCCTGGGGCCGGTGCTGGGCATCGACTATCACCATCGCCTCAGCGTCGCCGAGGCGGCCTCATTCTGCCAACGCATGCCCAGAGGCACGCTCGACTTTATCGAAGAACCAATCCGCGACGAGTGCCCGGCGGCCTATGCCGCCCTGCGCACCATGACCGACGTGCCCCTGGCTATCGGCGAGGAAATTTCGAGCAAGTGGGGATTTTTGCCCTATATCGAGCGTGGTTTGACCAATTTTGCGCGCATCGACATCTGCAACGTCGGCGGGTTCACCGAGGCGCTCAAGGTGGCCGGCTGGGCCGAAGCGCACTATATCAACCTGATGCCGCACAACCCGCTGGGGCCAATCTGCACCGCGGCAACGATTCACCTTGCCGCCGCCGTGACCAATTTCGCCTGGCTGGAGGTGCGCGTCTCGCCAACCGAAAACCTCCAGGTCTATGACGACAAACTGTTTCCCCAGCAACCCAAACTGGTCGGCAGCGGATTCCCTGTGCCGGACACGCCCGGCCTCGGCGTCGAGTTTAACGAGGAACTGGCCCAACAGCAGGCTTTTAAATTCTGGGAAGCGCCGCACCTGCACAAACGCGACGGATCGTACACCAACTGGTGATCCGAGATCAACACATTCTCGTCCCTACGCTCTGCGTGGGGACGAGAAAATCAGCGCCGCCCAAACTCGTGCTCCATCCACCCCCGGCTGAGCAAAATCATCGTTGGGCGGCCGTGCGGGCAGGTGCGCGGCGAGGTTGTCTGTTCCAACTGGGCGATCAATCCCTTGATCTCGTCCATCGACAACGTTTGCCCGGCCTTGACCGCCCCCTGTTTACACGCCGCCGCGGCGATGCGCCGGTGTACCTGGTCGGCCAGCGGCTCGTCGCCCACGGCCAACTCGTCCAGCACATCGACCAGGGTCTGGCGGACGTCGATGCGTGACAACACGGCCGGCACGGCGCGGACAAGCACCGTGCTGCCGCCAAATGGTTCCACCTCGAATCCCAGCGCGCGCAGCGGCTCTAGCCAGTTTCCCAATTCTGCGGCCTGTCCCGGCGCCAGTTCGACCGGCAGCGGCGCCAACAAGGTCTGCACCTGGATGTCGCTGGCCGCGTGCTGCGCGAGCAGTTTTTCATACATCACCCGCTCGTGCGCGGCGTGCTGGTCGATCAGATACATCCCCTCCGGCCCTTCGGCGATGATATAAATTTGCCCCAACTGGCCGATCGCCCGCAGCGGCGGCAGTTTGGTTGGCTCTACGTCGCCCGTTTCAAACTCACCCGACCAACGCAGCGCAGAACCGCCCCCGGCCGGCGCGTGCAAATCCATCGCCGCCTGTGTGGCCGCCGCGCCGGCGACGCCCCGGCCGGACGCCGCGCCGCCCACCGACGGGATCGGCGCCTGACCAAGGAGGACGCTGCGCACGGCGCGCTGCACGGCGCGAAAGACGGCGTTGCGATGCTGAAAATGCACCTCGCTCTTGGCCGGGTGGACATTGACATCGACCTCTTGCGGCGGCATCGACAGTTGCAGCACGGCCAATGGATGGCGTCCAACGGGCAGCAAAGTGTGGTAGGCCTGTTCCACGGCAAAAGTCAGACCGCGATCCTGAACCCAGCGGCCATTGACGAACAAGGTGATCTGTTCGCGCGTGCCGCGATGCACGTCCGGCGGGCTGACATAGCCCCAAACCTGCATCTGGCGCTCTTCTTGGGACGCGCCCCGCTCGCCAGACTCGACGGCCAGCATCGCGCCGGCGATGTCCAGGCCATAGACCTCGATCAGCACATCGAGCAGCTCGCCGCTGCCCGGTGAGCGAAAGGTGAGCCGGTCATCGTTTTCCAGGGAAAACTGCAAATGAGGGTAGGCCATTGCATAGCGAGCGATCAGCGTGTTGATGTGCTTGCGTTCGGTGACGTCGGTTTTCAAAAACTTTAATCGAGCCGGCACGTTGTAAAACAAATTCTCGACGCCGATCGTCGAGCCGCGCGGGTGCGCGCGCGGCTCGCGGCGGACGACGCGCGTCCCCTCGATGCGCAGGCGCGCGCCCACCTGCCCATCGCCGGTACACGTGGTCATTGTCACTTGCGACACGGCGGCAATGCTGGCCAGCGCCTCGCCGCGAAAGCCCAGCGTGCGAATGCACTCCAGGTCTTGTACGGTTTGCAACTTGCTGGTGGCGTGACGGGCAAAGGCCGTTTCGACCTCGCCGGCGGGGATGCCGCAGCCATTGTCAGAGACGCGGATCAGGCGGCGGCCGGCCTGTTTGATTTCAACGTGAATCGTCGTCGCTCCGGCGTCGATGGCGTTCTCGATCAACTCTTTGACCACCGAGGCCGGGCGTTCGATTACCTCGCCGGCGGCAATCTTGGCCGCAACATCGTCGGGGAGAATGTGAATGGGCATAGACAAGACCTTTATAGAAGCAAAGCGAGGCAGCGCACAAAGGTGAGGATTGAGATGGGATACTGCGGTCAATTAAAATCAAAGGTCAAGAACAAATGATAAAGGTTGATGATCGTTTTGTCTGTTCTTGTATGATGCGAATGATATTTGTCTTGAAAGCCGTTGATAGGGGCAGAATGCGCAAGATGGTTTGAACGACTCAGTGGCTTGTTTTTTCGGACGCGCCCCATTGTAGAATTGATATCGGTAACGATATTGCTGACCTGACCCGCCAAAACATAACCCAACACGCCTGCATCATCCAGACCAGACGCATACTCGCGGTTGATAAATCGATATATAGCTTCGTGGACATATTCCGAATATAGTTTGGTGTATCTTTTATCTACTCGCTTGTCTCCAATTCGTTTTGCTTCCCAGACGAAACGTTTTTTTATATAGTCCCTTTCCCAGCTTCCATACAATGATAAATCCATCTCTTTGGCCTCAATAGTTGGTTGCTTTCCTTGCTTCATTTGTGGTGTATGAATTTTATCTCGTATAGTGATGTATATCGAATACTCGTTATCATAAGCTAAATCACGCAAATAATCATCACCCAGGCAAACTGTGAATGTATTTTCTTCCCAATCACGTTTCGCAATGCCGGCGCGACGCATCGCTTGATAAGCCTCAATGGTTAGAATGAGAACATCATGCACAAACTCGTCCCAGGTTGGTTTATGGTTGTCTTGTATTGTACCGCTGCTATGAATGATTCGCTTTAACTGGCTCAATCATGTACTCCATTGAAGGACATTACGACAATAGTTCAGCCAAAAAAGCATCTGCATCTGCACGCGCCTGCGATTGCGTCCAAAAACGCTGTTCACTTGGGCGAACAAGCGAGACCAGATTGCCATCATACACCCGCGTATGACGGCGCAGGTACATCGAAGGCGTCTTTTGCTCCAATACCTGTTCGTTCAACTCTTGCAGCCTGGTGTGCATTGCGTCCGATTCCGTGATCACGCAAACGGGCCTGGCGTCTTGGCGACGGACAAACTCGAAACTCGCTACCGTGAGCGGCGCGCCGTTTTTATAAACGGTCGCGTTGAGCGTTTGGTTTTTGATCTTTAACAAAGAGGTCACTGTCCGCACAAACACATCGGCATAGGCTTGCAGCATTTCCGTGCCTGGCTCTTGAACCGGTTTTGCGCCACGCGGCCTTCGCGTTCTGCGTTTTGACCAGTTAAAGAACTCGATGCCGTATTCGAGCATATCCTGAACAAGTTGCTGTTCGACTGGATGTAAATTGAATAACTTGAAAACCAACGTGTTGATGGCTGTCTTGTGTTTTTCTATCTCATCTTTATGCGCTGAAGACCACAATACGTCTTTTTGATTCACCAATTGAACAATGAAATCGAAATGGCGTATCAACTGTCTGAAATCAGGATCATCTTGATCGGGCACCAAAAACGGCATATCCGCGTACTCTATGTGAAGAGGGTTGGCGCGTTCTACAGCCCACCGTGTTGATGTTAGAAACTGGTAATATCGCGCTAACGGCGAGTTGATCAAGCATACAAGCCATTTGAGAATTGTCTCTTGTCCTGGACTTCCCGTAATACTAGAAATAGTGTCTCTAAAAGCCGTGTCCTGATCGCTGAATGCAGCTTGACACTTGCTACGATGTACCAATACCAGCGGTGCTTGATAAACATCCTTTGTACGACATCGATGAAAAAGGTGATCTTGGACCGTGTCAACTGGATTTACCCAATAAGGCGTAAATTTCCGCGTTGACACAAAAGGCATACCTTGAAGCCAAGAGGCCTCATTTTGTTTTCCTTTTTCATATCGGTCTATAAATCCTTCGCGGATCTTCCACTTTAATATTTTACTTTGGTCCCTTAGAGTGGCAAATGCACCTAGTCGTTCAATCAACGCCGCGTCTCGATGTGTCCCCCACAAAGCGACCTTCCATAGTTCAGGATGTTCAAGTAACTCTTGTCGATCCAAAAACTTGATCTCGGTTGTGTCCAAAACGATAGCCTTCAGGTGTTGGGAAAGAGATGAAGGCTTGGGGACGCCGTATATCAGCTTTTTATCGTAATTGGGTGCATTGGGCGTATAAAACACGGCCACGGCAGGGCCAACTGCGCCTTGAAACAATTCGTGTCGCATAGCCGCAAAGTTGACCACTGCGCGCACATCCCAGGTTGTAAAGAACTGTTTACGGAATATTTGGTGCCGTTCACTGGTGACATGAATGGTGCTTTTAGCCGGCGCCAGCAGTGCAATTTCACCTTCTGGCTTGCAAAATGCCGGGACGCGCAGCATAAAAGCCGGGGCAGCTTGTCTTCCGCCAACAACATACTGGTGGTTTTCCAACCATTTACCGGCCTTTGTTGTCAACGTGCCCTGGCCCCAGGGCATATTTCCCACGACGCGATCAAATCTCTGATGTCCTAACGCTGTATCCACCTGCTCGTCAAAAAAGTCCCGGCAAATCAAGTTTTTGCGATTTAGAGATGGAAATTGAAACGAACTGGCGCCAATTTGCTCGTTGCTCAAATGATTCAAGATTTCCAGATATAAACTAAAAGCAGCGATACGAACCGCTTCGCTCTCTTTATCCATTCCAAAAATGCTATTTTCCAGGATGCGCTTCAGGTCCTGTGCCGTTGGGTCGCCATTTTGACGTCGCCACGCCTGAATCAAGCGTCGATAAGCGCCTACCAAAAAGATGCCCGAACCACAAGCGGGATCGAGAACGGTCATATCGGGACGTACAACATCGTTCCCCATTGTCTCTTCAAGAATAAAATCGGCTAACAGCAGAGGAGTATAATAAGCGCCGGAGGAACGCCGTTCCTCCAAAAAGGTGTCATAAATGTTGCTGATCAGTTCGATGGGGATGTATTCAAAGTTGTAAGGCCATAGGCTCAATTGTCCGGTTGCCAGGTTCGTCCCACTGAGAAAGCTATACAACAACTCGAGATGTGAATTGTTCACCTCTTGTTCCTCTTGTTCGATTGGAAATAAATCGCCATTAAAACGTTGTTCAATCCTTTCAAACAAAAGATATGCAACAGAACGATCTCCAAGCGCTTCCAAGTAGGAACAGGCCTGACCATCTGTCATAGCAGAAACCCAATCGGCGGTCAAGATTTTTCGATCCTCGAGGTAGCGAATGAAAACTGACCTGCCCAATAATGTATAGGCGACGCGATTGGCAAGCCCTTGATCCATCAAGAGCTTGCGCATCTGCTTCATCCCCTCAACGAGGTGCCGGTCCGCTCGCCCTTCATAGTGAACTCGTTGACCCTCAGTTGTATCCCAAAACGCGCCGGTTTCGAGATAAATGCGTTGATAATGGTTATCAACCAACCTGGATCGAATCTCGCGTTGCGCCGTCAAATGATCGGTCAGCGCATCAAGATGTTTCAACAAACGATCTTGGGTGTCAAAAGGCTCTTGGGGCTTGGGCGTCGGCTCGTAGCCATTGTAGACGCGAATCTCGTGAGGCAGAGTTACAAAAAGCAGCGGCGCTTTGCTTTGGCTCCAAACGTTCTTGTGCAGTT
This sequence comes from uncultured Anaerolineae bacterium, assembly GCA_964481205.1. GTDB lineage: Bacteria > Chloroflexota > Anaerolineae > JAFGEY01 > JAFGEY01 > CAYRXM01. The sequence goes on along the minus strand of CAYZYE010000013.1, from coordinate 34,758 downwards.
GTTGAATAGCGGCAATATCCAATTCGGAAAAGCGGCTAAAATAAGCAATGGGAACATTTTCCAGGATCAGCGCCGAGTTGATGTGTGGTATGGCGCGCCCACCCGGCCAGGGGATATCTGCGTCATATCGCAATCCCGGTTGTCTGCCATATTCAAGTTCAGTCAGGAGGATGAGTTCTAGCTCTTGAGCATTCATCTCGCAATCTCTACAAATGCAACTGGCGCTGAGAGGAATTTCACATGATCATTATAGCACATTTGTTCGCGCCTGACAATGGAATTTTTACGCTCATTCTGGCTTGTTCGACGCCGGCAGCGGCTCTGGCATGGTGAAATAGTTGTACAATGTCGTCGAAAACTCGATCTGCTGCGGCCAGACGCGCAGCCAGTGAATCCACCCGATCTTGTCCCACTGGTACAGCCCCACCAGATAAGGACGCCCGTCCGGCGGCCAGACAATGCCGACATTCATCCGCTCATCGGTATACGAGCCGCCGCCAAAGCCGTTTTTGTGCGCCATCGGCACATCGTCGCCAAAGCCGGGTCCCAAAAAAGTGCGCGTGGGATTGGTCTTGAGCAGGTCGAGCATGGCCTGACAGTCTTGCGCCGTCAGCTTGGGAAATGCGGCGAGCAGTTTTCCCCCCCCTTGCGCGCCCCGGTACAGCGCCTCGAACAAGGTCGCCTGGTCGGCAAGCGAAGTCTGCATCGCCGTGTCGGGCCACAGATCGATCCGCTCGTCGGGCGGTATCTCGACGCCCGGTCGCTCCGGCACATCGATGGGGTCGTAAAAAGGGCCATTTTCGGTGCGGTAAGCCGAGCGGATGTAGGTTTGATGCATGCCCAACGCGGCCAACGTCTCGTTGATCCGCGCCAGCCCGGCCTGAAAATCACCCTCGCCAATTTGCAAAATCACATAATTGGACTTTTCATTGATGCTGTGGGCGATCATTTGCGCCATCGCGTCTTGCAACCCGGCGGGAAAGGGCTGCGGCAGCGTGCGATAGGCCGTGGCCATGACCGCCACCTTGATCATACTCATCCCCGAGGTGGTGATGTAGGTGTAGTGACGGATTTCCTCGCCGCTGCCCAGGTCTTGAACGTAAAACCCGGTCAGGCCATCGAAATGGCCGGCCAGTTCGAGCAACGCCGGCTTGATATCGGCCAGCGTCAGCGGCGGCGGCGCGACATCGACGATCACCTTGAACGACGTCTCTTGCGCGCCCGCGTCGATGGCGCTTTGAATGATCTGCTGCGCGGCAGTGATGTCCAGCGTCCAGCCCATCTGTCCGGGCGAAAATTGATAGCCGGTCATCGGGCGAGTCGGCGTCCAGTCGGCGGCCTGCGCCTCGCCGCCGATCCAGCGCGCGGCATCAAAGGGGATGACGACCTGCTCTATCGCCGGGGGACGAGGCGCCTGCGTCCAGTCGGGCAAAATGGCCGACAATGTGCGGGCGACCCCGGTCTCGCCCAACGGCTGCGGTTCCGCGATCACCACCGGCAGTTCGACCGCATTGATCGCCGGGTCATCGATCGCCGTTTTGAGCAAGGCCATCGCCTTTTCGACATCGAGCGAAACGCCGGCATGCCCCGCGCTGATGGTCATTGCTTTCAGATCGAGGTTGTGTTCGACGAGCGGTTTTTCGACCTGTTTAGCAATGTTTTGAACAAAGGAACGTAGTTCTTTATCATCAATGGTATAACCGAAAACAGGCGCATCGACCGGATCGCCGCGCAAGAAAGCGGCCAACCGTTCCTGCCCGGCGTTGCTCTCGTTGGCAGCGACCGCCCAGGCGACAATTTCACCGGCGTTGCTCTCAAAGCCCAGATCGGCGATGTCGAGTGCGGCGGCCTGATCGAGACAGGTCACGGCCAGCGTGCGCAGATAGGGCGCGACGGTTCGCGCCTCGACGGCCTCGCGGATTTGCACCTCGCTCAACCACGGGGCGGGCGCGTTCGCCCCACTCGGCCACCCATCGAGCACAGTCTGGTAATCGGCCTCGGCGCGGCGTCTTTCACCCTGGCGCCGCACGATCAGATATACGCCGCTCAAAATAACAAGCGCGATCAAGATCGACCAGCCCCAATGCCGCCACCAACGGCGTCGCGTCTGCTTGCCTTTTGCTTGCGACGGGCGTACCAGGATCAGCGTTGCCCCCCAGGCCAGCAACGCCGCAACGCCGGCCGCCGCGACGGTCGCCCCGGCCCCAAATGGCGTGCCGCTCTGCTCCGGCGGCGCGGGTGGTGGCGCGGGCGTCGGCGTGGGGCCGCGCGTGGGCAGCGGCGTGAGCGTGGCGGTGGGCAATGGTGTCGGTGTGGCGGTGGGCGCAGGCGGCGGTTCGAGTATGGTCAGGGACAAAACCACCTCGTGGGTCAGATCACCGCTCGTCGCGGTGAGGGTGAGCGGGATCGTGCCGGGCAACGCGCCGTCGACGGCCTCCAGGTTGAGTGTCGCTGCGCCGGGCGGCGTGATGAATCCGGGCGACCACGTCGCCGACAGTGTGCCGGGCAAACCGACGATGCTCAGGTGAACGGACGAATCGAACCCTTGCTGCGCTTGCAGCGCAACCTCGACCTCGACGCGCCGGCCGGGCAGCAGGGAAACCGCGCGCCGGTCCAGGGTGAGCGCAAAATCGGGCGCGGCCTCGGCAACGACGATCTGGCGGATCAGCGGCGAGAAGGCGGGATCGGCGGTGGTCAGAGTGGCGCGATAGCGTAAAAAGCGTGACGCGGGCACGGCCAGGGCATAGAGGTCGAGCGAGCGCACGCCGCTGAACGGCGCGGTCGCGGTCAATACGCCTGCGTCGCGCCACTCGCCCCACGTCGCGCCGTCATCGCTGGTCGAGATCGCAAAGGCGACGCTGCCTTGCGCGGGCAGCGACAGATCGACGGTCAGCGCGCCCCACGGCACGGGTTCGCTGTGGCTGATCACCGGCGAGACCAAGATGCCCTGCTTGTCGTAAATCGGCGGTGCGGTAACAAGGCCAACGCGGTATTTGTCGCCGTCATAGCCGGAATGGTAAAGGCGGTACAGCTGCCCGTCGAAAATGACATTCGGCTCAGAAGCGACGCGGCTTTTCCAGCTGCCCTCGGCGCCCAACTCGACGATGGGGTTGTCGTGCCCTCGCGTCCACTCGACGCCGTCCGGCGAGGTGGCATAGCCGATGCGCCAGGCGCTGCCGCTGTGTCCCTCGTACCACATCTGGTAACGCTCGCCGTCATAGAGCACGCTGGCGCGGGCGACGGCAAAATCGTCCCACGCGCCGCCGGCGGCGACGTTGAGCACGGGGCGGTTTTCTTGCCGGCGCGTCCAGGTCAGGCCGTCGGGCGAGACGGCATAGCCGAGCAGTGTGTTGGTCTGCGCCGACGCGCCATTGTACCACATTTGAAAATGGTCGCCGTTGAACAGGACATAGGGTTCGGCAAGATAGACGGCGTCCCAGCGCTGGTCGTGGGTTTCGGTCAGCAGCGGGTTGGCGTCCGACTTGGGCCACTTGACGCCGTCGGTCGAGGTGGCACAGTTGATGCTCCAATTGCCGCGAAAATCGACGGCGCTGAACCACAGGTAAAAGGTGTGGCCGTCATAGAGCGGCATCGGCGCAGAAATAATGTTTTCATCATAGCCGCCCAGCGGGCCGCGCTTGAGCACCGGGTTGGCGTAATATTTTTCCCAATGCACGCCGTCGGTCGAGGTGGCATAGCCGATGTCCATCGGCGTTTTCAGCCCCTCGGGGTGACGCCAGCGCCCGGCGTACCACATGTGAAAGGTGTTGTCAACCAGGATGACCTTGGCCTCGCTGATCACGGCGTCGTCCCACTCGCCCGTTTCGCCGGGTTCGAGCACCGGATTGTGCGCGTACTCGGTCCACTCGCCGGGGCGAGAACGGAGGCGGATGCTGCCGCGCGGGTCGTTGTCCCAGCCGTAAGGTGTGCCCAGGGCGTCGAGGGTGCGCACGTCGAGGTGATCGCGTTCGCCGGACATCCAGTCGGATTGGGTGGTGTGGGTCAAGGCCGAGAACGGGCGAGCGGCGGGTTGGGCTGCCGCGTTCCAAACCTGGTCAGGAGGCAAGTTTTTCGATCTGGCGATGTGCTGATTTGCAAACAATAGCAACAGCGTCAAAATGATGGCCGTCTTTTTCATTCCGTTTTACTCAGGTCCTCTCGAAGATATTGGTGGTCGATGTTGAAATAGTTGTAAGCGGCGGTCGCCAGATCGCGGAAAAAGGGCAGGCTGCGATCGCCCAGCCATTCGGTGTTGGCATAGATGAACACCACGAGTACAAAGTCGTGCCCCTCAGGTACGAGGATGATCGCCGTGTCGGCGTGGGTGTCGGCCACATAGCCGTGCTTGTGGGCGATGGTCGCGTCTGGCGGCAGGCCGCCTTCGAGCAAGATGGCTTCGTGGTTTTGCGCCATCAGGTCGATCATGGCCTGGCCCTCCTCGGCGGTAAAGCTGCCGGGGTAGGCGGCCATCAATGTGCCGCCGCCGCGGGCCAGCTGGTATATCATTTCCAGGCACATGCCTGCTTCGAGGGGGGTGATCTGCATGTACGGGTCGGGATAGGTGGTCAGGTCGGTGCGCGAATTGGCCGGGGTGACGATCCGGCGCGGCAGGTCATCGGTGTCATAGGGAGCGGCCATAAAGGTGTTGACCAGCCCCAGCCGCTTGAGCGATTGGTTCAACACCTCGACGCCGGCAAAGGCGCTGTCGTTGCCGGCCTGAATGCGACCGATCTGGCGCAGCAGCAGGTTGGCGGTAAAGTTGCCGCTTTGGATCATCGTCTCGTGCAGCAGCTTGGAGGTTTCTTGACCCGGCTCGTGGTTCAAATAGCGATACGTTTCGATCAAAATTGGGACTTTGAGGATGCTCATGCCGGCATAGGCCACGTCGCCGTTGATGATCACTTCTTCGCCGCTGTCCATGCTCCTGGCAAAAACGCCAATGATTCCCGGCCAGTCGCCGATGCGCCAGTCGATCATTTCTCGCAGCAGCGAAACGTCGGGGGCGGGCGGTTGCGCGCCTTCTTGCACAACCAGATCGACCTGCCGGTCGGAGGCCGAGTTGAGCGCATCGACCACCAGGGGCAGCGACGCTTCGACGTCGAGCCAGCGGGCGGGCGCGCCCTGGGCAAAGGTCAAGGTCTCAAAATGGACGCGCGCTTCCAGCATGCCGCGGTCTTGAGACTTGGCAATGTCGGACAAGAATTGAATGATTTTTTGCTCATTGTATCTTGCTTCTACGTCGATGACCAGCGGCGGCGGATTTTCGCCCAGCAGGTAATTGCCAAAGCCTTCGAAAAACGAGGTTTCGGCGCGTTGGCGGGCCAACTCGGCCCAGACGGTGTTTTGGGTGAGGTGAAACTCGACGCGGCGCGGGGTGAGTTTGAATGTGTCGTCGCCATAGTTCAGGATCACCGGCGAGGTAAAGGCCTGATCGACGACGGCCTGGGCTTCTTCTTTGGTCAGCAGCCCCACGTTCAGCCCGGCGATCTCGGTGCCGGGCGGCAGCAGTGAGCGGTAAGTGAGGTAGCCCTGAAGCTGGTACACCAGGTACAGCAGGATGAGGATGATCAGTACAAAGACGAAAAACTTGGAGCCTTTCACAAAATGTCCTCGAATAATTGGCCATGGTTGGCCAGGACCACCAGCGACGGCGCGGCGCCGCTTTTGATCCGTATGGCCTGCGCGATCAGCGTTTGTTGACTGCGTTCAACGACGCCGGGTAGCGCGTCGAGCGTGTAAAATCCGGCGTCCAGCAGCTCGTGGTTGGGTTGCGGGCGCGGCGTCCCTTCGACCGAACACCAAAAGTGACAGTTGAGCACCGGGTGGCGTTGATCGAGCGTCACCTGGAGCAGGTGTCGAACCGCTACCGCAAGCCCCGTTTCTTCCAGAATTTCGCGCCGCGTCGCGCGTTCCAGGCTTTCGCCGCGCTGGACGCCGCCGCCCGGCAGTCCCCACTCGATGCCGCTGCGATAGACGTGGTGGGCCAGCAGCACCTCGTCGCGCGCGTTGAGCACGACGCCGGTTACGCCGATTAAAAACTTGTCGCTGATGCCCCACAGCAGACGCCAGCGCCAACCCGGTGGGATGAATTTCCAAAAGGCGGCAAGGCCTTGTTTGATCGATTTTGGTAACATGGCTCTGGGATTATAGCATCATTGAATCCCGTTCGCAAGGTGTAGCGACGGAATGGGGATTACGGGGCCAACCGGCGGCGGATGTCATCGTGAGGAGCGCAGCGACGACGCGATCCCCGCTCTGGTCGGTCATTGACGCGCTGACGACAGAAAGGCTCAATCTTGAAGATTGAGCCTTTCTGATCGCACCGATGGTCTCCATCGGTGCGTTTCTGGTTTATCCAACCCGCAGCCTCGGAATCCCTATGCCGAGGCCGGCGGCGAATGAACCACCCCCGTCCGCACCAGGGCTTTCAATTCTGATTTGTGACTAAAGTCACCGCTGGCGGGCTGAAGCCGGGCGTCCCACCTGCGTGGACGCCACCGTCGGCGGGGCCTCGTCGCCGTAGGGGGACGACCAGCCAACGGCTCGCCAGGCGCGGTTTCAACCGCTGGATTGTAGAATTGAACAATTGAACAGCCCTGCGTCCGCATGGCTCTTTGGCAGCGATTTCAATCGCTACGGGATTCCAAAGCCCACCATCGGCAGATGGATCACGCTACCGGGCGCCCCGGTGCGTCTTGACCCGCCAGACAATGAACGCCGCCGCCAGGGCAATGATCGCCAGCGCCACAAGCTGCGCGATCGGCATACGCCCCACGGTGGGGCTGTCCAGCCGAATGAATTCCAGGACGAAACGAATGCCCGAATAGGCGGCAAAATAAAGCGCCGTGATAATCCCCGTCGCCCACCTGTCTCGATACCGCCAGATCAGGTACACCAGCACAGCGCACACTGCCAGATTCAACATTGACTCGTAGAAAAAGGTAGGATGAAAGCGCTCGTACATCTCAAAGCCGGGCACGCGGTGCGCGGGGTCGATGTAAATGCCCCACGGCAGGTCGGTGGGACGGCCATACAGCTCTTGATTGACGAAATTGCCCCAACGGCCGATCGCCTGCGCCAAAATCAGGCCGGGCGTCATAATGTCCATCCATTGCAGCAAGCCCTTGTTTGCACGCCGTGTTGCAATATACAACCCCAAGATACCGCCGGCCACGGCGCCATAAATACCCAGCCCGCCCTTCCAGGTGGCAAAAATCTCGATCGGGTTGCGAAAATAATACCATTGATCCACGCCCATACTGGGCGGCGGCGTCAACACATGATACAACCTGGCCCCAACCACACCCAAAAAAACGCACCACACCAGCGCGTCCCAAATAAAATCAGGGTCCTCGCCCCGGAGTTTGGCCGTGTACATTGACAAATAAGACGCCGCCACAATCCCGGTCACGATAAAAATCCCATACCAGTGAATCGGTATGGGGCCGATCTCGAATGCAATAGGGTTCATAAACTTGCCTCATAGTTCGTGTATTTACTTGATATGATTGACCTTGATATACTTCCATGTAAAATAAATGCGCTGAAGCGCCGTCCAGGTCGCAAAAACGGCCAAAATCCACAACACAACCGGCACCTGGTTCAAAACCAGGCCGGCGATCAGCACCACCACTCGCTCCAGGCGCGTGAACAAGCCGCGTTTGCACTGCGCCCCCACCCCCTCGGCGCGCGCCCTAGTATAGCTGACAAGCAGCGAAGACGCAAGTGAGACATAGATCAAGATCACCTCGACGGGCATATCTGCGCGCAGGTACCACCACAACAGCCCCAGAAAAACAACGCTCTCTGACCACCGGTCGAGCACCGAATCGAGAAACGCGCCATACGAACTGGCCTGACCGGACAAACGCGCCAACAACCCATCTATGCCATCGAGCAACCCGCCAATGGTGATCAAGACGGCGGCCAACTGCATTTTACCAAACGCCAGAACAATGCCGCCAAACACGTTGAAAGCAAAACCAAACACCGTGACCGCATTGGCCGACATGTTCATGCGCTGTAGCCACCGCGCCAACGGCCCAAACAGCAGCGCGGCCAGTTCGTGCGCCGAATCGTTCAACGTCTTTTTCGATCTGGGGCGTAAACTGCCAACCGACTCGCCCGAATCCCTAACCATCCACTTCTCCTTCACTCGAACTCGTGGTATCGCCAACCATCCAACGGTCAAATCGTTGACGAAAAACGTCGACCGCCCGGCGATTCAACGAACAGTACGCCAAACGGCCCTCTTTGCGCATCGTCACCAGATCGATCCGCTTTAACACACTCAGATGCCATGAAATCAAGGGCTGGCTCACGCGCAGCGCGTTGACCAACTCCATCACGCTCATCTCTTTATTGCGCGACAACTGTTTCAAAATTTGCAACCGCACCAAATCGCCCACGGTGCGAAAGTAAATCCGAAGCTCGCGAGCCTCCAACAGCTCTTGCGGATCCATCGCATTCTACCTCAACCAAACATAAATCGCCGTTTAATAAATCACTGTTTATATATTACCCCAAAAACCGTCCTTTGTCAATCGCCCGCCGGAAATTTGCATTTGTTGGAATCTATGCTAGAATACTCGTTCGTTCCAGACGATCCGCAAGGATAAAAAGGTCAGGGTGTTCCGGCAAACACACCAGACCTCCTGGACATTTTTATGGTTTCGCCTCCCAGAATTTTGTACAACCCAACGCCGTTTTACTGCGCAAAATCCCAAGATGGAAGGCGTCTCGATGAACTGGTCCAAGATTACTATCGCCAACAAGACAACCACATTGAACCCATTGGCGACCCGGCTGAGAAAACCCAAGACGCAAGACTCGCCACCCTACAACCTGATCGGCGCCAAGGTACATTTTTTCAGTTGACCCGAAAACGAAAGGGAGCAAGTAAAAGGTATGAACAATCAAGCGATCAAACCAGACCAACCCAAACGTGGCTGGATGCACAGTCGTCTTGGCGCGTTGGTCATCAATCTATTTCTCATCGCCATCATCGTCCTCAGCGCATTGTGGCTGCCCCCCATCTCTTTGGGCAAGCGCGTGGTCGAGGGAGGATACACCACCCTCGGCGAAGAAACCTGGTCGATCATTGATCCCGACGGCACACAATTTACCGTTTTGCCCGCAGGATTGAATGGGCGCTTGAAAGCCAAACTCGTCTCTGTACCACGCTCCGAGTTTATGGAAGGCAGCGGAGACCAAGAACTGATCGAGGCCGCGGCCGCGACGCCCTCCTATCTCGACATCAAAAGCCCCATTTACCGCCTCTCCTTGCGCGGCGATCTGCCCTCGGCCGCCGAGTTGACCATCCCCATTCCCAACGACGCCCTGCCGTATGAAACGCTCGACATGTACGGCTGGATGGGTCACGGGTGGGTTTGGCTTCCCAGCCGGGTGATCGAAGAAGAAGACGTGATTTTGGCCGAGTTGAGCGACGTGCCTGAGCAGATCGACATCGTGATTGCCCAGACGCGCATTTTACCGCCGATCATTGCCGCCGACTTGAATGGCAGCGCCGTGGTCGAGCAAGCCAACGGCGTGATCGTCGAACTGAACCCCCGCGCCTTTGTCCTCGGCGACGATGGTCAGGTGATCGGCGCACCCAAGATCGAGACCGGCGCCGACAGTTCGTTTACGATCGTGCCAATCCTGTCCAACTGGCAACCCGGCGAAGCAATTCGCAACGACCTCGTCGACAACCTCCTGGTCGACTCTGACCTGCGTCAGGCGCACATCGAGGCCGTTGTTCAGGCCGTGGTCGAAAACGCCTGCGCCGGCGTCGAGATCGACTACCGGGCGATCAACCCCGCGCTGCGCGGCGCATTCAGCGACTTTGTGACCCACCTGGCCGATGCGCTGCACCAACAAGGCAAAACTCTCTCTGTGCGCGTGGCCTATCCACGCCAGATCGCCTATGATCAATGGGACACCGGCGTCTTTGACTGGGGCGCGTTGGGGCGCGTCGTCGATACACTCAAAATACCCAGCATCCCCGACCCCCAGGCCTATGTGTACGGCGGATTGATGGACCAGTTGATCCGGTGGGCCACCAGCCGCGTTCACCGCCAGAAATTGCAGTTCATCCTCTCCACGCGCAGCGTCGACAAGACAGGCAACAACCCGTCATTTGTAACCTATGCCGAAGCGATGGCGCCGTTTGCCAACGTGATCGTCGAAGGCGGACGCGAGGCGGTCAACGCCGGCGAGCACGTTGTCTTTGCCCTGACCACAGGCCAGGGCGGCAGCAGCATCATGTACGACGAAGGCGCGCACACCTATTGGTTCCGCTACCGCGACGATCGCAACCAGGAACACACCGTCTGGCTGGAAAATGCGGCCAGCATCGCCCACAAACTCGGCATCCTGGCGCGTTACAACCTGCGCGGCGTGGCCTTTCAGCACCTCCTCGAAGAAGGCAACGATGATCAAGTCTGGCAAGCCGTGCGCGAGTTTCACACCCTTACCGTCCCCGCGATGACCGACCGTTTCTCGGTCGTCTGGACGATCACCGACGAGTCGGGTCAGGTTGTTGACACCTTGACCACCTCCCTCTCTGAACCCCAGTTTGGCTGGGCCGCACCCAAGGACACGGGTCAATACACCATCGTCGCCGCCGTCTCCTCTGACCTCGGCGAAACGACGACGGTGCAGGGACAAACTCAACTCCAGGTTGGCAAAGGCATTGTGCCGCCGGAAGCAGAACCAACCAAAGTCGACCCAGAAGCAGAACCGACCAAAAAAGCAGAGCCTACACCGACGCCAGCACCGACCGCGACGCCCAAACCAGAGCCGACGCCGGAACCGACCAAAGTACAGGTCGCTGCGGCCGGCCAGGAGGCCACCGTCACCAGCAACGTGCTCAACCTGCGCGCCGGGCCGGGCACCAACTATGGCAAATTGGGCGTGGTGCATCTGCATGACACCCTCAAAATCGTGGGCAAAAACCCGGACAGCACCTGGATCAAGGTCGTCGCCGCCAACGGCGCCGAAGCCTGGGTCAGCATAGACTATGTGTCGATGAACGTGCCAGCCGACAAAATCCCCGAAACCGCGGTGCCCAAGCCGGCCCCAAAACCAACCAAATCCGCCGGCGGCAACACCAAGCCCGGCGGCTCTGCTCCGCCTCCCAGCAACACCGGCTTTGGCTATGGCGTTCAGGCGCATGCCCCCAACGGCTCGACCCAGGTCATGCAAATGATCACCGGAATGGGCTTTGGCTGGATCAAACAGCAGGTCCGCTGGGAGTACACCGAAGGCGCCAAGGGCGATTACGGCTTTAAGAGCCTGGACACGCTTGTCACACAAGCCAACGCCAACGGGATCAAGGTCTTGTTCAGTGTGGTCTCGGCGCCCAAGTGGACACGCCCCGGCAAACCCGGGCATGGGCCGCCCAACAACTATCAGGATATGGCCAACTTTATGGGCGCGATGGCCAGGCATTTCAAGGGCCGCGTGCATGCCTATGAAATTTGGAACGAGCAAAACCTCAAGCGCGAGTGGGAAGGCGCACCTTTGAGCGCCTCCGACTATGTGCGCCTGCTCAAAGTAGTGTACCAGGCGATCAAGGCCGCCGACCCCAACGCCAAAGTGATCAGCGGCGCGCTGACGCCCACCGGCATCAGCGACGGGGTTTGGGCGATCGACGATCGCACCTACTTGCAGCAAATGTACAACGCCGGCCTGAAATTCTACTGCGACGGCGTCGGCGCGCATCCAAGCGGCTATGCCAACCCGCCCGACGTTTACTATCGGGGCGGCGATTTTGACCCGAGCCGTGGCTATGACGACCACCCTAGCTTTTTCTTCCAAAACACCATGGTTGACTATTACAACATTATGGTCAACAACGGCGACGGCGGCAAGCGCATCTGGGCCACCGAGTTTGGCTGGCCGACGGTGGACGGTATGGGCGTCGAGGCAAACGCCGAATACGCATTTGCCAAAGACATCACCGAGCAGCAACAAGCCGACTATCTCGTCAAAGCCTACCAGTGGGCGCGCAGTTGGGGACATGCCGGAGGGATGTTCTTGTGGAACCTGAATTTCTGGCCTGCTGTCGGCGCAGAAAATGAAATGGCCAAGTACAGCATCGTGCGCGGCGACTGGTCGCCGCGACCGGCCTATACCGCGTTGAAAAACATGCCCAAATAAGGGAACATTTGCACAAAACATCAAGAGCGCGAACATCGAGTTCGTGCTCTTGATGCTAAATGGGCCAAAATGCAACACACCCATTTATTCAGGAGAGTTTGATGAAGTTAAACATAAAAACAACATTTTTAATGCTTTGTATTCTATCGCTTCTGGTGACGGCGTGCCAAAAGACAGCCGCCGTGCCGACGCCGATTCCCTATTCGACGCCGACGTCGATCGCCACATCGACGCCGCCCCCCACGGCGACAGTCGCTGCACAGACCGCAGCAACCGCCACACCGGCCATCGAACAAGCCTCGCCCACCGCCACGCCAACGCCGGCCCCGCTGATGACCTCGCCCGACTATGGCATTCAGGCCTTTTTGTGGTGGCGTTCAGATGTGGCGACACGCGATTTGGGGCTGATCAAAGACATGGGCTTTCGGTGGGTCAAACAGGTGTTTGCCTGGGTCGACATCGAGGGGGCCAAAAAAGGCCATTTTGACTGGACCCAGTCCGATCAAGTGGTATACCACGCCAACGACTATGGGATCAAAATCCTGGCCCGCCTGGACCGGGCGCCCGTGTGGAGCGGGCGCGGCGAACCCAACGGCCCGCCGGCCAATTACGATGACTTTGGCGATTTCTGCTACGAGATGGCCAAGCGGTACAAAGGACGCATCCACGCTTACCAGATCTGGAACGAACCAAACCTGGCGCGAGAGTGGGGCGGCAAACCGCCCAACCCGGCAGAATACACCCGCCTGCTCAAAATCGCCTACACACGGATCAAAGAAGCCGACCCCGACGCGCTGGTGATCAGCGCCGGATTGACGCCCACCGGCACCTATAACGAGATCGCCATGCCGGACGACGTGTACCTCGACCAGATGTACCAGGCCGGTTTCCAAAACTATTGCGACATGGTCGGGCTGCACGCGGCCGGGTTCAAAGCCCCGCCCGAGCTTGCCCCCGACGAAGTGATTGCCGATCCCGACCTGCAATATGGCGAGCATCGCTTCTTTTGCTTCCGCCACGTCGAAGATATGCGCAAAATTATGGAAAAATACGACGACGGCGAGCGCCAGGTGGTGATCCTCGAATTTGGTTGGACCATCGACCCCCGCCCAGAATCATCCTACCACTGGCACGCCGTCACGCAAGAACAGCAAGCCGAGTACATGGTGCGCGCTTATCAATACGCCCAAGAACACTGGCAGCCGTGGATCGGACTGATGAGCCTGATCTATATCGCCGACGAGAATTGGAAAGGCCACGAACAAGAACGCGAGGAAGTTTGGTGGGCGATCACCCGGCCCAACTATCCAACCGCCTGGACACGCCCGGCCTATGACGCGCTCAAGGCAATGCCAAAAAAATAGCGGAAACAAATTTGAAACACACCCAAATAAAACAAGCGCGCCAAACAAGACGCCGCAGATTATCTCGAGATAACCTGCGGCGTCCTGCATCTCGGCGCTCCCTGCGGTTGAGAACTTGCACAGTATGCTTCTAGCCCTTGACGCCGGTGATGACCACACCCTGGATAAACGTCCGCTGGGCAAAGAAAAAGATGAGCACCGGCGGCAGCAACGCCGCCGTCGAAGCAGCCATCAAATAATTCAAATTATTTGCGTGAAACGCGCTGAACGATTGCAACCCCAACGACACCGTCCACTTGTCCGGGCTTTGCAAATAGATCAACGGCAAAAAGAACTCGTTCCAGGCCCACAAACTGTGAAAAATCGCCACCGTCGCCAGCGCCGGCGCAGCTTGAGGCAAAATAATGTGCCACAGCGTGCGCAACGGGCCACAACCATCGATCTTGGCCGCGTCATCCAGCTCGAGAGGAATGGTCATAATATACTGGCGCAGCAAAAAGACATCCCAGGCGTTGGCGAAAAAAGAAGGCACAATCAGTGGCAGCAACGTGTCGTACCAGCCCATCTTTTGAAACAAAATAAAAGTTGGGATCAGTGTCACCTGGCCGGGCAGCATAATCGTCGATAGCAAAATGAGAAACCAAATATCCAACCCCCGCGACTTGAAACGCGCAAAACCATAAGCCACCAACGTACACGAAATCACCGTCCCTACCGTACTCACCCCCACAAACCACAGCGAGTTGCCCAAGTAGCGATCAAAGGGAGCGATCGTCAGCGCCCTGGTATAATTTTCCCAATGAAAGTTGACCTCGGCAACGCGCTTGCCATCCTGCACCGGCAGATCGTACCGTTCATCTGGATTGTCGGGATTGACAAAAGTACCCACCTGACCCTTTTTCCTGAGCAGAGCCAACTCGCGCACCTCGGTTTGCCCATCGACCTCGACAGGAATGACGTAAACATAGCACCTGCGCCCCTCGATCTGCACCCGTTTCTCATCGCGCGGAATCCACTGCGGTGGAAAGGTGGTGGTCGCCGACTTGGATTTGAGCGAAGTGGACAGCATCCAAATCAAAGGCAGCAGCACCAAAAGAGCGCCAATGCTCAACAAGATCAGCGCCGCTATTTTGTTGAGCAGCGTTTGCAATTTGAGGCTGGGAGCCTTGCCGATCATTATCGCCTCCTTATCTTTTCAGTTCCCCGGCGTAATAAACCCACATCGCCGAGCTTTTGAACACCAACGCCGTCAACACCAAAACAATGGCAAAAAGCGCCCAGGCCAGCGCCGAAGCATAGCCCATATCCATATAACGAAAAGCGTTGTTATAAAGATAAAGGTTGTAAAACAGCGTCGCTTCAGCCGGCCCGCCTGAAGTCATGATATAAGCCTGAGTAAAATATTGAAACGTGCCAATAATCCCCGTCACCAGATTGTAAAAAATCACCGGGCTGATCATCGGCAAGGTGATATTCCAAAACTGCTGCCAGCCGCCGGCGCCGTCGATGCGAGCCGCCTCGTAAAGCACGGTGGGAATACCTTGCAGCCCAGAGAGGTAAACAATCATCCCGCCGCCCACGCCCCACAGGCTCATAATCACCAACGCCGTCAGCGCCCAGTCCGGGCTGCTCAACCAACCGGGGCCTTTGACGCCAAACCAGCCCAGCATCCAGTTGAGCACGCCAAAACGCGGGTTGAAAATATAAACCCACAAAATCGAGACCGCCACCCCCGAGATGACCGAAGGCATATAATAGATCGTGCGCCAAAAAGCAATGCCCGGCACCTTGGTATTGAGCAGCATCGCCAGCGCCAGACCCAAAACCAACCCCAGCGGAATAGCAACGATGGCATAAGTAATCGTGATCTGCAGCGAGTGCCAAAACTTGGGGTCGTCAAACAACATTTTGCTATACATGAACAGGCCGACAAAAGTGGGCGGATTCACAATGTCATAGCGGGTGGTCGAGATCACCAACGAAGCGATCATTGGGCCGGCGACAAACAAGACAAACCCAATGAGCCACGGGCTGATCAACCCATAGGCCCACAGCGCCTCATAGCGCTTCATGCGAGAACGTCGTTTTTTCATTCTTTACTTCCTTGAGCGAGGTTGGCCCCCGCGCAGCACGCGCGGGGGCCACACCGATTTAACGCCTTTACAAGCGCCGTGCTGGTTCAGTGATTCTTCCAATACTCGTCCAGGTAGCCCTGAATCTCGTCATTGGCCGCATCCATCACCTGCTGCACGTTGAGATTTTCGCCGGTCATGATCAGGTCGATGGCCGTGTTCAGCGCATCTTGCACCTTGTTATATTCCGGCGTCCAGGCCTCGTGGTTCGGCGCGTCCAAATAGTCGATCGCGTCGAAAAAGACCTGAAAGTCCTGGTGCGGATACTTGTCGCCCATATCCTTGCGCCACACGTCGGCCAGCGACTTGCGGGCCGGGATACCGCCCCAGTTTTGGGACAACATGTTCAAAATATCGGGCTGCGCCAACCACTTGGCCACTTCCCAGGCTTCCTTTTGATGCTTGGAACTCTTGGGAATAGCAAAGGTATCGGCGTGGATCGCCGCCGCGATATCACCATTGGGGCCGGCCGGTACTGCCGCCATATTCCAGTTGAACGAGTCCGTCCAGTCCTCAAAAGCATAGGACATCCAGCTGTGACATTCCCACATCGCCACCATGCCGCTGCCAAAAGGATCGCCGCCGGCGTCATCGAACACACCAGCCTGCTCACCGGTAGCGCGGATGTGACGCTCCCAGACATTGTCGGCCATCCACTGCGCAGACTTGACCCACGCATCCGAATTGACCATAGCCTTGGTAAAGTCTTGGCTGACCGGGATGGCCAGACCGCCAAACTTGGGCGGATACTCGCCAAACGAGGCCCAGCTCAGGCCGTCCCAACCCCACTGCACCGTCTTTTCCCAATCAAAATCGGGTGAATTGGCGTCGTTGCCATTCTCGTCCAGGGTCAACGCCTTGGACAGATCCACCAGCGCGTTCAACGTCCAGTCAGACTGACCGAACTTGTGCGGCGGATAGTCCAAACCGGCGGTGTCGAAAATATCCTCGTTGTAAAAGATGACCGTGGGGAAAACGCCCAACGGCAAACCCACGACCTTGTCGGGATAAGTGTGCAAATCAACCGTCGGCCCATAAAAATCACTCATGTCGTACTTGTCGGTGTCGATCAACGGCTGAATGTCGGCCCACTCGTCGAAAAACTCGGCGATACCGGCAATGCCGATCGGCATCACCAGGTCGGGCGGCGTGTCGGCGGCCAGCATGGTCGAAAACTTGGATATGTGCTCGTCATGCGGCACGGTCAACAGCACCAACTCGATGTCGTCGTGTGCGTCGTTGAATTCCTGGACAATCTTTTCGTGAATTTCGATCTGGCCCGGATCGGTGCCGGTGCCAAATCCCACGAACCAGGTGATCGTCACCGGCTCGTTTTTCGCCGCCGCCGGCGTATTCGTCGCCGCCGCTTTGGTCGGCGCTGCGCCCTTGGTCGGCGCCGCCTGGGTCGGGTTCTTGGTACATGCCGAACAGACCACCAGGCTGAAAACAACAATCAAAGACAGTAAAATCCAGGTTTTGCTTTTCACCTTATCTCCTCTCAAATTCAACAAATAAATAAACGATCTAAACCAACCAAACACGTTTTTGCTCGATCCCCACCTCCTTTCTCAACCGATCAATCCTGTACGCTCGATGCTTTCGACAAAATAACGCTGTGTAAACAGATACAACACCAGCAAAGGTAAAATGACCAGCAACGCAGCAGCCATGATCGTGCCGGTGCTGTATGTGCCGCGCAATTGATAGCTTTCTAGCATCGATTCGACAATGCTCAACCGCTGCGGCAAAAAGAACAAATCCGTGCTATCGAGATAAATGGACGGCTCCAGGCTGTCGTTCCAGTGCCAGACAAAAGAAAACAAAAAGACGACAACAATGGCCGGACGGGCCAGAGGCAGCATAATGTTGAAAAACACGCGCAGCGGGCCGGCGCCATCGATCCGCCCCGCGTCCTCTAGCTCCCACGGCATCCCCTTGAAAAACTGACGAAAGATAAAGACAAACAACGCGCCGCGCAGACCCATGCCCATCGCCGAGGGGACGATGAACGGCCAATAGCTATCGAGCCATTTGAGACGACCATACAAAATGAACAACGGAATGATCAACGTCTGCGGAGGGACGATCAAGGCGAACAAGACCAACACGAACAACTTGTCGCGGCCCGGAAAACGCAGCCGCGCAAAGCCATAGCCCACCAGCGCGCAAGTGAACGTCTGCGCAACGGCGCACACGCCGGCGACCAGCAGCGAATTGCGCAGCGCATGTGGAAACTGCAAAGCGCGAAAAGCCAGCGCATAGTTTTCCCAGGCCAGACGGCGCGGAATCCACGCCACCGTGGGGTCATAGAAATCCATGACGCTCATCAACGAATTGGAAATCAGCTGCAAAATCGGCGTCAAAAAGACAAACGCCACATCGATCAACAGCCACATCGTCAACGCGCGCCGCGCCATCCTTCCCACCCGCTGCCAATCGAACCCGGACCGCCTGTCGGCCAACATTAGCGTTCTCCTCGATAAAAGGTGACCTTGTTCATCAGAGCAAAGACGGCAATCACCAGGACAAAGATAAACAGAAAATAAATGTTGCCCAGCGCCGCCGGGTAGCCCAGACGCAGCTGCGTCTCGAACGTCACCATGCGCAAATAGCGCAGCACAATGTTAAAATAATCGGTGAACGAGTCGATCACCGTATACACGACATTGATCAACATCACCGGCGAGAGCATCGGCAGGGTGATCTTCCAAAACGCGCTCCACGGCGATGCGCCGTCCACCTGCGCCGCCTCGTACAGCGCCACGTCGATGCTCTTGAGGCCGGCCATAAAGATCAAAATCTGTACCCCAGAGCGCCAGAGCACGAAAATGGAGCGGTTGAGAAACGAAAGAAACGCCGGCAGCCGTTCGCCCAGGTAAATCTGCAAAAACTGTTGCACCCCCTCGCCGCGAAACAAAACCACCTGATTCCCCCCCTCCTGAAAGAGCCGTCCCACCACCCACGCCGAACCGACCACGACCGGCAGGAAAAAAATAGCGCGAAAGACACCGCTCCCCGGCAGCGGCTGCATCGCCAGCAGCGCCACAGCCAGCGAAAAAGCCAGAATCACCGGCACATCGATCACCAAATTGCGTAGCGTTTCGACAAGATAAGGCACAAATTCGATGTCGAGCGTAAAAGCCTCGACATAATTCTCCATGCCGACGAACGCAAACTGTTCCCTGGTCGCCAGCGCGCGGTTGGTAAAACTCCACAACGTATTTTGGATCAACGGCAGCAGCAAAAACACCCCAAACCCGGCGACCCACACGGCAATGAACAAATAACCGCCGATCGCCTGCCGCGTCTTGAGAGAAATCCGCATGCCACACTCCTAAGGCCCAAGCACCACAAAATCTCGCCCGCTCACCGTCACCCCATCCACCGTCTGCTCCGCCGGCCCATAATTGACCACCACCTGCGTGCCGTCCTCAAAAGTGGTCCGATACACCCCCTCGGCCAGGCGAGCGTGCCCCACAATAAACTGGTCGCTCACGTGCGCCAACCGCGTCATCGCCCGGTACTGGCGGATCACCTCATCGCGCCAAAACGCATACTCGGAACTGCTCAACCAGTTGGCGGGCGTGCGATACAGCAGCGCCGAATTGGCGCGGGTGAGGATGAAATAAGGCACTGCGCCATACTCGATCTGGCGCAAAAACATCCGCTGCCCATCGCCAAGCAAATTGTGCGCCGGGCCGCAATACGCCGCCAGGCCGTGCGTGACGATCTGGTAAAAAGGCACCGTCTCGTCGACCAGGTCATAGTGCGTGCTGTCCAGCGGCACCCCACTCAACAGATCGGCATAGAGCACGGCATAACCGTTGCCGCCGCGCATCGCCACCGCCCCCATCTGCTCGCGCACCAGCGCAGCGATCTGCATCCACGTCGCCGCAAAGCCCTCGCGCGAAAGCGGATAGCGCGTGTTGCTGTCGGGGATCGCCAGCGCGGCCCAGTCGTTCAAGTCCAGCCCACCGACGCCCCACGCCGCCATACGGGGCACATCGCGCGCGGCAAACTTGCGCAGCGCCACCTGCGCGTTGAGCACATAGCCCCCCGACGGGCCGGAGACCGGCAGGCCGCTGGTCGCCCGCACGGCGTCGATCTGAGGCAGCGCGCCGCGCCCGGTGGGCAAAATACGCTCGTAATCGTCAAACAACAACACCCGCGCGCCGCGCCCCTGCGCCTCCTCGACCAGCGCCCGCAGCGCGCGCACCCCGCCCAACCGCGCCTCCACCGGCAAGCGGCGCGGGTAACGGGCCATATCGCCGCCGCGATTCCAGCCGCGCAGCGTCACATCCAGCCGCGTCACCCCCGCCTCGGCCAGATCGGCCAAAATGGCCTGCGCCTCGCCCAGCGACGTCATGGCGATCAAGTCGCGGAAAAACCACGTCTTGCGCTCGACGCCCATAAACAATTCCAGGTGCAGCAACGGCGCCGCCGTCACCCGCTGCGCCCCACGCTCGCGGAGCAAAAACTCGCGATAGCGGGCAGCCATACCCACGTAATTGGCCGCCTCGCCGCTCAGGAAATAATAACGCACCTGACGGTCGCCGCCGATCCGCTCCGGCTCATAGACCTGCACCGGTCGCCCGCCAGAGAGCGAAAACAGCCCCTGGCGGCGGTACAAAAACTCGACGCCGACGTGGTTGTAATTGACCCGCTTGCCGCTGCGGGCCACCGATATTTTGGCGTCGAAATCACCCTGCGTGATCACCCCCAAAAACGCGCCTTCGTCGACCACCGCGCCAAACACGGGCAACGCCACCGGCTGGCGAAACGTCGTCTCGGCCTCATCCGAGAGCGCATCCGGGCCATAGAGCACGCGCGAAATCTCTTGCACCTCCGGCGGGTGCGGCGTCGTATAGCGCACCAACGCCCCGCTGCCGTCGGGAAAGAACAAATACCCCGCCTCGCCATCGTGCGCCGCGCCGAGAAAGGCGAGCACCTGCACCGAAACCAGCCCATTCTCGCCCTCTTTGCGCACATCCTCATCGGGGATCAGCACGTGCAGCGCGTCATCGACCACCGTATAGATCACACTCAAGGCAAAGCCCTCGCGAGGAAAACGATAGCCCACCTGCACGCCCCCCGCCACCGGCACAGCCGTCCGCTCGACGCCGGCCTTGAGCGAATCGACCACCTTGACCTGTCGCCGCTCAGGCCCCACATAGCTGACCAGGATCGGCGACGCGATCCGCCGCCGCCAGACCTTGTTGAGCGCCGCATTCTCGTCCAGGTCGGCGGGACTGCTGCGCCAGATGCGCCCGCTGCGCCGTTCCTCCACGGCAATCGCCGAGGTCTCGCGGTCGAAATAAAGACGCAGCGCATCGCTCTGCCCCACCACCTCGTAACCCGGCAACGGCGACGCCCCCAGGTCGGGCCAGTCGGCCAGCAACGGCGGGCGCGCCACCGGCGGGTTGAGGCGCGGCGCAGTCTCGTCTGGCAGGCGCACGCCCACCGCGCCCCGGCACCCGCCCGGCAGCACGACCAGCACACAAAAGATAATCAACCAGCGTCTAAAATCGTCGAACATAGATCTCCAGGGCCAGGGAGCCGATAAAGCGCACAATCTCGGCGCTGAGGGCATAGACCAGCCCCAACAGCACCCAGATCACCACCATCCCCAGCAACGTCAACACGAGCACGGCCAATGCCTGGCCGGTCTCGAAATGGTGTATCGTGCGCACCTGTTGAAAAAACTGCCCGGCGACGAGCAGGCCGATCAGCCACCACCCGGCCTGCACCAGCGCCGCCTCGTCCAGCGTCAGCCAGCGCGTGAGCAGGCTCAACGGCAGGGCAAACAAGATGAACGGCCACAGCGCCCACGCGCTCGACACGACAATCTGGCGCAGCGTCCCCTCGCCGTAAAAAATCTCGCTCACCGCCAGCGCCGCCACGCACCAGGTGATCCAGGGCAACAGCACTTTGCCGCTCTCGATGAGAAAATGCGTCTCTTCTGGACGCTGGGTGCGAAAGTGAAAGCCCAGCGCCGACAGCGAGGCCACGCGCACAACCACGGCCAGCAAGAGCAGCACCGGCACGGGCCACCCGTCGCCCCTCTCTCGCCGCCGCCGCAGAGATTTCACCACCCGTTTGCGCCAGCGCCCCAGCGGCGCGCTCAACACATTGAGCGTCGCCACCAGGCCGATCGTCCCCAACCCCACGGGCGTAAAATGGTCGCGCAGCCAGTGGTAGCGATACTCGCGAAAGGCCGCCGAATAGCCCTCGCGGTCCTCGGCGTAGCGATACTCGCGCATCGCGCCGGCGAAATCGCCCTGCTGCATCAACGCCTTGCCCAAACCAACGTGAGCCAACGCGAAATTCGAGTTGTGCTGCGCGATCTCGGCCCACAGCGAGGCCGCCTCGGCGTAGCGCCCGTCATAATAGGCATAGCTGGCGCAATGCACCTGCCGCATCGAGGCTGTGGGGCGAAAGACCTGAATATTGCCCCGTCCGGCGTCCAGCACATAGAGCACCCCCTCTGCGCCGGCCGCGAGGCTGGTGGGACGCACCAGATACCCTTCGCGCTGCCCGCGCCCGCCCAAGATCGCCACCAGGTGTCCGGCCTGATCGTACTGATAGACCTGATAGGTGTACTGATCCAGCGCCGAGACCGTGCCCAGGTCATCAACGGCCACATCGACGAAAATCGAGCTGACCCTATAGGGCACCATCATGTCCCAGCGCGAATCCCAACGCCACTGCACGCGCGACTCGCCAAAAGACGGCCCCGTGTGACCGCGCAAGCGCGCCGTCAGCTGGGCAATGCCGCTGCCGACGATCGCCCCGCCGTAGACGTTCTCGCCTACCGAGTTGAGGCGCTGAATCTGGTTGTGCTTGAGCACCGGCGAAACGGCATAGACAAAACCTTGCGCGTCAAGGTGCAGGTTGCCCAACGGCGCGGGACGCAGGCGCAGCATCCGCCGCCGCTGCGCTTTGGTCGCCACCAGCCGCGCCAACACGCGCGCCAACGTGGTGCGCACCCGCGTGCGCCCGAAAAAACCGCGAAAATGCTCTTGCGTGTCCATCACCACCACGCCCAGATCGCCCTCGCGCCCTGTGACCAGATAGATAAACCCGCGCCGATCGACGACGATCTTGGTGGGGCTGAAATCGCGCCCGGCCAGATAGCGCGAATCGGGCTTGCCATAGGTCGCCAGCAGATGCCCGTCCGGCGCAAACAGCGCCACGCGCGCGTTGCCGCTGTCGGCGACCCAAATGTTCCCTTTGGGGTCCACAAACACACCCGTCGGCGCGTTCAGCCCCGCCGCCTCCCCGCCGATCTCGAGCCGCACCTGGCCGGTCTCATCCAACACCACCACGCGGTCATGCCCCGTGTCGGCCACCACCAACTCGCCCGTCTCGGCAACGCGAAAGAGGTCCTGCGGGTCATCAAACATCCCCCGCGCCTGCGTCTCCCCGCCCAAATAGCCGCTATAGATATAAGCCGCCGGCGCCGGCACCCGCCGCCCCTTGCCATCCAGCAAATAACTCGGCAGCACCGGCCCATCGGCCCACGCCCGCGCCGGCCACGCCAGCGCCAGCACCAGCACGATCAACCCTATGCCCCATCGACGATGTGACACCAAACAACTCCCTTGACTTGCAAAGTATTACATATTGCGTATTCTCTATGCCTTGATCCCCGAATACGCCATCGTCTCCATCACATACTTTTGCAGCGCCACGAACACAATCAGCGTCGGCAGTGTCATCACCAGACTGGCCGCGGCGACGGCGCCATAGCGGGCCACCACGCCCGGCCCGCCCAGCGAACTGAGAAGCAAAGGCAACGTCTTCATCTGCTCGCTGCGGATGAACACCAGCGGCGTGAAAAAGTCATTCCACGTGCCGATAAAACTAAAAATCACCAACGTGATCCACGCCGGGCGCACCAGTGGCATCACCACCCGCCAAAAAATCTGTCCCTCCGAGGCCCCGTCCACCTTGGCCGCCTCGATCAACTCGATCGGCAGCTGCTCCATAAACTGCTTCATCAAAAACAGCCCGTATGC
Source organism: uncultured Anaerolineae bacterium (assembly GCA_964481205.1). GTDB lineage: Bacteria > Chloroflexota > Anaerolineae > JAFGEY01 > JAFGEY01 > CAYRXM01. Next base: position 11,082 of record CAYZYE010000013.1, on the reverse strand, counting down.
CCCGGCCAGACCGGGCACAATCAGCCCCCAATAGGTGTCAATCATGCCCAGCCTGTCCACGATCAAATAGCGCGGAATCTGCGTCACTTCCGGGGCAAACATGAGCGCCGAGACGACGACGGCGAAAAAGAACCGCGCGCCGGGCATACGCGGGTACTTGGCCAGCGGATAGGCCGCCATGCTGCTCAACACCACGCCGCCGCCCACGGTGGCCACGGTGACGAACAAGCTGTTGAACAAATAGCGCGTAAAGGGCACGGTCAGCCCGTCGATGGCGATCACCAGGTCGGTGAAATTGCGCAGCGTGGGGTGGCGCACGAAAAAGCGCGGCGGATAGAGAAACATCTCTTCCAGCGGCTTGAACGCCGTCGAAACCATATAGACGATCGGCAACAGCATCGCCGCCGCCAGCAGCGTCAGCACCACATACTCGCCCGGCGACGCCGCGTCGCGCCGCCGCCATCCCCGCCGTCTCATTCGACCTCCACCACCTGGCGCAGCGTGAAATCGACCCAGAAAATGCCACAGGCCTGGCGCGTCCGCTGCGCCAACGCCGCCCCCACCGCCTGCGGCGGCTCGTCCAACTCGTGCCACCACTTTCGGTCGGCGGCATAGCCAATCTGGTAAAAAACCGGGTTGGGATAAAACGTCCTCGCCCACACGGCAAACTCGGCGCGCATCGAGGCCAAATTGTCAAATTCCTGGCTGTCGTCCACAAAAACCAGGTCGCCGCGATAGCCGGACGGCATATAGAGCGGGTCCCAGTGCTTGAGAAAAAGCCGGTAGGCCGGACTGTGCGCCTGCACCCGCGCCTCCCAATCGCGAGCAGCCGCGTCCGTCACCGGCAGCCCGCCGTTCTCAATATCCACATACCACTCGACATCGACGCCAAAGCCAATGACCGAGGGATGCCCGCCGTAGCGATCCAGCACCAGGTCGATCAACGTCGGCACATCGGCCAGCCCCGGCTCGACCTGCAAGAAAACCTGCACGTCGTGCTCGTCAAAATAGCGCAAATAATCCTCGTGCCGGTCCTCGCGGGCAAACACGACATGCGGATACGTCGTTCCGTCGCCGGGGAACTCGAGCTGCGCCGTGCCTTCTTCGCCCACCGTGCCCACGATCCAGATCGCCGCCTTGTGCGCGCCCGGAAAATAACCGGCCACCGTCGCCATCGCCTGCTCCCAACCCTGCGGCGCCGGAAACGGCTTGATGCCATATTCGGACGAGCGCACGCCGGCCATGATCACCCCCTCGGCCGGCCAGGGCGTCGGCGCCGGTGTTGCACTCGACCGCGCTGGCACACAACCACTCAAAACCATCAACAATACGCCTCCCAGGGCCAGGCTGAATCGTCCCATCGTCTGTATCTCCAATCCGCTGGGCAACCCCAGCGGCTGCTGGGCAACCCCGGCGGTTGCCCCTATACCACCAATCCATCATAGGCCACCTCGTAGCCGTGCTGCGCCGCCCAGTCGACCAGCGCCGGATGCACCGGGTTGCCCTCGTGGGCGATGTGTGTGGCGAACACACGCCCGTCCTCGGCCAGCAGCCCCTCGGCGCGCAGCCGGGCGGCGTGCGCGCTCACCCCGTGGGCGTTCAAGTGATCGGCCTCGTCCTGCCCCGGCCCATAGGTGTGGTCCAAAATCACCACGTCGAAACGCAGCCCCAGGCGGTGAAACGCCCGCCACGTCTCCTCGAACAACGAGGCCGTGTCGGTGCCATAGAACACACAGCGCTCCTCCGCCTCGACGGCATAAAGCAGCGCGCCCAGCGTCGCCGCGTGGTTGGCCGGAAACGCCGTCACCCGGTAACGGCCCACGGTCAGCGGCTGCAACGGCTCGATCTCGTGCAGCTGCACGTTCAACTCGCGCTCGGCCTCGTCGTCGAACAGACTATAGCCCGCCAAATCCCGCTCGAACGTCTGCGCCGCCCGCCGCAGCGTCGCCGCCGAGGCGTAAAGATGCAGACGCGGCGCGCCCACCACGCCAAAACCGGGGCTGCGCGAGAGCAAATGCGACAGGTCGAGGTGATCGGCGTGCGGATGCGTTTGCAGACAATAGCGCACCCCGGTCAAGGCCACGCCGTGCATCTGCGCGGCAGCCATAATGTCCGGCCCCAGGTCGATCAAGAGGTCATCGTCGATCAGCAACGCCGATCGCTTGCGCAAACTCGGCCCACCCAGCGCCCGCGCCTGCGCGCACCGCTCGCAACGGCAAAAAGCCTCTGGATAGGCATTGGCCGCCGCCGTCCCCAAAAACGTCACCCTCATCTCAATCTCCAAACGCTTTCATCGCCCAGCGTCCCAGCAAAAACGTAAACAGAAACAATACCACCGCGATCGCCGCTGCGTAACCCATCTCGAAGCGAATGAACGCATAGTCATAGAGGTGAGCGACGATCGTGTGCCCGGCATAGAGCGGGCTGGGCAGCCCCGCCACCTGCACCGCCACCTGGAACACGGCAAACGAGTTGACGATCGACATCACCGCGCCAAAGAGCAGCTGCGGCTTGATCACCGGCAAAGTGATGTAAAACACCTCTTGCCAGCGGTTGCGAATGCCATCCACCATCCCCGCCTCGTACAACTCGCGGGGCACATCTTGCAACCCGGCCAAAAAGACCAGAAAACTGGTACCCATGCTCATCCACAGCGAAATGACAATGATCACCGGCAAGATCGTCGCCTGCTCTTGCAGCCACAGCACCGGCTCGGTGATCAACCCCAGCCGGATCAACAGGTTGTTCAACAATCCATAACGGTCGTTGGCGAAAAAATAGAGCCAGATCGCCGACATGGCGATCGCACTGGTGATCGACGGGGCGTAAAAAGCCGTCGTGTACCAGTTGCGCGCCCGCAGGCGATTGATGAACCAGGCCAGGACGAACGAGATGGCGTAACTCAGCGGGCCGGTGACGACGGAAAAAAGCAGCGTGTTCTTGATCGCGATCAAAAACACATCGTCTTGGACCAGCAGCAGCCGATAATTGGACAGGCCGATCCAGCGCGGCCATTCCAGCACGTTAAAATACGTAAAACTCAGATAAACCGCCACCAGCACCGGCGAGACGACAAAGACGGCAAACAGCAGCCCAAAAGGAAGCATGAACAGATATTGAGTGCGATACCGCCGCCACGCCTCACGCCAGGTCACGGTTGTCCTCCTCCTTGCCGCTGCAACCCGCCGATGTCAAATTCCTCTTGCTTTTTCTGCAACTCGCGGTTCACGTCGCGCACCGCCTCTTCCAGCGACTCGCGCGGATTGACCCCCTGGAGCACCACGCGGTTCCAGGCGTTGCTCACGTGGCGGGCGGTGAAATAGCCGCCCAGCACCACCGGCCGCTCGCGGAACCACTGCCATTGCTCGGCGATGGCCGCGATATCGCGCTGCGGCCAGGCCATGCGGTGCAGCGCCTCCACGTTGGCCGTGTTCCAGCGCGCCTCCACCCCCAACAGCGCCTCCAACTCGATCCCATAGCGCACCTGTGTCTCGGCGTCCGTCCACCACCGGACAAACTCCCACGCCTCGCGCGGGTGCTCCGACTGGGCAAAGACCACCACCGCGTTGCCCGACCCGCCCGTCGAGCGGTCGATCGTCCCGTCGGGAAGCCGTGTGCCCGGCATGGGCGCCATCTCCCAGCGACCGATCAACTCGCGCGCCGCCGTCGAGAGCAGCACATAGGTCCAATAATCGGCCACGCCGATGGGGATTTCGCCGGTCTTGAAGCGGTTGAAAAAATCGGCGTATTTTGGAATACGATAATTGGTGTACAGATCTGTCCACGCCTTGAACGCCGCCAGCCCCTCCGGCGTATTCAACGCCGAGCGCAACCCATCGGCGGTATAATAATCGCCGCCGTGCTGAAAGAGAAACGGCGTCAGGCCATCGGGGCCGGGGGGATAGTAAAAATTGAACCCGTTCTGCTGGAGCACCCACATCATGTCATACAACTCGGCCCACGTCTGCGGCGGCTCTAGCCCCAGCGAGTCCAAAATGTCGGTGCGGTAAAAGAGCATACTGAAATTCTGCGTCTCCGGCAGGCCGTAAACCTCATCCTGATAGGTATATGGGATCAATGCGCCGGGGCGAAAACGGGTCACCACCTCGTCATAGTCGTCGAAACGGCTCAACGGATAGAGCGCGTGGCGAATGGCAAACTCGACCGGCAGGTTGGGGTCCACGCCGCAAGCCACATCGGGCGCTTTGCCGGCCGTGGCCGCCAGCAGCAACACGCTCATATCGCCCGCCCCCAGCGACCCCGGCGGCACGACGTGCAGATTGACCAAAATGCCGCTTTGGGGCGTAAACGTCTCCTCGATCAACCCCTTCATGATCTTGCCCCACTCTTGCCCGCGCGCCATCCACACGTCCAGCACCACCGCCTCTTCATCCGGGCCATAGACATTGCCCACCACGGTGTATTCCTTGCGAAACGAGGCCAGGAAATTGAGCGCCGAGAGCCGCGCCTTGGCCCACAACGTCACCCGTCCCGGCGGCATCGGCACATTGGGCGCAGAGACGATCAGTTGATCGACCTCCAACTCGCCCTGCTGCAATTCCAAAGCCCAATAGCCCAACATCGACTGCGTCTCGCTCAACTGCCGCAGACGATTGGGCACCGTGTCCGGGCGCGCCGCCATATTGCGCAACTGCGCCGCCACCTCGAGCAACGTATTGGCGCTGCTTGGCCGTCGCCCCGCCGCCTCGGTCAGACGGGCCGCCTCCCGCTCCATCACCCCGGCCATCGCCAACAGCCGCTCCACCAGGTCGGGGATCTCGCGCTCCATATCCCATTCCATCAGCGGGTCCGGCTCGACGCCGGTCAGCAAGATCACCTGCCGCGCCAGTTCAGACATTGCCAGCGTCGTCTGCTCTACGGCGCGCACCGTCTCGGCCGGCGGCCCCACCACCGCCCGCATCGAGATCGTGTGCTCGCCGGCGGTCAGGTAAAACCAATACGGCTCACCGTCGGGGGCCGAGAGCGTGTCCACCCGCCACTCCCAGGCATAGGGAAAAGCCACCCCGCGCATCTCGTCAAAAGGATACGCCCCATCGATCGTCACGGCGCGGTAGACGGGCAGCCGCGACCAGTTGCCCTGCCACAGCTTGACGCCGATCGTATACAAGCCGTCCTGGGGCACAGAAAAGCGCCAGGTGACCCGCTCGCCGGCGCGTTTCCAGCGCCAGCCGCCAAAGACGTTGAGCCGAAAACGCCCCATCGCTGGCGGGTTGGCCGCCGGGTTGGGGCTGTAATTGCGCGTCAACGTCGGCGACGACTTGAAAGCCGCCTCCTCGGCCTCGATCACCACCTGCACGCCATCGGCGGGGCGATAACCGGCCGCCTCGTAGCGACGGCGCAACTCGGCATAGGGCCACACCGTCGGCGGCGTGAACAGGCTGAGGCGGGCCACCGCCATCGGCTCACGGATCATCTCCAGGCGCACCGTGTGCTCGCCGGCGCTCAGGTAAAACAAGTACGGCTCGCGATACATACCCTGCGCGTCCTCAAAGACCTGAAAGCGCCAGCGTGGGTGCTCGCGCTGCGAGGGACGAATGTCGTTGCCCTGATTGTCCCGCTCCGGCGGGTGCGCGTCCTCCCAGGTGCGCTCGAAAACCAGCCGCCGCGCCTCCAAAAAAGGATACGCCCCGTCGATCTGCACCCCGCGCTGGATCGAGGCCCGCTTGCCCTCCAGCGGGTAATACTCGATCCCCAGATTGTACAGGCCGTCGGCGGGCACATCGAAAACCCACTCGACCCAGCCGCCCTCGTCGCCCGCCGGCCAGGTCAACACCGTCTCCGCCCGCCCGCCGATGCCACCCGCCTGGCCCAGGCGGGCCTGCGATTGCGCCGCGAACGCCACCCCCGGCACGTCAATCTGCACCCCCGGCGCGGGGCGATAGCCCTGCGCGGCATACTCGCGCAGCACGTCGGCGTAATACGGCTCCGGCGGTTGATAGCCCGCGCGCAGCCGGGTCGCCAAAGCCGCGCGCCCTGGCGCCGCCGCAGCCGGAAGCAACGCGCCGAGCAGGCACAGGAGCAACGCCAACGCCCGGCTCCCCTTGCGGAAAAACGCGCCCCCGTTCACGCGAATCCCTCCTCACCCCACACCTCGCCCACCAGCGACAGGTACGCCTCCGGCATGTGCTGCAAATCCCACGAGAGCGCCAGCCCATCGACGCCCGCCGCGCGCAAAGCGGCCAGATCGGCGCGCACCTGCGCCACCGAGAGGCGCGTCACTCCCGCCATCTCGACCAACTCGATCCCGGCCAGCAGCGTCGTCACCCCTGCCGCGCGCCCCCGGCGTACCTCGCCGGCCAGCGCCTCCGGCGCCCATCCCTCAACCCCCGGCGCATTGGCAAAGGCCCGCAACCCGCCCAACTCGAAAGGCAACCCCGCCGGCGCCCAGGTGTGCCCGTAAACCATCACCTTGATCCAATCGCCCAGCGCGTCCAGCGCGCCCAGGTCTTGCCCCACCATCCACGCCAGCGACGGCGCGAAACAGTCCAGACCCACGGCCAACCCCTCGGCGCGGGCCACCCCGGCGGCAGCGCGCACCAGGCGCGTCACACTGCGCGCCCGGAAAGCAAGCACCGCCTGCAACGCGGCCACATCCGCGTCCCCACCCCCCGCCGAGGGCCGCAAGAGCGCCTGCACCACAGCGCCGCGCCGCGTCGGCGACTCGAACAAAGCCACGACACGACGCTGCGCCGCCCGCAAGTCAAACTCTTCTTCCTCGGCCGCGCGGCAACAATCCTCGCAAAAACAGCCCAGCAAGCGGGTGGGATCGGCCGCCGGAGAAGGATAGCGAATGCGATCGAGGAACACGCCGTCGTACCCGGCGCGGCGCAACGCGCTGCCCAGGTGCTCCAGCACGGCGTCGCGCACGGCCGGACGGTTGGGACACAAAAAGGTGAATTCGGGGCGGTTTTGAAACCCGGCGATGGGGGCGCCGGTGGGAGCAAGGCATTGCCATTCGGGGCGGGGGAGCAATGTGCGGTCGCCGCAGAGCAGAGGATGCCAGCGAAACAGCCGCGCGCCGTGCCGGGCCGCCTGCTCGCGGCAAAGAGCAACCAACGGCGGCGGCACATCCCAACCCAGCAAGAGGTCCGTCAGCGGCAGGCACTCGAACGCACTTTGCAGCCGCGCGCGCACCTCGTCCGGCGATGGCAAACGGCCCTCGCCGCCCTCCAGGTATTGCACCGCCAACCGCTGCCTCATCTCAGCCCCCCGCCCGCAGCGACGCGCCGCACGACTCGCGTACCACCAACTCGACAGGCAACACACGGTGACAAGGAGGCACCTCTCCGTCGGACTCGAAACGGCGGATCAAATACTCGGCCGAAATCGCCGCCATCTCGCTCAATGGCTGGCGCACCGTCGTCAAACGCGGGCACATCCACTGCCCAAAAATGTCGTCATCGAAACCAATCACGGCCATATCGTGCGGCACACGCCGCCCGCACCGCCCCAATTCGCCGATCACTTCCAGAGCGCAAATGTCGTCAAAGGTCAACACCGCCGTGATCTCGTCGACCAGCATTGCCTTGACCGCTCGCGGCACGCATCCATCCGGCGGAACATAGACCCGCGCCGTCAGATCGGCCTCTGCCATCGCCGCCTCATAACCCTGCCGCCGCGTCACCGCGTCAAAGTTGTCGGCATACGGCATCACATAAGCCACCCGCGTGTGCCCCAGGGCGATCAGGTGGCGCGTCGCTGACAACGCACCGCTTCGCCCATCGCTGTCTACATAGCTGACCCCCTCTTGGTCCGAAGCCACACTGAACAACACATAGGGCATCGACTTGAGGGCGCGAGTGATCACCCCGATCTTGGAGGGCGGCGGGGCCATCACCACCAAACCATCCACCGCATCGTCGCTCAACGTGCGTCGCAATTGGGTCTCGTCGAATTCTTGATTGGGGAAATAAATATAGTGCAGTTTATAGTCGGCCTGAGCGACCGCCTGCAACAGGGTATGCAGTGATTCGCCGAAATAGCGAGTAGAGAGGGTTTCATCGGGCGAGGTGGTTATGACCAAGATGCCAATCGCCTTGCCGGCACCGCGCAATCGCCGCGCCGTATAACTGGGCACATAGCCGATCGCACGGGCCGCGGCCTCGACACGCCGGCGCGTTTCTTTGCTCACGCGCCCCTTGTGGTTGAGCGCGTTCGAGGCCACGCTGATCGAAACCCCGGCTCGCGCGGCCACCTCCCGAATTGTTGGTTTTGGCATCATTGCTCCGTTCGCAAAAACGTTTCTGCAAGCGGTGGTAAAAAAACGCTTTTGCTCTAGGTGGTTGCAAAAACGTTTCTGCAATTATACAACAGAACGAATGGGCTGTCAAGGTCGTTTTCCGCCGGCAGGGCAGTTGCATTTATCCTGGCGCGCGCGGCGATCAATCGCCGCGCTACAGAACAGCGCTCCACAAATGGGGCTTGGCGCGCCAAATCTTTGGCGCGTCATTGGATCAAGCCGGATTCATCCGGCGCCGCATTGTAGCCCGAACATTGATGTTCGGGCGGCCACAGAACACAACCAGCATGTTGGAAAATATAAATGCAATTGCCCTTTTCCGCCGACGATCGCCTTGACCAGAACGCATGTTCGTGATATAATGCTAAAAATGGAACAGATGTTCCGTTCCCTGTTTGCGACACAGCAGAAAGGAAAGCTGCAATGAGCCTATCCCCACGCCAGGAAAAAATCCTGGCCTTTATTAGCCAATACCTGAACCAACACCACTTTCCACCCACCATTCGAGAAATTGGCGAGCAGGTTGGCATTTCCTCAACCTCTGTCGTAAACTATAACCTGACCGCTTTGGAAAAAAAGGGGTTTATCGAGCGAGACAAAAACATCTCCCGTGGCCTGCGCCTGATCGATCACGAACGGTCGCTGCCGCGACAGCGCCGGTTGGGCATCCCCCTGTTGGGGCGCATCGCCGCCGGTGAGCCGATCCCCATTCCAGACTCTGGCACAGACTTTGCGCTGATGGGCGACCAGGTCATCGATCTATCAAGCAGCATGTTTCAAAACACCGAGCGGTTGTTTGCGCTCCAGGTAAGCGGAAATTCAATGATCGACGCGCTGATCAATGACGGCGATATTGTCGTATTGCGGCACCAACAACACGCAGAAAACGGGGAAATGGTCGCGGCCTGGATCGCGGATAAAGGAGAGGCAACACTCAAGCGCTTTTACCTGGAAGGCGACCGGGTGCGGTTGCAACCGGCCAACCCGTCGATGAAAGCTATGTACTTTGACGCGAAAAACGTCGAGATCAAGGGCAAAGTGGTGATGGTCATCCGCCAGCTCGACTGAGCGGAGCAAAACGCAAACTAGGCAACCCGGCTCAACCCGGCGATCAACAGATCAAGCGCCAGCGGCGCATCGACCTGGCCGGTTTTAATTTCAATATCAATATCTAATAACTTGTGGTAAATTACACGCAGTTGCGCCGACGTAAAGTTTTTGCTCTGCCCAAGAATTTTTTTGATCGGGTATGGTTTTTGTCGCAACTCGCGCGCAATCGCGTCAGGCGTCGCCAATTTTGGCGCCAATTCCTTGATCTGAATCATCAAGCGAAACTGACGCACAATCATCCCCAACAATGCCAATGGATGATCCCCGGCATCGAGCAGCTGATGGTAAATGCGACTGGCCGTTTTACCATCTCGTTTTCCCAACGCATCGACCATTTCAAAAATGCTGGCCTCGCGCGCATACGAGGTCAACAAGGCAATATCCTGTTCGGTAATCGCTCGCGCCCCATTGGTATACGCCGCCAGTTTGTCGATCTCTTGGTCCAACTGGTACAAATCATGGCCGATCAAAACGCCCAGGGTGTGGGCCGCACGCGGCGTGATCTCGCCGCCGGCCCGGTTCGTCCGCTCGACGATCCAGCGCGTCAGAGCACCTCCTTGCGGCAGCCGGAATGTCTTGACATACCCGGCATCCCCGGAAGCGGCCAGCGCAAGCACCGGATGTCGTTTCCCCAACTCGCGATCCTGGCAAAAAACCAACCGCGTCGTCGGCGGCATGGTGGGCAAATAGTCCACCAAAGCCGTCAAAAATTCGCGGTCGGCCTTGCTCGCGTTACGCGCCGCGAGACGCCCCAGCAAGCCATGCACAATGATCAAACGCCGGTCGGCAAGAAACGGAACCGTATCACAGTGATGCCGTAGCTCGGCCATATTCACCGATCGGCCATCCAGATAGGTAATGTTCAAATCGGCCCAAGACGGATCGCCCATCTTGGCCCGCAGCGCGGCCAACTCTTCGGCGCGCGAAAACGTGTCTGGCCCCTGAAAGACGTAAAACATGCTCACCCCCCCACCCGGTGTTCAAGCCGGACGCGATGGACGGCCAACTGTCCCAGACGGCCCTGCGTGACGCCAACAATCCCGGTATGCTCCAGATTCGTCTCGGTGGTCACATAACGCTGCACCAACGGCCCCAACGGTTGGGCGACCAGGAGCGCCAGCGTCACCAATACCCAAACCAGCGGTAAACGCTCGCGGCGCGAACGATCGCTGCCCGGCAGCATGGTCAAAAAAGAGACCAATCCCGCCAAAATACCCGCCGTCACCAGGTTGGTCCCGCAGCGAGAATGGATCGCCAGATCGTGCGACCCGCCGCGCAAGCGCGCCAACGCCTCACGGACGGCGCTCTGCACTGCCGCTGCCGGCACATGCCCGTAAATGTAAAACCCACCGGGCGCACTGCGACCGGCCAGCCTGACCCCCGGATAGCGACGATGCAGCACCTGGATCGTCGCATGTTCCAGAGCATGACTGCGTCGCGTTCGAGTGATAAAATTCAGGACCCCCATCACAGCCTCTATTCGTCCAACCCTCTCACCTTGGGGGGCGATATGGGTTTGGCGACCACCACCAAGCGATGCGAATTGCCTTTATAGGGCCAACAAGTCACCATCGTCACCTGCTCTTCCGCCGTAGGCGCGATCCACAGCGCATTCGCGCGCTTGACATCAGCCGATTCGCCCTTTTCTTTCAGAATGTGCTTTTCTGTGATCTGGTAATAATATATCCGATCGTCGGCATACACAAACACCT
>CAYZYE010000012.1:0-41840 GCA_964481205.1 uncultured Anaerolineae bacterium | reverse complement strand
TCCTCCACTGTCCGTTCCAATCAGAGCGGATTTTCAATGTTTTGACAAAATCTATGCAATAAATCGAGCAACAGTTCCAGTTCGTCGGCGCTGAACCCGGAAAAAAGTTGTTGATCGAGCGTGCGCCATGCGTTTTCCACCGCCGGTCGTATATCGCGTCCGGCGTCGGTCAGGTAGACGCGCGAGATGCGTTCGTCGTTGTCGTCGGGGCGGCGTTCGACAAACCCGGCCCTTTCCATCCGTTGAACCGTCTTGGTAATCGTAGAGGGGCTGCGCTTGAGACGTTCGCTTAACTCTGACTGGGTCATGCCGTCCTGGTTCCACAATGCGTGGAGCACGAACGGTTGCCCGCAGTACAAACCAAGTTCATCCAGCAGCGCGTGCATGCGGCGATGTTTCAACTCGCAAGCTCTGGAAAGCAATCGCCCGACTGCGCGCCCTGGATTGGTCTCTTGGCTCATTTCTGCCTCCTCGCTCTTTTTTTTTGCCGGCGAATATGTTCACGGCGAACGTTTTGATCATATCCCAGAACATCCCCAGTGTCAAGTCCGGCGGGAACGAGATGACGATCGTCACCACCGAACAAATATGTCGCCGCAAACGTATGACAGATGGGACTGTCGAGCGCGCGCCAATCTTGATATAATGGGTTCAAGAGTTCCAGAATTTAAATTATCCCGGTCTGCTCGGCCTGGATTGTCAAATCCAAGCCTTTTGGCCTGAAATTCGTTGGATTGGGCAGTGGAGTGGAATTCTGCCAGGTTTCAAAGAGCCATGGTATAGAGGAGCAAGTCAGTTGAAGAAAAAAAAGAAAAACAGACGAATCGTGTGGATTGCCGTCATCGTCGTGGTTTTGGTCGTCGTGGCGCTGGGCGGCGGCTGGTTGCTGCGGCAGCGTGCCAGCGCCGATGGCGCGCCGGGCGATGAGCAAATTGTCGCCGCGTTTATCGGCAGTCTTTCCGCCGAGGCCAGCGCCAGCGGGCAGCTTGTGCCGCAGCGCGAGGCGATGCTGTCATTGGCTGCCGCCGGGCGCGTCGAGCAGGTTTTTGTCGACATTGGCGATGAGGTCAAACGCGGCGATCCGTTGGTGCAGTTGGAGAGTGACGCCCTGATCCGGGCGGTGCGCACGGCGGAGCAAAACCTGGCGATTCAAGAGGCCACTCTGGCTGATTTGCTCGACGGCGCGTCGCCAGAAGAGCTGGTCGCCGCGCAAGCCGCCGTCGATAGCGCGCAAATACAGCTCGATGACCTGCTTGCCGGGGCCAGCGCCCAAGAGTTGGCCGCTGCGCAAGCCGCCGTGGTCAGCGCCCAGGCGCAGCTCGACGATCTGCTGGATGGCGCCAGCGATGCCAATTTGTCCCAGGCCCGCGCGGCGCTGACCAGCGCTCAGGCGCTGGAAAGAGTCGAGGCCGCGCGTTACGCTGCCCTCGATGCGCAGATCATTGTCGCCCGCCGGCAGCTTGACCTTGCTGCCGTTGCTTTGGAAAACGCCAAGTATTTTTACGATGCGTTAGCCAACGACTGGCAGCATAAAGAATATGCGGACTTTGCCCCTGAAGCCAAGGTCTACCAGGACGCCCAGGGCGCTTATAATGTCGCTTTGGCGCGTTACAATCTTTCGCTGGCTAACATTAACGACAGCGCCTATCGCAGCGCGCAGGCCCAGGTGGCCCAAGCACGGCTCAATCTGACGACGCTCACCGAAGAGAGAACGGTCGAAATTGCCAACGCGCGCGAGCAGCTGGCCCAGGCCAAAGCATCGCTGGCCGCGTTGACCGAACCCAAGACCGTGCAGATCGCCGGCGTGCGCAACCAACTGGCTCAAGCGCAAGCCAACTTGGACAATTTGGAGGCGGGCGTTTCGGAGGAAAAATTGGCCGTTGCCAAAGCGCAAGTGGAGCAGGCGCGCATTGCTCTGGAAAATGCCAAATCCAGGTTGGACGACGCCACGTTGCGCGCGCCGTTTGACGGGGTAGTGACCGCCGTCTATATCTCGGTCGGCGAGTGGGCCAGCGGCCGCGCCGTTGCCCTGGTCGATACCGGCAGCCTGGAGGTTGTGCTCGACGTCGATCAGGTTGACATCGGCCAGATCGTCACCGGTCAGCCGACGATCATTACTCTGGAGGCGTGGCCCGATCAAGAGATCGAGGGACAGGTCGTTGCCATTGCGCCCAAGGCTCAAGCCAATTCCGAGATCGTGACCTATCAGGTTCACATCGGCCTGCACGCCGGCGATCTGCCGATTCGGGCCGGGATGACGGCCAATGCCCGGTTGATCACCGCCGAGCGCGACGACGTGCTTTTGGTCGCCAACCGCGCGATCAGCGTCGACCGCGACGCCGGTAAATACTATGTCCATCGCGTCGAGGGGGAAACGGTTTCCAAAATAGAGGTCACGGTGGGGATGCGCGACCGAAACTATACCGAGATCACCAGCGGGTTGGAGAAAGGCGATCGGCTTGTCATCGGCTACGAGGAGCAGATCGAATTGATCTTTGGGCCGCCCGGTCGCGGCGGGCCGCCGAGGGGTTGATCGAGATGTTTGACAAGCCTATAGGAGAAATACAAGTGAAAACGAAGCGAAAAGGAAAACGTGGTTTGTGGATTACTCTGGCCGTCGTCGCCGTCCTGGTCGTCGTCGGGCTGGGCGGTTACGCGGTCATGCGACGGCGCGTCCAGGCCGCGAGTGCGCCGCAGCCCGGCGATGTGGTCGCTGCCTTTATCGGCGATCTGTCGGCCAGCGCCAGCGCCAGCGGGACGTTGCTGCCCAAACAAGAGGCGCAGTTGGCCTTGGGCGTTGCCGGCGTGGTCGAACAGGTGTATGTCCGTGTTGGCGATGAGGTGCGGGCCGGCGATACGCTGGTTCAGTTGGAAAGCGATGATTTGGAACGCGCCGTCGAGTCGGCCAGACAGGCATTGGCGATTCAGCAAGCCAACCTTGCCGGGCTGCTCAAAGCGCCGGACGCCCAAGATGTCGCTGCTACGCAGGCCGCCGTCGACAGCGCGCAAGCCACGCTCGATGACCTGCTCGCCGGCCCCAGCGACGAGGAACTGGCTCAGGCGCAAACCGCCGTCGACAGCGCGCAAACCACGCTCGACGACCTGCGCGCCGGTCCCAGCGACGAGGAACTGGTTCAGGCGCGCGCCGCCGTCGCCAGCGCCCAGGCGGCGCTCAGAGCGGCGCAGGCGCGGTACGAGGCACTGGACGATCAACTCGTCGTTGCCCAGAATGACATCGACAACGCCCAGTTGGCGATGGACAGCGCGCGCGACATGTACAATTTGCTCGTCTGGAACAATTGGCAGGCCGCCGACAGTTGGGCGCCGTACAGCCCGCAAGGCGCGGCGGTCAAGAACGCCAAAATCAATTACGATGTGGCCGTGGCCAATTACGCCCTTGCCAAACTCAATGTCAACGATGCGGGCATACGCGGCGCGCAGGCTCAACTGGCTCAAGCGCAAGCCGCGCTGGCCGCGTTGACCGAGGATAAAAGCGTCCAGATCGCCGCTGCCGAGGCCAGGTTGGCGCGCGCGCAGGTCAATCTCACCACGCTCACCGGGGACAAGAGCGTCGAGATCGCTGCCGCCGAAACCAGGTTGGCTCAGGCGCAGGCAACGTTGGCTAAATTGCTCGATGGCGCGTCCCAAGAACAGATTGCCATCGCTCAAGCGCGGGTCGAGCAGGCGCAGGTTTCGCTGGAAGAAGCGCAGGCCAATCTGGCCAATGCCACGTTGGTCGCGCCTTTTGACGGTACGATCACCGACGTATACATTGCCGTCGGCGAACGGGCCAACGGGCCGGCAGTCGAACTCGTTGCCGCAAACAGCCTTCAGGTTGTCCTCGATGTAGACGAGATCGACATTGGCGGCATCAAAGTGGGGCAGCAGACGCTTGTCACTTTGGAGACCTGGCCCGACCGCGAACTGGCCGCCACCGTCGTTTCGATCTCGCCGCAAGCCAAAACCATCGCCGGCATCGTGACTTTTGAGGTTCGTCTCAGCCTGGACGCGGGCGACTTGCCGCTGCGCACCGGGATGACGGCCAATGCCGATCTGATCACCGCGCAGCGAGAAAAGACGCTGCTGGTGCCCAATCGCGCCATCATCGCCGACCGGCAAGCGGCCAAGTACTATGTGAACAAGGTCGTGGGTGAAGAGGTGTCCAGGGTCGAGGTCACGGTGGGGCTGCGCGATCACCTCTATACCGAAATCACCAGCGGTCTCGAAAAAGGAGATCGGGTGTATATCGGTCAAATCGATCAAGGCTTTAGTTTCCGAGATGGCCCGCCCAAGGGCGCGCGAAAGATGCGACAATGATTGAATTACACAATATCACCAAAGAGTATCACATGGGCACGCAGACCGTCCACGCTTTGCGCGGTGTCGATCTGACCGTGCAAGATGGCGAGTTTGTCGCCATCATGGGGCCTTCTGGCTCGGGCAAGAGCACGATGATGAATGTGATTGGCTGCCTGGATCAACCAACCAGCGGGACATACAAGTTGGATAGCATCGACGTGAGCGAGATGAGCGATGACGAGTTGGCCCGTGTGCGCAACAAGAAAATCGGCTTTGTCTTTCAGCAGTTCAATTTGCTGGCGCGCACCACCGCGCTCAAGCAAGTGGAACTGCCGCTCATGTATTCCGGGCTGAGACGCCGCGAACGTCACAAACGCGCGCGGCAGGCGTTGACCATCGTCGGGTTGGAGGAGCGGATGGACCACAAGCCCGATGAGCTTTCCGGCGGTCAGCAGCAGCGCGTCGCCATCGCCCGTGCGCTGGTCACAGAGCCGAGCATTATCCTGGCCGACGAACCGACCGGCAACCTGGACACGGCTACGGGCGACGAAATCCTGAACATTTTTGACGAGCTGAACAAACGCGGTATCACCATCGTCTTTGTCACCCACGATCCCGAAGTCACCGAACGCGCCCGGCGCGTTGTCTGGCTCAGAGATGGGTTGATCGTCCAGGATAAGCAAAACGGGCAAGGCGACAAATCGCGAATAGCCCATGCTTGATATTTTTTAGGAGACAATATGGACTTGTGGGAGAGTTTTTTAACCGCGTTGGGCAGCCTATCGACCAACAAGATGCGCTCGGTGCTGACGACGTTGGGAATTATCATCGGCGTGGCCGCGGTGATCACTTTGCTGGCGATCGGCAACGGGGTCAGTGAATCGATCGAGGGTGAGATCGAGGGCATTGGCTCGAATCTGATCACAATCGTCACCGACCGCGACAACAGCGACGGCTATCCGGCTTTGAGCATGGGCGATGTGGCGGTGATCAGGGATCAGTTTTACGCGCCGTCCGTCAACCGCGTCGCTGCCGAGGTGCAGGGGATGCAGCAAGTGCTGTACGGCGGGCGTGATACGCGCGTCACCGTCTCGGGCGTCACGGCCAACTATTTTGGCATTCGCAACAAGGTTGTCGAGTTTGGCGCCGTTTTGACCCAAGAGGATGTGGACACCCAGGCCCGCGTTGCCGTTTTGGGCAGCGGCGTTGTCGAAGACTTGTTTCCCAATGGCGAGTTTCCTGTTGGCCTGTCGATCAAAATCAAGGGTATTCAATACAAAGTGATCGGTGTGCTGGAAGAGGAAGGCGGGATGGGGATGATGAACCCGGATGACCAGATGTACATTCCGCTCACCACCGCCCAGGCCCGGCTGTTCACCGGCCGCACCCGCGCCGGAGAGCGCAAAGTCGATGTCATCTATGCCGAGGCCGTTGACGGCGAAAAAATGGACGCGGCGACCGAGGAAATCAAAAACATTCTCCGCGACCGGCACGACATTGCCTATATGGCCGACGACGATTTTATGATCATCAGCCAGACCGACATTTTGGATGCGTTTGCCGTGATTATGGCCAGTCTCAACCTGTTCTTGGGCGCCATCGCCGGCATCTCGTTGTTGGTCGGCGGAATTGGCATTATGAACATTATGCTGGTCAGTGTCACCGAGCGCACGCGCGAGATCGGTATTCGCAAAGCGGTGGGCGCGCTCAAACGCGATATTTTGACCCAATTTTTGATCGAGTCGATGTTGTTGAGCCTGATCGGCGGCTTTTTGGGCATCGTTCTTGGATACACCGGCTCGAGCGTGATCGGCGCTTTGGTGCAAGACTTGACCCCGGTGGTCGATATCAGCACGGTGTTGATGTCGTTCAGTTTCGCCGCTGCCGTCGGCTTGATTTTCGGCATCTATCCGGCCTGGCGTGCCGCCGGCTTGCGTCCCATCGAAGCGCTGCGTTACGAATAATGAACACCAATCATCGTCCGCCGACCGATATGCGCAAGCAGCGCAAGCAAGACGAACGTCGCATTTTGATCATGGTGCTGTGTACGTTGGTCATCGTTGGCGGCGTCTTGATCGGGCTGTGGATCGGCCCGATTGAAATGCTGACCGCTTTTCCTTGCTTGCTGGCCGGCGGAGGAGCGATTCTTGGGCTGTGGCTGTTTCTGGGCTGGATCGAGCGCTGGCTCGAGCAACGATAATTTAGCTCTAACAAAATGGAAATTTTCAAGGAACTGTGTTATGATACAATTGATCGTCACAGCCAATGACAATCTATACGATCGCCTGCTCGCCAAACTAGACGATAAC
Organism: uncultured Anaerolineae bacterium; assembly: GCA_964481205.1. Classification (GTDB taxonomy): domain Bacteria; phylum Chloroflexota; class Anaerolineae; order JAFGEY01; family JAFGEY01; genus CAYRXM01. The sequence goes on along the minus strand of CAYZYE010000012.1, from coordinate 35,232 downwards.
ACCGCAACCGCCATACGTGCCGCCAATGTGCTCGACGCATTCAAGCTGGCTTTGCAGAGCACCGTCGATCAAGTTGTGATCGACATGTCGTTGCACGCTGCCGACACATTGCTTGAAACGATACATACCCGGCCCGAAACGTCGCACATTCCGGTGTACATTGTCAAATCTGGTGGCGCGATCCCCCTGGAACTGCGGCGTTTGTGTACCGACGTATTGGAGGCGCATACTTTGTGAACAATGTCGTCCGCAATGCAACCCGCGTCTTGCGCGGGTTGTTTCTGTTTAGACTTTTTCTCATCCTTTTTGGCGGGATCATTTTGGCGCTGCATTCGTCAAATATTGGCCCGCCCCCGATGCGGGACATGCACCCGCTGTGGGGGCTGTCAATGCTGCCTGTGCTGGCGGCCATGATCTATGTGCTCATCCCCGGCTTGCAAAAACGCCTGGGACGCTATTATCTGCCCATTGCCTTGGCCGTGACCATCTTGGGGTTTGCCGTTGAATCCGGCGTCGAATACCTTTTCCCCGGCATCTATGTCAATGTGACTTTGCCGTCGGGGCAAAGACTCGATATTGCCTGGGTGCCGACCGAGATGATCTTGTTGGTGTTGGTGCCCTGCGTGCTTGGCGGCGCGGCCTATGGCATGCGCGGGGCGCTCAAAACGGCCAATTTTGCCGTGTTGCTGCATCTGCTCACCGGCGTTGCTGTGTGGCTGTGGGGTACTTCGCCGCGCGGATTTCTTGCCTTGCTACCTTTGCGCATCGCTGTTTTGTATATTTTTCCAATGATCAGCGGTTATTTGTCCGATACCTGGCGCAAAGAGCATCAAGCGCTGCTCCAGGCCAACCAACGGCTGCGCGGCTATGCGGCTACCGCCGAACACCTGGCCACGTCGCGCGAGCGGGTTCGCCTGGCCCGCGCGATGCACGACACGCTGGCGCATACATTGGCCTCGCTGGTGGTGCAGTTTGAGGCCGTCGACGCTTTGCAAGAGACCGATCCCCAGGCGGCCCAGACGCACATTGAAAAGATTAGGCGGCAGACGCGCCTTGGACTCGACGAAGCGCGCAGCGCCATCCAAGACCTGCGTTCCGCCCCCGTCGAAGAGTTGGGGTTGGCCGGTGCGCTGCGCCAGCTCGGGTACAAGTTTGGGCAGCAGCACGGTCTTGCCGTCGATTGCCGGGTGCAGGGAGAGCCGTTTCCATTGCTGCCCGCGCAGGCCAATGCCATGTACCGCATCGCCGAAGAGGCATTGAGCAATGTCGAGCGTCACGCCCAGGCGGAGCAGATTTCAATTCGTCTGCGATATGATGCCGGCGTCACCTTGTGTATTCAGGATGACGGTCAGGGTTTTGATCCGGAGGCCGTTCCCCCCGGTCGTTATGGCTTGACCGGCATCCGCGAGCGCGCTGAATTGATCGATGCAACAGCAACCCTCGACGCCGCGCCCGGTCAGGGGACTCGGCTCACCGTGCGGCTGGATAAACTTTGGGAGATAGAGCGATGACGACATCTCGTCAAACAGCGATCCGCGTGATGCTTGCCGATGATCAGCCGTTGATCCGCGACGGATTGACGATCATTTTGAACGCACAGCCGGACATTCACGTGATCGGTCAGGCTGCCAACGGGCAGGAGGCTATCGAGCTGGCCCGGCGCGTCCGCCCAGACGTGATTTTGATGGACATCAAGATGCCTCGCGTCAATGGGATCGAGGCCACGCGCGAGATCAAGCGGCTGCGTCCCGAGATACCGATCATCATTCTCACTACCTATGGCGACGACGAATTGGTCTTTGATGGGATTCGCGCCGGGGCGTCGGGCTATTTGCTCAAAGACATTACCCGTGTCCAGTTGGTCGAGGCTGTGCGCGGCGCGGTTTGCGGCGAGGCGCAGATCGACAAGGCGGTGGCCGCCCAGGTGTTGGCCGAGTTTCAGCGCATGGCCGATGTGATCCAGCGACGCGCGCCGCAAGTCGGGGCGGCGGCGCTTGCCGACTCGCTCCCCCCGGTAGAAGAGCTGACCTCGCGTGAGGAGACGATCCTCAAATTGCTCACCGAAGGCTTGACCAACGCCGGCATTGCTCAACGATTGCATCTCAGCGAAGGCACGGTCAAAAATTATGTCAGTGACATCCTCTCCAAACTTCACGCCAACGACCGCACACACGCCGTCGTCTTGGCGATCAAACGAGGGTTGTTGAACCTGTCGTAGCGGGGGCAAACAAAAACACCTCAACGGATGTTGAGGTGTTTTCACAACGGCGACAAGAGATGAAACGGGCGTTTTGGCCCGCTTATTTGCGGCGTTTTGTCCACCAGCCGCTGATCGCCAGAAAGACGAGCGCGCCGAGCACGGCCACGCCCAAGCTGCGCAGGTTGAAACCGGTGACGCCGTAGGCCCCCAGCAGGTTCATCAACAGGCCGCCGAGTACCGCGCCGATCACGCCGGCAATCACGTTGGCCAGGCAGCCCATACGGCGGTTTCGGCCCATCAAAATGCTGGCCACCCAGCCGGCAAGCGCGCCAAACAAAATCCATGCGAGCAGTCCCATATTTTTCTCCTTTTAGATACAGTGACGAGTCCAGGCAAGAGCGTTGAACGCCAGTCCATATACGCACAATGGGTTCAGTTTGTCACATTGGCTTTAGGGCGTCTTGTCCAGGTGGCGCAGCGCAAGCGCAATGATGGCCGTCCAGGGCAGCAGTTTGAACTCGCCGGCCAGCAGCATCTCTTCGACCTCGGCGCGGGCCAGCAGCAACAGTTCTTGCTCTTCCAGGTCGTCGGCGTCGATCTCGGTCACGCGCCGTGCGCCGCGCGCGAGAAAGAAATGGGCGCGGCCGGCACCGCGATTGCCATCGACCGCATAGCTGCCCAATGGCGTCCAGTCGCCGGCTTGATAGCCGGTTTCTTCGCGCAATTCGCGCTTGGCCGCGACCAGCGGCGTTTCGCCCGGATCGATATATCCTCCAACAACGGCCAATGATGTGCCTTTGACCGCGTATTTGGTTTGTCGAAAACAGATAAACCTGGCTTTGTCGGTCACGGCCACCACATTGATATAGTCGGGCGTCACCACCCAGGGCCAGTCCGGGATCACCCGTCCATCCGGCAACTCGATCGTGTGTTCCTCGACCCGCAAAAACTTGGGGCGGTCCAAGAGCACCCGTTTTGAAAGCGTCTTCCAGGATCGCATCATCGTCTACCCGGCCTGCTCTAGCATGGCTTGCAGCTCGGCAAAGGCCTCATCTTTGATCGTGAACCAGTTTTCGCGCTGTGGAAAATCCGCGCTCGTCACGTCCTGAACGTATTGTTTGAGGCCGTCGAGGATGATCTTGCCCGCGTTGCCATAGACGCGCGCCATTTTGGGCGTGAATTTGGGGTACAGGCCAAACATGTCGTGGAAAATGAGCAGTTGGCCGTGCGCGTTTGGCCCAGACCCAAGGCTGATGATCGGCACGCCGGCGCGCTCGCTGATCACCCGGCACACGCGCGCGGGCACCATTTCCAGCAGGATCGAGAATGCGCCGGCGTCTTCAAGCGCCTTTGCATCGTCGATGATCTTGCTCGCTTGCGCCGCGCTGCGTCCCTGCACGTGGAACCCGCCCAGCGCCGATACGCTCTGCGGCGTCAGACCCAGGTGTCCCATCACCGGAATGCCCACCCTGGTCAGCGCCGCCACCCGGTCGGCGACCTCGATGCCGCCTTCCAACTTGATCGCGTCGCAGGCCGCCTCGGCCATAAACCGCCCCGCGTTACGGATCGCCGTCTCGATCGACGGCTGGTAGGTCATGTACGGCATATCGCCGATCAGCCACGCGCTGGGCGCTCCCCGGCGGACGGCTTGCGCGTGGGCGATCATTATGTCCATCGTCACCGGCAGGGTGCTGTCGTAGCCCAAAACGGTCATCCCCAGGCTGTCGCCGACCAACAAAATGTCCAGTCCGGCTTGTTCCATAAAATAGGCGGTCGGATAGTCGTAACAAGTGAGCATTGTGATTGGTTCGCCTTTGTGCATCTTGGAAAACAATGTGCGCAGTGTGACTTTTTTATCAGACATTTTTTCCTCCTTGGAAAAACTCGCCGACGCTTCCGTCAACCGCAGGGAACGCCGAGGTCGTAAAGAAATAAAACGTCGAAAAACATCGCTGCTGTTCAGAAATATACGATCGTCTTGATTTTTTCAAGTTGTCGTATTGTACCGAAAAAATGTGTATTTGGCAAGAGATCGCGGGGCAATTGCATCTAGATTATTTGGGCGTGTTTCAAATGGTTTGGGCGTCCGTAGCATAGCCCCTTGTGGGCGGTTGAACAAGCTGAATGCGACCGGGTTCGCCATTTTGCGTTTGGCCTGGGATCGAGTACAATCAAGGTGATAGTGTTTGTATAAAGCGAACAGCATTCAGGCAATTCCAGCAAAATAATTGTCCCAGATTAGCATAGGCCACAGGAATAGTGCCAGCACAAAGTAAGCAAGTTTATGGAATTGCCCAGGCTTTTCCAGTCCGTTTCAAAGCAACTTGGGTCAACAGCAGGGCTGTTCAATTCTACAATCCAGCGGTTGAAACCGCGCCTGGCGAGCCGTTGGCTGGTCGTCCCCCTACGGCGACGAGTCACCGCCAGCGGTGACTTGGGTTAGAGTTGAACAGCCCTTGGGTCAACAGGATGCGGTGCTTGCAAGTTCTGGGACATTTTGAAAACTGGAAAGGCCTTACACCAAGACGGAGGCATAATCAATGACAGATTTAAGGATTGGCGTGATCGGCTCTGGCGGACGGGGCGGGTTGGCGCGGTATGCTCACCATCCGCAAAATGGGTCTCGGGTCGTCGCTTGTTGCGATGTCAATACCAGGGCGTTTGAGCGAAACAAGACCTGGTATGGTGAGGACATTTTTCTGACGACCAACTATGACGAGTTGCTCGAACAAGACCTGGACGCGGTTTTTGTCACCACGCCGGATTATTTGCACGAGGAGCACGCCGTCGCCGCGCTTGAGGCCGGCAAAGCGGTCTATTTGGAAAAGCCGATGGCGATCACTATCGCCGGCTGCGATCATATTTTGCAAACCGCGCGCGACAACCGCGCCAAGCTGTATCTTGGTCACAATATGCGTCACTTTGACGTGATCCTCAAGATGAAAGAGCTGATCGACGGCGGCGCCATTGGCCGGGTCAAGGTCGCCTGGTGCCGGCATTTTGTCTCTTATGGCGGTGACGCTTATTTCAAGGATTGGCACGCGGATCGAACCAGGTCGACCGGGTTGCTGCTGCAAAAAGGCGCGCATGACATCGACGTGCTGCATTGGCTTTGCGGCGGGTACACCGAGACGGTCACGGCGATGGGCGGGCTGACTTTGTACGGGCAGATCGCCGACCGCCACGATGTGGCCGAGCGGGGTGACGCCAGTTTTGTCCGCGACAATTGGCCGCCGCTTTCCCAAAAAGGGTTGAATCCCGTTCTCGACGTCGAAGATGTCTCAATGATGTTGATGCGCCTGGATAACGGCGTCCTGGCCTCGTACCAGCAGTGTCATTACACGCCCGACGCCTGGCGAAATTACACGATCATTGGCACCGAGGGGCGGATCGAGAATTTTGGCGACGGCATCGGCGAGGAGTCGTGTGTGCGGCTGTGGAACACGCGCAGTGATCGCTATACGCCCGGCGGGGACGAGGTGTTTCCCCTCGATCGCAAAACCGGCGGTCACGGTGGCGGCGATCCGAGTATTGTTGCCGAGTTTGTGCGCTATGTGCGCGAGGGGGGCGAGATCAAAACTTCGCCGGTCGCTGCCCGGTACAGCGTGGCCGCCGGCTGCAAGGCCACCGAGTCTTTGCGCAACGGCTCGGCGCCGATGCGCGTCCCGCCGCTCGATGAGGCGCTGCTCGATTATTTTGCCTGACCCGGCCTGGTTTCAGACGTGGCGCGCCCGAGTCAAATAACTCAAGACCAAGATTGTACTTGTTTGTTCAAATGGACACAAAGTGTGGTATAATAGGATCAAGTCGACTGGCGAAGCAACCGCAAAACACGGAAACCGCTCCAGGTCGCCAATTGTCAGTCAGCCGTGGTCAACACTGTAATTTGTCTAGAAACAAGGCTGGAAATGGCTAGGATGGGTTAATCTTTGTTTTTCAACGGTCTTTAGCGAACAAAAGGGAGAAAAGTATGACAAAAACAAAAACAACACTGGGGGTTATTGTCGGCAATCGCGGCTTTTTCCCCAATCACCTCTGCGAGACCGGCCGCGTGGACATTTTGCGCGTGTTGGCCCAAGAAGGTATCGACGCCGTTATCGTTGGGATCGACGACACGCCTTTTGGCTCGGTTGAGACGCTGCAAGATGCGACCCGATGCGCCGAGTTGTTCCAGGCGCACGCTGCCGAGATCGACGGCATTTTGGTCACGCTGCCCAATTTTGGCGACGAGCGCGGCGTGGCCGACGCCATCCGTCGCTCCGGCCTGAATGTGCCGGTGCTGATCCAGGCCACGCCGGACGACCCGGTCAAGATGACCATCGCCGATCGCCGCGACAGTTTTTGCGGCAAAATGTCGGTGTGCAACAACCTGAAACAATACGGCATCAAGTACACCCTGACCACGCTGCATACCGTCGCGCCAGATTCGCCGAGTTTTCGCCGGGATTTGCGTCGCTTTGCGGCGACCTGCCGTGTGGTGCGCGGGCTAAAGGGCGCACGGATGGGGATGCTCGGCGCGCGTCCGGCGGCTTTTATCACCGTGCGCTATAGCGAAAAGCTGCTGGAAAAGGCCGGGATCAGCATCGAGGTGTTGGACCTGTCCGAGGCGTTTGGGCGCGCTGCCCGGCTTCAGGATGACGATGCGCGGGTGATGGCCAAGGTGCAAGAGATCAAAGACTATGTGACCACCCAGGGCGTCGCCGCAGCGGCGTTGTCCAAAATGGCCAGGTTTGCGCTGGTGATGGATGACTGGATCGAGGAAAACGAGTTGGCGGCGACGGCGGTGCAGTGCTGGACGTCGATGCAAGAGTTTTTTGGCGTGGTTCCTTGCACGGTAATGAGTATGCTCAGCAACAAGTTGCTGCCCAGCGCGTGCGAGACGGACATCACCGGCGCGATCGGCATGTACGCTATGGCGCTGGCTTCGGGCACGCCCAGCGCGCTGCTCGACTGGAACAACAACTATGGCGACGATCCAAACAAGGGCGTCTTGTTCCATTGCAGCAATTTGCCCAAGGATATTTTGGCCGAGATCAAGATGGATTATCAAGAGATCATTGCCGGCAGCGTGGGCAAGGAAAACACTTGTGGCACCGTGTCCGGCCGGATGAAAAGCAAGCCCTTTACCTATTGCCGCGTTTCAACCGACGATGAGCGGGGCGTGATTCGCGCCTATCTGGGCGAGGGCGTTGTCACCGACGACCCGTTGCAGACTTTTGGCGGTTTTGGCGTGATCGAAATCCCTCGTTTTCAAAAACTGCTTCACTATATCTGTGAAAACGGTTTTGAACACCACGTTGGGTTCAGCATGTCGCAATGCGCGGCCGCCGTCGATGAGGCGTTGGCTAAATACCTGGGCTGGGATGTGTATCACCACAAAGCATAATGGTTTATCTGACCATCTTGGAGCGCGCCAAGAAAGAAAACATTGTCTCTTGGGGTTTTTAGCGGCCTCCCTATGGATTGCTTTGCGCTTGCAATGCCCGGCGAGCCGTGGTTGGCATTGTGGACGTCAAGCGGCCCGTCTTTCTTTTCAGGGCGCGATCGATGGCTTGCTTGACGGCGCCGGTGTTGGCGGGCAGTTCCAGCGGCGGGTTGGCATGGCGCGCGATCACGTCTTGTAACGTTGACTTGTGGTAATTGACTTTGAAATCTGTAAATTTAAGCCCGTGCGCGGTCGAGATGACGATCACGCGGTCATCGGGCTGGATGTCGCCGCGTGCAAGCGCTTTGAACAGCGCGGCCAGGGCGACGCCGGTGTGCGGGCAGGTGTACAAGCCGGTGCGGTCGGCGCGCGCGCAGGCGTCGGCCAGTTCTTGTTCGGTGGCTTGTTCGACCAGGCCGTCCAGTTGTCTGAGCGCCTTGACGGCGCGTTCATAGCTGACCGGATCGCCGATCTGGATCGCGCTGGCGGCCGTTTTTTGTGCGACGATGGGGCGGTAGGATTGGAAATGGGTCAGGTAGCTCAAATAGAGTGGGTTGGCGCGGGCGGCCTGGGCGCACAAGATGCGCGGTAGTTTTCGGATGAGGCCCAACTCTTTCATCAATAGCAGCCCCTTGCCCAGTGCGCTGACGTTGCCCAGGTTGCCTACCGGAATCACAATCCAGTCGGGCGCTTGCCATTCAAACTGTTGCACCAACTCGATGCCGACGGTTTTTTGCCCTTCGATGCGCAAGCTGTTCATCGAATTAGCCAAATAGATCGACCGGTCGGCGGTGACTTGTTGGACGATTTTCATACAGCCGTCAAAGTCGGTGTCAAGGGCGAGGACGAGCGCGCCGTTGGCGATGGGCTGCACCAGTTGGGCGGTCGATACCCTTCCCTTGGGCAAAAAGACGATGGTGGGGATGCCGGCCGCCGCGCCGTAGGCCGCCAGCGCCGCCGACGTGTCGCCGGTCGAGGCGCAGGCCACTGCGCGGATCGGCGCGCCGTCGGTGCGCATTTGTTGCACCTGCGAGATGAGCGCGGTCATGCCCAGGTCTTTGAACGAACCGGTGTGCGTGTTGCCACACAATTTGATCCACAGCTCCGGCAGCCCCAGTTCCTCGCCCAACCGTTCGGCCCAGAACAGGTTGGTGTGTCCTTCGTACATTGAGACGACGTTTTTATTGTCTAGCGAGGGCAGTACCCATTCTTTTTTGCCCCATACGCCGCTGCCATAGGGCCACTTGTGGGTGTGGACGCGGCGGTCGAACAGAGAGATCCAGGCTTGCCCGCTGCGGTTTTTGAGCGCCTGCACGTCGTGGGTCACGTCGAGCAGGCCGCCGCATTTGGGGCAGGTATAAATGACCTCGTTGAGCGGAAATCGCTCGCCGCAGTCGCGGATGCACTCAAACCACGCTTGATACATCTTGTTCTCCTTGAAATTGACCAGACCGCATTCAACGCAGAGACGCCGAGTCGCAAAGCCGGTAGATAGGGAGCAGAGTTAGCAATATTTTGTATATGTTATGATTGTATCTCTGCGTCTTTGCGCCTCTGCGTTAAACCAACTTTTTGCAGCAAGGTGGGATTTCCATCTATAGAGTCTCGGTGTCTCTGACGGTCAGTCTTGGGTTTCTCGGCGGTCTCCCAATTCGAGCAAGCGGACGCTGTACACGCCGGGGATGGCCTCGATGCTGGCTCTGACTTGAGGGGGCGCGTATTCGTCGAGGGTGAGCACCATCAGCGAGTCGCCGCGCGGCCGGAGGCGCCCGACGGCCATAAAGGCAATGTTGATGTCGGCGCGTCCGGTCACGTCGCCCACCTGGCCGATGGTGCCGGGCTGATCGCGGTTATAGACGAGCAGCTGGTAGCCGCGCAGGACCAGGTCCATCCAGTATTGATCGATGCGCACGATGTATGGTTCATCGTGGATGATTGTGCCGGACAAGAGGCGTTGTTGGCCGTTGTCGTTGAACGAGACCGTGATCAGGTTGGCAAAGTGCCCGGCGTCGTCCATTTTTTCTTCGATGACGCTCAGTCCCCGGTCGCGGGCGATCAGATTGGCGTTGACCAGGGTGATCCGGCTTTCGGTGACGCCTTGCAGCAGTCCCTTGATCATCAGCGCGCGCAGCAGGTTGGTGTCCATGTCGGCCAGCTGCCCGGCGTAACAGATGCGCACCTGGTTGAGGCGTTTATCGACCAGTTGGCTGGCCGCGTTGCCCAGTTTTTCGGCCAACTGGCAAAAAGGCAGCAGTTGGGCCTGTGTTTCGGGCGGCACAAATGGCGCATTGATCGGATGCGCCGGCGGTTTGCCGTTCAGAATGTCCAGCACCTGGCGGGCCACATCGACGGCGACGGCGATCTGGGCTTCTTGTGTCGATGCGCCGAGGTGGGGGGTGACGACCACGCGGGGGTTGTTCAAGAGCGGGTTGTCGAGCGGTGGTTCGCGTTCAAAGACGTCGAGCGCGGCGCCGGCCAGCCGGCCCTCGTCGAGTGCGTGGCGCAGTGCGTCTTCGTCAATGATGCCGCCGCGCGCGCAGTTGATCAACCGCGCGGTTGGTTTGAGCAGGGTCAGCTCGCGCTCGCCGATCAGGCCGCGCGTGGCCGGCGTGAGTGGGACGTGAACGGTGACAAAGTCGGCCTGGGCGAGGAGCGCGTCCAGGGTACACAGTTTGACGCCAATCCGTTCGGCGCGCGCGTTGGAGACATAGGGGTCGAAAGCCAGTACGTGCATGTCGAGGCCGCGCGCGCGGCGCGCCACTTCGCGCCCAATGCGCCCCATGCCGATCACGCCGATCGTTTTGCCCGTCACCTCGACGCCGATGAATTTTTTGCGTTCCCATTTGTTTTCGCGTAGCGAGGCGTCGGCGCGGGCGACGTGGCGCGCCAGAGCCATCATTATGGCGATGGTGTGCTCGGCGGCGGCGATGCTGTTTCCGTCTGGCGCGTTGACGACCAGGATGCCGCGCGCGGTGGCCGCGTCGATGTCAATGTTGTCGACGCCGACGCCGGCGCGGCCAATGACTTGTAACCGGTGGCCGGCGGCGATCACGTGGGCGGTCACTTGCGTGGCGCTGCGCACGATCAGTGCCTCATATTGGCCGATGATGTGGATCAATTCGTCTTGATCGAGTCCGGTTTGGACGTCGACGGCAATGTGTTCGCTCAAGATGTCGAGGCCGTCCTGGGCGATTGCGTCTGAAACCAATACGCGCATTTTCTCTCTCCTTTGCGGCCCGGGGGCCGGGTGTGACTGTGCTGCCGGTAACAAAAAAGGCCTCCCGATTGGGAGGCCTGACAAATGCAACAGTCTTGATCGTGCTAGTTTTCTCCCAGCCGGCAACGTCCCTCAGATTTTGAGGGATCGGTCCAAGTAGTGGTGCCGGCGCCGGAGAAAAGGGTGTACATTTTTAACTCGTATCGATCTGAAAAATGAATAGATTGTACCGATGCTAACAGTGCCTAGTTTAGCACAGTCTGGGTTTTTCGTCAAATGCCGTTTTTTCAGAAGGTAAGGGGATGTAAAATGTTTTTCCCGACGACGCGGGCTATTCGGTGTAATATTCCGGTAGGCTGTCATAGATGGATTGGTAGCTGGCATAGCGCGACCAGGGGATGCGTTCTGTTTGCACCGCCTCGAGTACCGCGCAGCCCGGTTCGATTGTGTGCGTGCAGTCGTTGAATCGACATTGGTTTACCAGGGCGGCGATTTCGGGAAAGTAGAGTATCAGCTCAAAGCGGTGTACTTTGATCAGTCCCAGTTCGCGGATGCCCGGTGTGTCGACGACATAGCCGCCGTGGTCGAGTTTGAGCAGTGAGACCTGGGTGGTGGTGTGCCGTCCCTGACCGGAATAGTCGCTGACGTCGGCGACCTCGAGTTGGAGGTTTGGCTGCACGGCCATCAGCAGCGAGGATTTGCCCACGCCCGATAGTCCCGTCAATGCGGTTTCGTGTCCGCTCAAATGCTCTCTCAACTCGTCGATGCCCTGGCCGCTGATGGCGCTGGTAAGTAGCACTGTATAGCCAAGGTGACGGTACATTGCGACAATTTCCAGCAGATCGTCCTGGTTTTCGACCAGGTCGACTTTGTTGATGCAGATCAAGGGTTTCATTTTGCCCTCGTGGGCGGCGATCAAGGCGCGATCGATCAGCTCGATCCAGAGGTCGGGTTCCATCCACGAGGCGACGATCAGCAGTTGATCGACGTTGGCGACGATGATTTGGCTGGTGTCCGGGTTGGCGACGTCGGGGCGCGCGAGGACGGCGCTTCGTGGTAGGATGCGTTCGATGACGTGGTTTTGCAGCTGGTCGGTGGAGACGAGAACGCGGTCGCCGGTGGCGACAATGTTGGTGTATCCCGTTTGCGCGGCGCTCAACGTTCCCCGAACGCTGCAAATGATCACTTGATCGTCAATGTCTACGTGGCACAATCCGGTGCTGACGCGCAGAACGACGCCTTGGCGCAGGTGATCGTCTATGGCTTTTTGTTCCTGGGGCGGGTGGGCCTCGAGTTCCAGTTCTTGTTCGATCCTGGTCCACAGTTCGACTTTGTCTTCTTGCTGTCCACGGGGTACAACCCGTTCGATGCGTGGGGTTTCCAGTTCCTGGTCGATGTCGCCTTGCAGCGCGCGTCTTTTCCAGCCGCGATCACGGGTGATTTTTGGCTTGCGATTGGCCTTGATTTTTTTGCGTTTGCTCAAACGAGACTCCTTTTTTGGTGGTCGCTCTTTTTTTTTTCAGCGGGCCCATTATAGCATTTTATGGAACAGGCGGTCAACTGTTTTGCACAGAGAGGCCTAAACTGGTATAATTTGTGCGTTGGCTGTAACATTTGGCAGGGAGAGACAAACGGTCGCGGTTTTCTGAAAACGCGGTTTTTTGTCGGTCGTTGAAGAAAAAAAAAAGAGACGGTGAACCAGGTACGTCACGAGCTTGATGCTTGCCCCGGTTTGTCCGAGGCGGACAGACAAAAATTGATCAAAATAGCCCAAGATATGCCCTTTGTCGCCGACATTAGTCGTTCTGATTTGTTGTTGTATGTCCGCTATGACGACCGGGGGGCGGTCTTGGTTTCGCAATCCAGCCCGCATTCTACGGTGCCGATCCATGCCGGGGATGTCGCCGGCCGGCGGGTGACGCCGGCCGATGAGCCGGCCTTGTTTCGGACGCTGCGCTTTGGTTTCCGCGCCAGGGGCAATCAGCGGATGATCGATGGCGGTGCGCCCATTATTCAACAGGTTTGGCCCATCAGGGGGCCGGAGGGGCGGGTGATCGGGGCATTGGTCATCGAGGCCAATTTGATTGGCTATGTGCGGCAAAAGGCGCGCAGCAAGGTTTTTCAAAAGACGGTGCGCATTTTGCAGGCAATGTTGTTGGCGGGGCTGTTGCGGGGTGTGGCCGATCTGGCGCCTTTTACGGCGCATGACGGCATTTTGGTTGCCGACGGTCAACACGTGATTCGTTATGCCAGCGGTATCGCCACCGAGCAGTATCGTAATCTGGGATACCTGGATAATTTGGTCGGGCGCAAGTTGATCTCGCTCGACACCGGCGATGAAGAGATGTTTGTCCAGGTATTGCAAGATTTGCGCGGCCGGGAGCGGGAATTCGAGGAGCGGCAAAGGATGCTGGTGCGCAAGGCGGTGCCTTTGATCGCGCGTCGCTGGGGGATGCCGTGGTACGAGCCGTGGAAGTGGCTGCGACGGCGACCGATGGGCGTTCTTTTTGCCATTCACGATGCGACCGAGGAAAAGCAAAAGGAGCGCGAGTTAAAGATCAAGGCGGCGATGATCCGCGAGATACATCATCGCGTCAAGAACAATCTGCAAACTGTGGCTGCTGTGCTGCGGATGCAGAGTCGCCGCTCGGACAATGTCGAGGTCAAACGGTTGTTGGCCGACAGCGTGGCCCGGATTATGAGTATGGCCGTGGTTCACGAATATTTGTCCAGAGAGGAAGGTCAGGCGATCAATGTTCGTGATGTGGCGCGGCGCATCGTCTACCAGACCAGGGAGGGGGTGTTGATTCCAGAGAAACGGATCAATATCCAGCTTCTGGAGGGACATAATTTGTATTTGCCGGCGCGTCAGGCGACGGCTTGCGCGTTGGTGATCAACGAGTTGGTTCAAAACGCCGTTGAACACGGGTACGAGGAGCGTAATGTCGGCACCATTTCCGTCGAGTTGCGCGATGAAGGTGAACAGGTGTGTATCGTGATCAGTGATGATGGCGAGGGGTTGCCCTCTGATTTCGATCTGGAGCGAACCAACAGTATGGGGTTAAAAATTGTGCGCACTCTGGTCCAAGAAGACTTGAGGGGCACAATCGACATAGAAAGCGATGGCGGCGTTCGCGCCACGGTTCGGTTTTCGAAAATGATCTTGGAAGGAGAGGAAAATTGGAACGAACAAGGGTAATTATTGCAGATGACGAGTCGATCCTGCGCATGGATTTGCAAGAGACGTTGGTTGAGTTGGGATATTTGGTGGTTGGGCAGGTCGGCGACGGGCAGAGTGCGGTGAGTATGGCGCGCGAATTGGAGCCTGATGTGGTGGTGATGGACATCAAGATGCCGGGGATGGATGGCATCGAGGCGGCCAGGATATTGACCGAAGAGAAAATTGCGCCGGTGGTCTTGTTGACGGCATATAGCCAAAAAGATTTGATCGAACGGGCCAAAGAGGCCGGGGTGGTGGGGTATCTGGTCAAGCCTTTCCGTGAGGCAGACCTGTCGCCGGCCATCGAATTGGCTTTGGCGCGTTTTGAAGAGTTTCGCGCCCTGGAAAAAGAGGTCAATAATCTGAACGAGGCTTTGGAAACGCGCAAAAAAGTGGAAAGAGCCAAGGGCATCTTGATGGAAAAGCATGGTATGACCGAGCACGATGCTTTTCGCAAGATTCAAAAGATGAGTATGAATACGCGCAAGCCGATGAAGGATGTGGCCGAGGCGATCATTTTGGCTAACGCCGATTAGCGCGGTTTTGGGGTGTTTCGATGGACTCGCGTATAACCTGAAGCGGGGATGTGATGGTATCATCGGGTGTCAAGCCTCGTGCTAAAAGTGACATTATGCGTCTTGTACAGACGTCGGTCTTGATCGCGGTTGCACTGGTGTTGCTTTTTTTGTCCGTGCTCCAGTCCCTCGATTTCCATTGGCTTGGCGTCCGGCTCGATCGCCATTTGGTTGTATTTTTTCTCGAGGAGGACGGCGCCGCTGCTCAGGCGGGCATCCGGCTCGGCGACCGGATCATCCAGGTGGCCGGGCAGGATGTGTACACGCGCAACCATTGGATGTTTCTCCGGCGCGGGTTCAAGGCCGGCGAGTCGTATACGCTGACGGTGCGCCGGTCTGACGGTGCCGTGGCTCAGTACGTCGTCGTTGGCGAACCGGACGAGAGCATTGGCACCGTTCTCATTTTGCCGCTTGTTGGCAGCGCTTTTTTGTTTATCGGCAGCCTGGTGTATTTTCTTCGCTTTTCCGATCCTGCATCGTGCATTTTTTTCCTCGCTACTCTGGCTTTCGCCCTTAGTTATGGTATGGGCTATGCGCGTAATCCGTATTTGGGTTTGTTGGAGAACGCCGGTTTTTTTGCGGCCTCGTTGATCGTTCATTTTTTCCTGCTTTTTCCGGTGCGTCGCAAGTGGGCGTCTCGACTTGGGGCGCGGCTGTTGTTGTACTTGCCTGCCTGTCTGTCGCTGGTGTTGTCGATCTTGATGACGGTGGGCGTTTTGCGGATCGATCTATTTTACACGCGGTCATTTATCGTCTTTTATCAGGTGGTGGGGGGCGCTCTGGGTCTGGGGATGCTGGTTTACACTGCGAGCGTCACCCAATCGGCGGCGATTCGACAGCAGGTCAAGTGGATCATTTGGGGGGGGGGCATCGCCGTTTTGGCCAATGGCGTGTACGCGATTTCGAATCAAGTCGAGTCGCTGCACGAGTTGATCAATATCAATTTGATCAACTGGATCACACTTATTGTTCCTGTATCTTTTGCATTCTCTATTATCCGTTATCGCTTGTTCGACATTGATACGGTCATCAATCGAAGCATTGTCTATGTCATTTTGGTGACGGCGGTTTTGGCGGCCTACTTTGTGGTGGTGGGTCTGTTAGGCGCCTGGAATATTGGCGTCGACTATAGCCGCCCGGCGGTGGTTGCCATTTTGTTGATCTTGTTGAGCGTGTTGTTTGAACCATTGCGCCACCAGGTTCAGCGCGTGGTCGACCGTGTGATGTATCGCAACCGCCCCGATTATCGTCAGGCGATGGGCGATATGGGGCGCGCGATTGTCTCTTCGATTGATCTGGAACAGGTTTTGGGGTTGGTGCTCGATCATCTCTATCGCGTGACAAAAAGCGAACGGATTCAGGTCTTTTTATACCAATCTCAGGGCAATGAATATCGACGGGCGGCGTTGTTGGGTGTATCTGACCGTCAGGATGTTTTGGATGTGGACCATCCCTTGATCCAGCAGTTACAATCTCGGGGTCAAATGCTGTGCATGCCAGAGGATCAAGACCTGCCGCAGTCTGAGCAACGGTTTTCTGCGGCGGAATTGTTTATGCACCACGAGTCTCTGATCTTGTGCATTGCGCTGCGGTCGCGCGAACGGCTGTTGGGGTGGATTGGCTTTGGCGTGCAGGGCAATGGCAAGTTGTACTCGTTGGACGAACGTCGCTTTCTGGCGACGTTGGCCGATCAGGCTGCCGTTGCCATTCAGAACGCGCTGTTGTACCAAGAGTCTCAAGAGCGCGCGCGCCAACTGGCGGTTTTACATCATATCGACAAGGTGCTGACCTCGACGCTCGATCTCGAAGAGCTGCTGGGACGTTTTTTGGCCGAGTTGGATCACATTTTTGCGATCGAGACCGCGTCGGTGCTGCTCTTTGATTGGGAACGCCAAAACCTGGTCTTTCGCGCGGCTGTGGGTTCTGGCGACAAGGTCTTGCCGGGCGTGCGTGTCTTGATCGACAGTCCAAGTATTGCGGCGACGGTTGCCAAGAGCGGAGAGCCGATCTTGACCAACCGGGTTCAGGACGATCCCCGGTGGTATTCTGACATCGATCGCTTGACCTTGTTTACAACCGAGCAGTTGATTTGTGTGCCGATCGTGCAGCGCGAGTCGATCATTGGCGTGATCCAGGTGCTCAATCGCCGTGATCGAACGCCTTTTACCGCCGCGGACCTCAACTTGTTGACGCTTTTGGCGGTGCAGGCGGCGATGGCGATTGAAAATGCACAGCTTTATGCTTCGACCGATCGGGCGTTGACCGAGCGTATTGACGAACTCTCGATGATGCAAAAGATCGACCGGCAGTTGAACGCGACGCTGGATTTCGACCAGGTGATGAGTTTGACGCTCGACTGGGCGGTCATGGGTACGCGGACCGACGCCGGTTTCATCGGGTTGATCGTTGGTGAAGGCGAGGAGCGGGACATTTCTATCGCGGCCTCGCAGGGATATTCGATGTCGGTCGAACGGCAGCAGCGAGTCGTTTGGCCGGCGCTGCGAGTTGTTTTGAGCCGGGTGGCGGCTCAGGCTCAGGTCATCGACAGCCGGGATGCTTTGTGGCGCCAGGTGCAGGATGCCGGGCGCGATTCGACTCGTTCCATGTTGATCGTGCCGGTGGTGCGCGAAGGCCGGGTGATCGGCGTCATCAACCTCGAATCAGACCAGGCCAACAAGTTTAGCGATCACGATTTGTCTTTTATTGTGCGGCTTGCCGATCATGCCGCCATTGCCATCGAGAACGCCTACTTGTACCGGCAGGTCAAACTTGCCATCGAGTCCAAGAACGAATTTGTCTCGCTTGTTTCGCACGAACTCAAGGCGCCAATGACGATTATCAAAGGGTACAGCGAACTGCTGGGGATCGTTTTGTCCGATGTGCTCGAAACCGAGCAACACAGGTTGCTGGCGGCGATCATTGCTAATGTTGAGCGAATGCAAAACTTGATCAACGAACTGTTGCAATTGGCTCGTTTGGAAAGTGGACGTATCGGACTGAATTTTTACGCGGTGTCGATTCATACCATCCTGGCCGAGGTGATGACATCGTTCAGACAAATGATCGACGAACGCGAACTGGATGTGGTGATCCGGGCGCCGTCGGATTTACCGCCTGTTTACGCTGACCCGGTGCGCCTGAATCAAATTGTCACCAATTTGGTCAGCAACGCCATCAAGTACACGCCACCGGGACAGTCGATTGAGATCAGCGCGTCGCTGGGGCCGGCACGGCATTTGTCTGCTCCTTGCGATCCCCCGACGCGCGTTGTGCGTTGCGAGGTCCGAGATTCGGGGATTGGCATTTCGGCCCAAGACCAAGACAAACTCTTTACGCGGTTTTTTCGCGCCAATCACCCGCATGTGCGCGCACAGCCGGGCACGGGGCTGGGGCTTTCGATCACAAGGATGCTGATCAAATTGCATCAAGGCGAAATTGGCGTCGAGAGCGAGTTGGGGCGGGGGAGCACGTTTTGGTTTACCGTGCCGGTTGCCGAACAAGAAAATTAGCCACAGGCGGCGGCAAAATAAAACCACTCACCTTTATGGGCTGTTCAATTATAATTTGCGACCAAAGTCACCGCCGGCGGGGCCTCGTCCACCTGCGTGGACGACCAGCCAACGGCTCGCCAGGCGCGGTTTCAACCGCCGTGTAGAATGGAACCAAAAAACCACCCACCTTAAAAGTGGGTGGTTTTTTGTGTGTTGGCGTCGCCCTATATCTTGGGCAGATGCGCCAGGGCTTCCTCAATGGCCGACCGTGGATGTTCATAGTTGGTCAGTTTGCCGGCAAAATAACTGTCATAGGCCGCCATGTCGATCAACCCGTGCCCGCTCAGGTTAAAGAGGATCACGCGATTTTCCCCCTTTTTCTTGGCGTCCAGCGCCTCGTCGATCGCGGCGCAGACGGCGTGTGAGGTTTCGGGGGCGACAATGATCCCCTCGGCGCGGGCAAAGGTCACGGCTGCTTTGAACGTTTCCAGCTGCGGGTACGCCAGGGGATCGATGTAACCATTGCGGTGCAACGCCGAGACCAGCGGGGCCATGCCGTGGTAGCGCAGGCCGCCGGCGTGGATGCCGGCCGGGACAAAGGTATGGCCTACCGTGTCCATCTTGGCAATCGGCGCGAGGTGGGCCGTGTCGCCAAAGTCATAGGCGTAAACCCCCTTGGTCATACTGGGGCAAGCCCGCGACTCGACGGCGACAAAACGGGTCTTTTTGCCGTTGACAATGCGTTCGTGGATAAAGGGAAAGGCCAGGCCGGAAAAGTTGCTCCCACCGCCGACACAACCAATGACGACGTCGGGGTACTCGTCGGCCATTTCCATTTGCGCCATCGCCTCCTGGCCGATGACCGTCTGGTGCAGCATCACGTGGTTGAGTACGCTGCCCAAAGCGTACTTGGTGTCGTCGTTGTGGAGGGCGACCTCAACCGCTTCGCTGATCGCGATGCCCAGGCTGCCCAGGCAGTCAGGGTCTTGGGCCAGGATGGCGCGACCGGACTCGGTTTCGGTGCTGGGGCTGGGGGTTACGCTTGCGCCCCAGGTTTGCATCATCGAGCGGCGGTAAGGCTTTTGCTGGTAGCTGATCTTGACCATATAGACTTTGCATTCCAGGCCAAACAGGTTGGAGGCAAAAGCCAGCGCGCTGCCCCACTGCCCGGCGCCGGTTTCTGTCGACAGCCGCTTGACGCCTGCTTGTTTGTTATAGAACGCCTGGGCCACGGCCGTGTTGGGCTTGTGGCTGCCCGGAGGGCTGACCCCCTCGTACTTGTAATAGATGTGCGCCGGCGTATCCAGCATCTTTTCCAGCCGCCGTGCGCGGAGCAGCGGCGTTGGCCGCCACAGTTTGTACACATCGACCACCGGTTGGGGAATGTCAATATACTGCTCTTTGGATTCTTCTTGTTCGATCAATGCCTGTGGAAAAAGCGGCGGGGGCAGGATCGTTGGTTCCTTGGTCCCTGGATGCAGGATCGGGTCGATTTTGAATGGCAGATCGGCGGCGATATTGTACCATTGTTTGGGCAATTTCGATTCTTCGAGTATGAATTTTGTTGTCTCTGACATTTTGTCCTCCTCTAGTTAGACTGAAAAACAAAAAACGCGCGTCCTATTCCAAAGGACGCGCGTGTGCCGACGCTCGTGGTGCCACCTTTTTGTGCATTTGTCGTCAAACGGCAAACACACCACTCTTGCGGGTACGGTCACATCGACGATACCCTCTGCCTTGATAACGGTGGCGACTCCGGTTTGAGCTACTAGGGTTTATGACAATATGCTCTCCACCGAGCAATTACCCGTTGGCCCAAACGACTCCCGGACCCATTCGACTTTGCCGTAAGCGTCGGATTCTCAGCGTCGCCGACTCTCTGTGGCTTTGTATACACAAAGTCTACTTGTTCCGTTCAACGTCTTGAAGCGGATTCTAGCACAAAAGCGGCGGGTTGTCAAATGGCGGCCCGGTGTTGACAGCGGATCGTTCTGGATGTATACTCGCGCGAGATGATCGCCGGGGCGATGGTCGAGTATGCGTCACACTTGTTCTTGGACGTATGCTTGTAAATGTCAATGATGTTTTTCGCTCGCTTATTGACGATCAGAGTTGGCCGAAGCGTTAACGTTTTTTCGAAAGGAGACCAAAATGGCGCGAATTCCAATCGCGTTGCAACTGTACTCGGTTCGGCAGGACTGCGAACGTGACTTGCCGGGGACGCTCGAGGCGGTGGCGAAAATGGGGTACGAGGGGGTCGAGTTTGCGGGTTATTATGGCCGTTCGGCTCAAGAACTGCGCCGGATGCTCGATGATCTGGGATTAAAGGCGGCCGGTACGCACATTGGTTTGAACACGCTGTTGGGCGATCAGCTGGCCGAAACCATCGCCTTTAATCGTACTTTGGGCAACAAGTTTTTGATTGTGCCCGGTTTGGCGTCCGAGTATCGCAACTCGCGTCAGGCCTGGTTGGAAACCGCCCATATTTTCAACGACATTGCCGCGAAACTGGCGCCAGAGAAAATGTTTACCGGTTATCACAACCACTATCTCGAGTTTTCGCCGATGGATGGCGAGTTGCCGTGGGATACTTTTTTCGGCAACACGCGCCGCGACGTGGTCATGCAGGTCGATCTGGGCAATGCCTTGCACGGCGGCGGCGATCCGATCCCCTTTATCGCCAAGTATCCCGGACGTGCGTTGACCGTGCATCTCAAAGAATACTCGGCGACCAACGACCAGGCACTGATTGGTCAGGGCGACGTGGATTGGGAGCAGGTTTTCCAGTTGTGCGAGAGCAGCGGCGGCACCGAGTGGTATATTGTCGAGCAGGAAAGTTGTGCTTTTTCACCGCTGGAATGCGTCGACAAGTGTCTGCAAGCCCTAAAGGCGATGGGGAAATAAAGGGTGCGTTTCAGCCCACTTGAAAGGCCAGGTCAAGGTAGCGTTCCCCGGTTGCGCCGCGTTCGATGAATGTTGCGCTCAACGGTACGCCGATCTTGATTTGCTCTGGCCGGGCGGCGTCGACGCCCAAAATTTGCGCACTGATCGCCGGCCCTTCGCATAGCTGGACGATGCCGGCGCAATAAGGGTTTTCACGCCCGTATCCGGCCTCGAGCATGGCCGTGGGCGCAATGTGGACGATCGTAAACGCCGTCAATTTGCCCTGGCCGCTTGTTTCGTACCAAACCATCTCGCTGCCGTGACAGGCGCTGCAAATGGGGCGCGGCGGCAGGTACAGCGCGCCGCAGGCGGCGCATCGAGCCGCCATCAGCTTGCGTTCGTTCAGAAATTGACGGTACGCGGCGTTGGTGAACCCGCCGTTTTGTTCGTGCATAGCCTACCTCCGCTCGAAAATGTGAACGACACACGTTTGCCCCGTTCCGCCGACATTGTGCGCCAGCGCCAGGTCAATGTTGCCCGCGACCTGACGCTGGCCTGCTGCGCCGCGCATTTGTTTCCAAATTTCGACGATTTGCCCCACGCCAGAAGCGCCCACCGGGTGGCCCTTGGATTTGAGTCCGCCAGATGTGTTGACCGGTTGCGCGCCGGCGCGCGTCGTCTGTCCCTCTTGCGCAGCGTCATAGCCCCGGCCGGGGGCATAAAATCCCAAATCTTCGATGGCTAGAATTTCGGCGATGGTGAAACAATCGTGGACTTCGGCGATGCGAATGTCGGCGGGAGCGACGCCGGCCATCTGGTAGGCCTGCCGGCCGGCCAGCCGCGCGGCCTGGAGTGTGGTCAGGTCGGGGCGATCGTGCAGCGCGCGGTCGCTGGCCTGCCCCGAACCAATGATGTACAGCGGAGCGTCGGTGAACGAGCGGGCCAGCTCTTCGGCCACCAGCAGCGTGACCGCGGCGCCGTCCGAGATGGGCGAGCAGTCGAACAAGCGCAGCGGCCAGGCGATGATCGGGTTGGCCCGGTCGTCGTGCAAAAAGGCCATCTCGTCGCGCCAGACGGGCAGCGGGCGTCCCCGCGTTTTGGCGCGCGCGATTTTGGCGTGGATGATTTGTTCAATTGTCGCTCCAAACTGTGCTTTGTCGTTCAGCGCGCCGTTGGCGTGATTTTTGATCCCCACTTGCATAAAATGTTCTGGCGTTGCGCCATAGCGGGCCATGTATGCGGTTGCCATCGCGGCGTAAAAGCCGGGAAAGGTGAACCCGGCCGGGATTTCGTACAGTACGTCGCCGGCGGTTGCCAAAGTGTCGGTGACACGTTCGGTGGGCAGGTTGCTCATCTTTTCGACGCCGCCGACGAGAACAATGTCGTACAGGCCGGACGCGATGGCCAGGATGCCTTGCCGCAGGGCGACGCCGCCGCTGGCGCAGGCGTCTTCGACGCGGACGGCCGGTTTGGGGGTGAGGCCAAGCCAGTCGGCGAGCATAGGGGCGAGGTGCGCCTGCCCCTCGAACAGGTCGCTGCTGAAATTGCCGACGTACAGCATTTGCAGGTCGTTCGGGTCCAAGCCCTTGTCGACCGATCGTTGCATGTCTTGAAAGGCTTGGACCAAGAGATCGCGGCTGGTCAGATCGGGGAACGCGCCGAACTTGCTCATTCCTGCGCCGACGATGGCGACGCCGCGCCCCAATTTTCGTTGTTGTTTTTGAACCATCATTATGTCCCCAACACGATGCCGCCGTCGACGCTGATCGTTGCCCCGTGGACAAAGCTGGCCTCGTCGCTGGCCAACCACAAATACGTGTTGGCGATCTCGATCGGCCGGGCCAGGCGGCCCAATGGGGTGTGCATGCGCATGTTTTCCAGCACCTGGTCAGGCATTTTTTGCACCATCTCGGTCAGCGTAAAGCCGGGGGCCACGGCGTTGACGCGAATGTTGTGACGTCCCAATTCGCGCGCCCATGTTTTGGTCATACCGATCACAGCGGCCTTGGTCGCGGCATAGTTGGTTTGCCCAAAATTGCCGTACAGGCCAACGACGGATGACGCATTGAGGATGACGCCGCTTTTTTGCCGGATCATGTACGGCGCGACGGCCTGCGTGCAGTTGAACACGCCTTTCAGGTTGACGGCAATGACGGCGTCAAAGGCGCTTTCCGCCATCTGTTTGACCAGCTCGCCCTCCTTGACCCGAACCAGGAGCGCGTCGCGGGTGATGCCGGCGTTGTTGACCAACACGTCGATGCGCCGGTATTGGGCGGCCACTTTGTCGACCCAGGTTTGTACCGCTTGACGGTCGGTTACGTCGATTTGGTCAAAGCGCGCGCCGGCGCCGAGGTGAGCGAGGACGTCCTCTCCCGCCGTCTGGTTGACATCGCAAATGATCACCCTGGCCCCTTCACCGGCAAAGCGCAACGCCGTGGCCTTGCCGATCCCGGCGCCGCCGCCGGTGATAAGACAAACTTTGTTCTCAAGTCGCATCGGTATAACTCCTGTTATTTATGTTTTCTGCGTCCAAAGATGACGCCCAGTATCACGCCGATCACCCCGATGACGCCGAGCAGCGCCAACCATCGTTTCGTTTCTGCCTGCACCGGGGCCATCTGTTTGCCCCAGGCGCGGCGCAGTCCGTTGCGATACACCGGAACCGACACCCATGGCAAAAAGAGATCGGAAAACAGAAAAGACACGCCCGGTACCAAACCGGCCGGTTGTGCGGATCGCGGCCTGGGTTTTTCCTCGGCCAAAGTCACTTCGGCCATCGTCCAGCTTTCACCCTGCGCCTGGGTCAATTCGGCCAAAATTCGTCCTTGTGCATCGACGATTTGCGTGCCGGCGATCAGTTCGCACGACATTTGCAGAGCATTGGCCTGGGGCAGGTATTTGAGCAGCCAGGGCGCTGCAAGCGCGAATCCCATCACCGTTGCTGCGCCGTTGGGGATCGCCGTCCGAATCTGCCCGCACCCTACCGTGCCCACCAGCGGCGTCCCCAACCACGCCGTTTGCTGGCGCGGCATCTCGCCAAAAACGAGATGTCCCGTACCTTGAATCGAGGCCGTCAGCGGGCCGAGATCGGCCATGGTAAAGCGATCGCCGTTGGGAAAATGAAACGTGGGCGTGGTCACATCGGGGGGACAACTGGAGACGATGATCATATCGACCTGGCCGGCGTACTGCGCCCACAAGCCACGGTGCGCCACATCCCAGCAGATCAACAGGCCGAAATCGCCCAGGTCGGTGTGCGCCACGGTGATATTGCGCCGTCCACGGAAATAGCTGCGTTCCCAGCCCCAGGGATAGTTTTTGTCATAGCGCCACATCCGGCCATCGGGGGCAAAGAGCAGCAGCGCGTTGTAGACCTCGCTGCCTTCCAAAACCATCAGCGATCCGGCAAGGTGAATCTTGGCTTTGGCCGCGATCTGTTTCATCCATGTTGCCGTCGGCCCGTTGATCGGTTCGGCAAGACGGTAGTTGATATCGCTATAGCCATACCCGGTGTTGAAAACCTCGGGCAGGGTCACCAACTGTGCGCCCTGCCGGGCGGCGTCGATCACCAACCGCTCTGCGCGGGCCAAACGCTCGCCGGTCGATGATGGATTGGCCTCCATCTGTACCGCTGCCACGTGAATCTTGCGCGTCATTCTACACTTTCTGTATCAGTTCGCATCTATACTATAGGCAGAAATATACGTCTTGATCGTCTTGGCCGTATACGGCTCAACCGGCAGCGTCAAAGCCTCGGCGCAAGAGACCCACACGTATGATTGCGCTTCGTCGTTCAACACCACCTCGCTCGTATCTGTCCGGCACGTGAAATCAAAAAAGATGAAATGACGCCGCTTCCAAAAGGCCGCGTCATGGATAAACTCTTGAAAACCGAGAAAGCGAATGTCAAAGATGTCCAGTCCCGTCTCTTCCTTGATCTCTCGTCGTAACGCCTGCTCCATCGACTCGCCCAACTCGATATGACCGCCGGGAATGACATAGCGATCGCGCCACTTGTGTGATTTTGTCAACAACAACTTGCCGCCGGCGTTTACGATCACCGCGCCGACCGTGGGTTCGGGGTAACACTGCTTGGACATTGTTTTTCTGCCTTTCTCGAGATTTGCCAGGAGCGTGCTGAACCCCCCGGCGCACCTGCCAACCGCCGAGAGTGCAAAGAGACAAGACATCGAGTAGCACTGTAAATATTCACAAGGACAAGCTAATCTCTGCGTCCTTTTAGCCGCTTTGTAAAATAAACCAGACGGCGGCAAGCGCCAGCAACACCGCCATGGCGATCAATGCCCAGACCCAGGGCGGCCATCGACGCCTGGCCGTTTGTCCCGCATACACAGCCGCCTCTTGCTGAGTCCAGACAAAAGTCTCGTCCTGGTTTCGCCCCGAGGCGCGCACCTCGGATTGGATCAGCCGAATAACAATGTTTCCGATGCGTAACGTCTGATTGTTCTGCCAGGGCGTAGGTGTGTTGGGCGGCAGCCTGACGTCGTCCAAAAAGGTTCCGTTGCCGCTGCCCAAGTCGGTCACGACATATTGCTGGCCGTCGAATGAAACCCTGGCGTGGTGGCGCGACACCGTCGGGTACGCCAGCATCAAGTCATTCTCGTACACGCGGCCAATTGTCAACCCGTGTTCGGTCAACGGCCGCGTGCGCTCGATCCCGTTTGGTTCGACGATCTGGATTCGATCCTGGGCCATATTTGCTCCTTTCGGGTGAAAAAAACAGCCGCCCGGCCGTCCGGGTCACTCCCACTCGCACAATGCCTCGACATATCCCGCCGACCCGTCGCGCAGCCACCCATCCAACTGGGCCGGCTCTTTGAGCTGCTGCCCGCGCATGCGCGGCACAACGACAAAACGGCAGTCCATCGCCGGCAGCGCGGTCATGTCGCCCCACAGCTTTTCAAACTGCGCCACCGGGAAAATATCCTCCTGGCCGTGCCCCCAGCGCTTTTTCACATCCTTGAGCGTGATATAGGTGGGCACATATATCGCCACCCGGCGAACCGCCTCCATCACCCGTCGCCCGTCGTCAAGCTCAGAGCGCGTCAGCCCAAATACCGCCAAAAGCCGGTCGATATCGAGCCACATCGTATTTGAATTGTAATACGAAAGCTTGAACTCGTCCTCTTTGTGCGGCAAAGCCATCCCTTCGATCAGGCGCAATTGCCCGTCGACCCGCGCCAACCCGCCGCCGCGGTCCTCGACGCGCCGGGTGATCACTTCGACCGTCATCGTCGCGCGAGATTGAATGTGCCCACCCAACACCGCCGGATCGACGTTTGCTCCCAACGTGTCGATATTACGCATCATCAAATATTGTAATTGAGGGCGCTGCTCTAACAATTGCGCCAGCACGCCGTTCCGCAGCAGGTTGGGTATCTCGAACCAATGCCCCACCGGGTGCAAACACTGCAATGGGATATTGTCGGTATAATCTGCCCCCTCGCCCATTTGCTGCGCCCAGCCGATCAATGCCGCGTGCAGGCTGTCGCGCACTTTTTGCGCTTGCTCATCGAGCAGCTGTTGCGGCATCTCTTCCCAGGCGAAGCGCAGGTCGCGCGCCATCGGCACCATGCGCAGCCCGACAACGCGCCCCGGCGAGAGCAAGACCTGCCCCGGATACCCGCAATCGTTCTGCCGGCGCAAATAGTCCGCGATCGGCCGGTGGGTCAAATAACTGGTGGTGATAATGTGCGGCGGCATATTTTCGCACAGCCGCCCAACGCGCCGGCTCTGAGCCAGGTGGACCTGGATGAAATTGCGATGTCGTCCCCCCAATTTGCAAAAAGGGTTCAAGGCCTTGACCACGCCCGCGCCGTGCGTCCACCGGCTGCCCACGCCGGCCGCCAACGTGACCACGGCCACGGCCCCCTTGCGCAGCGCGGCGCGGCCCAAATCAGTCGCGTCCTGACTCTCTCCCAAGTTTGTCATATCGATCACATCGTCCGGCGCCGCGTCGACGATGACCGTGCTGGCCGGCAGCCGATTTTGCGCCAGGCCAATGCGCCCGCTGCGCAAATCGGCGCGAATTTGCTCATGCTGGACGGGATCAAAGCCCAATTGGGCCAGCAGCGAGGTCAAACTCGGCCCATCGCGATCGCCGGCCGGCGCTTTGGGCATGAGCCGGTCGAACAAGATTTGCACCATCCCCGACAATTCTGGTTGTGTCCGGCAAGCCGCGGCCAGGCGCTCCATCTCGGCGCGCTGCGCCGGCGCCAGTTCGCGCCGGTCGCGTTTGAGCAGGCGGGGCGCCATCAGCGCATAGTACCCGGCCGGCATCAACGCCGCAGCGCCATCTCGCTCGGCGTCGTCGAGCAACAAATGGGCGACCGTGCCTCGCTCATTGACGGCAAAATCGTACACCACCGGCTGCATGGCAAAGGGCAGCGCGTCTTGCAACTCGCGTCGGGCGGCGCACATTGCCTCGTGCAAAAACAATTGCGCCGTCTGTTTGACCCCCGGCTCGAAAATGAACCCCATTCCACCGCCCGACATGCCGCCCAACATCCAAAAGCCCCAAAAATGCTGCGCAAACTCGGCCTCGACCCGCTCGATGATCGTTTCGGTGTACAAATTGGTCGTCCAGGGAATGATCGTCTGGATCGGGCGGAAAAAATTTCGCGTGGTCGCCCGGCCAATACCGCGAATGTCGCCCCGGTGCAGCAAATCGACGATCTCGTCCAAAATGCGGCATGCCTCTTGCCGCCCCACCCACTCGGCCTCAGAGCGCAGCAAATATTTCTCCGTCACCATCTCTAAAATCGGGCCGACATCTTGGGCCATCCCGCCGTGGACGAGGATCAAACTGTCCTGGAGACGCTGGCGCGTTTTCGCCGAAACCTCGCTTTTGTCCATCAAATGATGTTCGGGCAGCAACCGCCCCCGGCTGATCCCGTGTTCCGGGTCGCCCGGTTCGGCCAACGCTCCGCTGATCAACTTGATGCCGGGCCAAACGCCGCCCGAGTCTTGCCAGCCGCCGCCCGATCCGCCCAGCCATTCGCCCAAAATGGCCCGCGCGGCCACCAGGCGGCGCTCGTGTTCTTGCAAAGCGCCGGTGAGCGCCCCCGTTTGCCCCGTCGCCCGCATGAAAACGGCGATCAGACAGGCCAGCAGGCTGGTCGACACGGCCAGACGAGACCCCTTGGGGATTCCGTTGACCCGGCTGACCACCTCGATGCCCAGCCCCGGTCCCACCAGCCGTCCCAGCAGGTCGGGCAGCCGTTCGCCGGAACCTTCCATGCCGGGCGGCACGATGCCGGCGGCAATGATCGCCGCTTTGAGCAACCCCAAATAGTCTCTGGCGAAATCAAAGACCTCGGTCAGGCTGTCGATCTCGGCCCATGCGCCCAAATCGACGCTGACCAGACGCAGCACGGGTTCGTCGATGACCCGAAAATAAGCCTCGACCGGCGGGCGCGGCGCCGGGTCGCGGCCATGTACGGCCAGGTCGATCGATACGTTCAATACCCGCGCCCCCTCGGGAAAATCCATACCCAGGAAAAAAATGTCGCTCCACGCGCTGTGACTCAAATCCATCCGCACCGGCGTCGCCTCGTGCAAAATGGGAAACAGGCCGCCGCGAAAAGGGCGGCGCAGTTCCTGACGCACGCGCAGCGGTTGATCCATCGGGTGTCCAATGCGAAACATCCACTGATTGCCCCGCACCGAGCGCACGCTGCGTCGCACCTGATCGGCCAGAGTTTGAAACCCAAGTTGGTGGTAGGCCTGCGCCAGTGCGCTCGACAGTCCGTCGCTGGGGCCGTCTTGGGTCTGAACGGCCAAAAAGACGTTGACGGCCTCTTGAAAACGACGTTGCAACAGGTGCATATAACCATGATAAGGGATCAAACTCGGCGTTTGCCGGTGCGCTTTGGCCGGCAGGTGAAAGCGGTGAATGGCGTAGAGAAAAAAGAGGGCGCGCACGCGCTCGTACAAGTTGTCGCTGGCGCGGCGAAATCGCTCCAGGTCGGCGCATTCGGCCAACAGCGTGCGCTGCGTGGCGGCGCGACAGAACGCGGCGAGCGAACGGTTGCGAACCCCGGCTTTTGGCGAGGTAATGATCTGTACCAGCTGTCCGCTCACCTTTACCTCCGCTGTGCGCCCAATTCTCGCTGCGCGAAAAGCTCTAGCAGCCGCGCCAACACCTGCTCACGGTCGTTGCCGTCGAGCGCCAGCGCCAGTTGCGCCGTGAGCAGCCCGTATTTGACGCCGACGTCGTACCGCCAGGCGCGCTCCTGGAGCGCCAGATATTTCTCCCGTGCGGCCAAAACCGCCAGCGCATCCGACAAGGTTACGCCACCGCGTTCGCCGGCCTGGGTCACCTGCTCGGCCAGGATGTCCATCACGGCCGGCGAAAGGACGTGCATACCAAAAAAGCACAGGTAATGGCCGGCGCGCAGACCGGGCACAATCAGCCGCAGTTCGGCCTCGGTGGGCGTGGGCTTTTCGATCACCGTCTCGATCACATACAGGTCTTTGCGGCCCGGCACGCGCTGCCCGCCAACCGCGCCGTAATAGGGCAGCAAGTTTTCTCGCGTAGCCTGTACCGCCGACACCGCGCACGCCTGGTTTTGCGCCACCTCGACCAGCTGCCGCGCGCAGCTTTTCTGGTCGCCACTGACGTAAAGGTGATCGCCGACCAGATGCAAGAATGGGGCATTGCCGACAAAATCTTGGGCGCAATAGACGGCGTGCCCGTACCCCAGCGGTTTATCCTGGGGAATAAAGTGCAGTCGCCCGGCATGCTGTCCGACGACCTCGGCATACGCCGCTTGATCGCCGGGAACAATGATGACGGCAATTTCCTCGACTCCGGCGCTCAACGCTTGTTCGATCAATACTCCCAACACCGACTTGGTCACGCCATCGCGATCGATGATCATCTGTACCGGCAATGTACGTTGATTGATGCCGGCCGCGGTGATCACTGCTTTTTTGATCTCCATGCCCAGTCTCCCATTGATATTTGGCCGGGGGTCGCAGCCTCGTCTCTAACTGCGCGACTCGCGGATATACGGTGTGCCCAAAGCGGCCGGCGCGCCCAATCGCCGGCGCATAGCCTCGCGTGACCCGATCACCAGCACCAGGATCGTAAACGCATAAGGCGCCATCTGTAAGAAAAATCCCAGATAAGGGTTATAGTAGAATGGATTGCGCAGTCCGAGCAGCACCATCGGCCCTTGCAGGTCGAGGATCAGCCGTCGCAGCGCGCCAAAGATATAAGACCCAAACGCGGCGCGCAGCGGGTTCCACTGGGCAAAAATGACCAGCCCAATAGCGATCCATCCCTGCCCCGAAGTGGTCATTTCGCTAAACCACCCCGGCGACACGGCCAGACTGATCGTCGCTCCGGCCAACCCGGCCAGCACGCCGCCCATAAAAACATACAGATAACGCAGGCGGTAGACATTGATCCCCAAAGCGTCGGCTGCCGCAGGATGCTCACCCACGGCGCGGAGGTGCAGCCCCGGACGGGTGTGGTTGATGTAATACCAGGCCGCCGGAATGAGCGCGTATCCTGCGTAAACCAAAATACTGTGTTGCGTGAACAGCACCGCGCCCAGCACCGGGATCGATTTGAGCGCCGGGATGCTGAATGAGGGCAGCAGCGAGATCGCCCCCGCTTTGCTCAACCCTTCGCCAAAAATCAGGCTCAAACCTGTGCCCAAAAAAGTCAACGATAGGCCGCTCACCACCTGATCCGCTTGCAGGTAAATCGAGACAAAGCCATGCAGCAAACTGATCGCGCCGGCGACGAGCATTGCCGCGATCAGCCCCAGCCACGAGTTGCCGGTCGAGACGGCCACATTGTACGCGCTCATTGCCCCCATCAACATCATGCCCTCGACGCCGAGATTGAGCACGCCGGCGCGCTCGGCCAAAATCTCGCCGATCGTCGCAAAAAGCAACACCGTCCCCGTCGCAACGCCCGATTGCAAGACAATGATCAGATCCACATTACCCCTCCTGCTCGCGGACAAGGCGAATGCGGTAGCGCAGCAGCACGTCGCTGGCGATCAAGGTGAACAAGATGATTCCTTGCAGCAACTTGGGGATGCCGGAAGGCTGAATCTCGCGCCCGGCCAAAAGCAGTGAGCCAAAGAGCACCGAAACCAGCACCACCGTCAGCGGATGGAGTTTGGCCAGCCAGGCCACGATAATGCCGGTAAACCCGTAACCGGGCGAAATGTTGCCCTGCAAACGATGCACCACGCCCGAAACCTCGGACATACCGGCCAGCCCGGCCAGCGCGCCGGAAAACATCATCACCAATACGGTGTTGCGCACGATGGGAATGCCCGCGTACCGCGCGGCGTTGGGATTGTCGCCGATCAAGCGAATCTCGTACCCCCACCGGCTGTGGTACATGATCAGCCACACCAGCGCCGCTGCGACCAGGCCAAACAAAAGCCCCAGGTGCGTGGTCAAACCGCGAAAAAGCGGTACCTGGGCGGCGTAATCGGCCAACCTCGGCAGCCAGGCCGAATGGGGGAACCGGGCGCTCATTTCAAAGCCCCCCTCGCTCCACACGCCAAAAATGAAAAAGCGATTGAGCGAGATGGCGATATAATTCAACATCAATGTCGTTATAATTTCATTGACATTGAGCGTGGCCTTGAGGTAGCCGGGCGCCAATCCCCACAACGCCCCCGCGATCACGCCAAAAACGATCATTGTCGCGATCATTAACCACGGCGGCGCGTCCCCTGGAAGCACGGGCCACAAGACCACTGCGCTGGCCCCCAGCACCCCCATATAAAACTGACCCTCGGCGCCAATGTTCCACAACTTCATCCGAAAGGCGATTGAACAGGCCAGCCCCACGAGGATCAACGGCGTCGCCTTGACCAATGTGTCCGAGAACACGCCCAGGCTGCCAAAGGACGCGCGTGCAATGTGTGCATAGGCCAGCAGGGGGTTTCCACCGACCAGCGCCAGGACGATCCCTCCCATCACCAGGGCCGCCACAATGGCCGCAAACGAGACGAGCGGCGGCATCCAGCGCGGCACAACGGCCAGACGCGGCTCTATGACTATCCGGTAGGGAAGGAATGAACTGGGTTTGAATGGCATCTATTTCTCCAACCAACCGAACAAGGCGTTTCCAGCAAGATGACTAGCCCACGTTGCTCTCGCCAGATTTGGCAATCCGGCGAACGATTGCTCGCTTTTGACCGGTCATCATCAGCCCGATGGCCTCCCTGTCCTCCTCGAACAGTTCGCCGACGATCTCGCCCTCGTAAATGACGACTAGACGGTCGCAAAGGGTAAACAATTCGTCCAACTCTTCTGAAATCAACAGAATTGCCGCCCCGGCCTCGCGTTGCTGCAAAAGCAACTGCTGCACCCACTCGATCGCGCCCACGTCCAGGCCGCGCGTGGGCTGCACGGCCACCATCAACCGGGGCTGGGTGGCGATCTCGCGGGCCAGGATCAGGCGTTGCAAATTGCCGCCCGAAAGCAGCCGCGCGGGCGTGTCGACCGACGGGGCAATAATGTGATATGCCTCCTTGAGGCCGACCGCGTGCCGGCGGGCCATCGCGCGGTCGATGCGCCATCCTTGCGCGACGGGTGACTGTTTATAGTTCTTCATGATCATGTTGTCGGTCAGGCTCAAACCGGGCGCGCTGCCCACCCCGGCGCGGTCCTGGGGCACATGCGCCACTCCCTGCCGGATGGCCGCCGCCGGGTGTCCGGTGATCTCGCGCCCCTGCACCAACACCCGGCCCGATTTGACCCGTCGTAGCCCGGTGATGACCTGTGCGAGTTCACGCTGTCCATTGCCGGCCACGCCGGCCACGCCCAAAATTTCTCCGGCGCAGATGCGCAGCGATACTCCGCGTAACGCCGGCCGGCCTTTGTCATTGTCGGCGTAAACGTCTTGCACCGCCAGCACCTCTTGGCCCAACGCGCACCCGGTTTTTTCGACGCGAAACAATACCTGTCGCCCAACCATCAAGCGGGCCAGCTCGGCGGGGCTTGTCGTGGCCGCGTCAATGCCGGCCGCAGTCACCCGTCCTTTGCGCAAAACCGTCACCCGGTCGGCAATCGACATCACTTCGCCGAGTTTGTGGCTGATAAAGATCACCGATTTGCCTTGCGCCGTCATCGAGCGCAGCACGGCAAAAAGCTCCTGGATCTCTTGCGGCGCCAAAACCGCTGTCGGCTCATCCATGATCAGCACGTTGGCACCGCGATAGAGCGCCTTGAGGATTTCCACGCGCTGCTGCTCGCCCACCGAAAGCTGCCACACTCTGGCTTTGGGATCGACCCGCAGCCCAAATTGCTCACCCAGCGCCGCCACCCGGCGGTCGTACCTGGCCAGGCGCATCAAAAAACGCGGTTCGTCCAGTCCCAACAAAATGTTTTCGGTGACGGTCTGCGAAGGAACGAGCATGAAATGTTGGTGTACCATCCCGATGCCCCGCGCAATGGCGTCGCGTGGAGAGCGCAGATCGACCGTTTCATCGCCAATCTGGATGGTTCCGGCCTGGGGATGATAGAGGCCGGTCAGCACATTCACCAATGTGCTCTTGCCGGCGCCGTTTTCGCCCAGCAAGGCGTGGATTTCGCCCGGCCGCAGGTCAAAATCGACGTGATCGACGGCCAACACGCCGGGAAATTGTTTGACGATGCCGTGCATTTGGACGGAAAAGTGGGGGGACGGGGACATGCGGGCGCTCCGGTGGCGTGAGACGTGACCGCGCGATCACTTGCTCTCGCGCGTCACGTTTCACCGGTTGATCATAGCTTATTGCAATTCGGGCAATTCGGCGGTGATCCCGTCGGCCCACCAGTACATGCAATACTTGCATTCGAGGCCGGGCGCGCCGGGCGGGAACTGATCGAGGTCGCTCTGCTCCATCTTGGTGTCGGCGGGTACAATCGTGTTGCCCTGATTGTCCACAATTGGGCCAGAGAACACGTCGAAACGATTGGCCTGACCGGACAGCAGTGTGGCCAAAGCGCCTTTGACCAATTCAATGTCTTCGGCGGGCAAGTCGGCCAGCGCGGGTTGCATGGTTTGGCCTTCCATAAAACCGTACAAGCCCAACGCGCCGCTGTCGGCGTCAAAATAGTGCCAGCCGACTTTGTAGGTGCCGTCGTTTACGCCCTTGGCGATCTCGGCATAGACCGGTCCCCAGTTCCAGTACGGCGCGGTCAGGCAGGCATCGACTTTGCACGAGCCGTACCAGTCATAGGTCACACCCCATTTGCCCTTTTCCTGCGCCACATCGGCCACGGCGGGCGTATCGGCGCCGGTGAACACCACTTGCGCGCCGGCGTCAAACAGCGAGGCCGCTGCTTCTTTTTCGACCACTGGCCCGTGCCAGGTGTTGATCCAGCGCACGTCCATCGTGCATTCGGGGCAGGTCACTTTCATTCCCATCGCAATGGCGTTGCCCAGGCGAATTTCCTCGGGGATGGGAAAAGTAGCCATATAGCCGATCTTGGGGTTGCCATCGAGCTTGGCGCGCGACCCGGCCAGCATCCCGGCCAGGAATTTCATGTCTTCCATAGCCCCAAAGAGGTTGCCAAAGTTTTTCATATTGGACTTGTAGCCGCTGATGTGAATATAAGTGATGTCGGGAAATTCCTCGGCGACGGTTTCCATCGCGTCCATGTACCCAAACGAAGTGCCAAAAATCAAGTCAAAGCCCTTGCGGGACAAACTGCGGAAAATCTGCTCCGAGTCCGCGCCTTCGGGCACGTTCTCGATATAGGCGACGTGGACATTGGGCACATTTTCTTTGACATATTCCAGACCCTCATAATGGGCCTGGCTCCAACCGCCGTCATCGTGCGGGCCGATCAAGACCATTGCCACGTTGAATTTGTCCTTTTCAACCGCCGGAATCTCGAATCCGCCGACCACTTCGGGCTTTTTTTGGCAAGCGCCCAAGGTCAAAGACAAAACAACCAACACGGCAAGCAAAACGCCTATTTTCGTTCGCTTGAACAACATCTTGTTCCTCCTCAATTATAAATCTGGGCTAAAAAAGAATGCTTGAATTTGTATCAGGTGAATTATTTTCTATGGATTGTCAGCCGGAACCACCCCCTTTGAAAACGGGTCAGAATAATCAAGAGCAAGGTCATTATAGCAGAAAAATGAAAAAAGTCTATTTCAATTCAATGTGTTGTCACCCCAGGGCTGTTCAATTCTACAATCCAGCGGTTGAAACCGCGTTGGGTGAGC